>NZ_KV803977.1:0-144936 GCF_001811255.1 Corynebacterium sp. HMSC068H04
CTCCATGTCCAAAAACCCTATGGACATAACATCTTCTCGCTAGCTCGCTAGCAGCACTCCTGATTGGCGGTGTTGCCACCGCGCCGTCGACCCAGCCGCATCCGTTCTGGAAAGACATCCCGCTGCCGGCCTTATCGGCATCATTCTTGCGTTGGAGTGCTATTGCTATTGTCCTTGTGGCCGCGCTCTTTACGGTCGCTTCAGCACTGCTGGGGCCAGACGTGTTCGAAACCTGGGCGCCATTGCCAACCGTGGCATTGTGCATCGTCTTTTCTCTTTTTCTCGCACGCTGTCCGCGAACCAGCCGGCCCTACACTCCAGCAGGCGTGGCCCTAAGATTTGCAGAGAAGCACCGGCAGCTTATTGGCACGGGTCTGACGTTGTTGGTCCTGTGCATGGGAACCGCCGTGTTTAGCAGTTCGATGTCAGCCAGCTTCACAGCCAGTGAGAATGACAGTTTGACGTCAACGATCGCCCCAAACCAGGCACACATTTTAGAGAAGACAGATGACGGGCTTTCCCCGCGTGCTGAATCCGTTCAGCACCTAGCCACTGCGTTGGGCGTGCCCGCCCCAGTTCGTGTTTCTTATGTCCAAGCCACGCTGGACATGCCCGCGGAGATGTCGGGGACTTTTGGCGTACTGAGCGTCGAATCCGTTCGTAACGTAGAGCAACTCTTAGACCGAGAGCTTACTGCCTCAGAAAAAGAAGTCCTTAAGACTGGGGCATTAGTCCGCGATCACAGATTCATCAACCAAGACCACGTTTCAATCAACACGAGCAAGAATTCAGGCCACTCATCACTTTCAGCGCTGAGTATGGACTTCGGGCCACACTGGGAGAAGCTAGCTGGAGGATTTATCCTCGCATCCACGGCGCAAAATCTAGATGCACCGGCAGGTAGGACACAATGGGTCTTTACGGGTCTCCAGGAAGACCAAGAAAAGCGCTTTCTTGATAGCGCTGCACAAGCTCATATCCCCCACGAGCTCGTACTACTGCCACTGATTCAAACTTCTTCGACACCGCGGGCATTCTATATCAGCTTGGCAGCCGCGCTTCTCAGCGCGTTAGCCGTAACCTTTGTTTTCTCGCGGCAACTTGCTCGCGCTACCGAAGCAATCGAGACCACCTTCAAAGTACTAGGCCTCGATTCCTCCTGGCACCTAAGAATCGTTGTACTCACTACGGCCACACTGGCATGTGCCGCGATCATTACTGGCTGTCTCGCTGGAATCCTCCCGCTTGCCGGAATGGTCTACGCAATGGGAGATGGCCTCACTTTTGCCATCGATTGGAATGCACTTCTTGTTGCCGCAGGCGCAATAGCATTAGGCGCTGCATGTGGCGTCGGCATGACATGCCTTCGCCACGTGCAGCGCCCGTCGTCAAGCGCAACCGCTAATTAGATCTGCTTCGGCGGAACGGAGCGCTGCTCCTTGCCGTTGTAGGCAGACAGCGGGCGGATCAGGGAGTTGTTCTCGTTCTGCTCCACGATGTGTGCGGTCCAGCCGGTGATGCGGGCCATCACGAAGATCGGGGTGAAGAACTCAATGTCGAAACCAAGGATGTGGTACGCAGGGCCAGCCGGGAAGTCCAGGTTCGGCTGGATCTTGATGGAGGTGTTCTCGTACATGGTCTTGGCCATCTTCTCGTACATCTCCACCCACTGCTCCTGGCCGTGGTCCTTGGCCAGCTCGCGGAAGGCAGCCTCCATGGTCGGAACACGGGAGTCACCGTTCTTGTACACGCGGTGACCGAAGCCCATGACGAGCTCCTTGTTCTTGAGCTTGTTGAGCGTCCACTCCTCTGCCTTGGCCGGGTCACCGACCTCCAGGAAGTTCTTCATCACGGCCTCGTTAGCACCACCGTGCAGCGGGCCCTTGAGGGCGCCGATGGCGGCGGTAACGGCGGAGTAGGTATCCGACATCGTGGAGGTCACCACGCGGGCAGCGAAGGTGGAAGCGTTGAAGGAGTGCTCAGCATAGAGGATGAGGGACTTATCAAAGGCCTCAATATCGGAGCGCGACAGGGCCGGCGAGCCTTCCTCCTCACCGAAGACCATCCACAGGAAGTTCTCCGCAAAGCCCTTCTTGCGGGAAGGCTCGATGTAGCCCTCACCGCGGCGACGGCGGATATCGAGGGCGACGATGGTCGGCAGCTTCGCCATGAGCTCCAGCGCGGTGCGGCGGATGTGCTCGGAATCCTTGGTGTACTCCTCCGGGTCCTGGGAACCGATGAAGGAGACTGCGGTGCGCAGAACGTCCATCGGGTGGCAGGACTTCGGCATGGAGGTGATCAGGTCAATGAGGTGGCGGTCCAGGTGGCGCAGCGCCTTCTCACGAGCGGAGAAACGGACCAGTTCATCCTGGGACGGCAGCTCGCCGTTCCACAGCAGGTAAGCAACCTCCTCGAAGGAGCAGTAGCGTGCCAGCTCCTGGACCGGGTAGCCGCGGTAGGTCAGGGAGTTGGTCTCCGGGACAACCTTGGACACGGCGGTCTCATCGACGACGACGCCGTACAGGCCCTTGCGGATTTCTGGGGTTTCAGACATGGTGTTTTCTCCTTTTATTGGGTTCTAGTGTGAGTTTCAGGCCGTGTGCCCTAGTCGAAGGTGGGCTTGTAGCTGTCCTTGGAGTAGGTGAACACGCTCTGGTCGAAGGCGTTGTACTCGTCGTAGCGCACCAGCTCATACAGGCGGGAGCGGTGCTGCATGCGGTCGAGCCATTCCTCGGATTGCAGGCCGGTTTCCTGCATGTCGCGGAGGAATTCTTCGGTAGCGCCCATGGCCACGCGCAGGGTGGACACCGGCCAGATGACGGCGTTATAGCCCAGCTCCTCAATGCGCTTGGCGGACAGCAGCTCGGTCTTGCCGAACTCGGTCATGTTGGCCAGCAGAGGGGTATCCACGGCGGCGCGGAACTTTTCGAAGTCCTCCGGCGAGTACAGGGCCTCAGTGAAGATGAGGTCCGCACCGGCGTCGGCGTAGGCCTTGGCGCGCTCGATGGCTTCATCGATGCCGTGGATGCCGGCGGCATCGGTGCGGGCACAGATGATGAAGTTCTCATCGCGGCGCTCGTTGACGGCGGCGGTAATGCGGCGAACCATAAGATCCGTCGGCACCACTTCCTTGCCATCGAGGTGGCCGCAGCGCTTCGGGTTAACCTGGTCCTCCAGGTGGCAGCCGGCCAGGCCGGCGTCCTCCAGCGCGGCGACGGTGCGGGCGGCGGACATGGGTTCGCCGAAGCCCGTGTCGGCGTCGACAAGCACAGGCAGGTCCGTGGCGCGGGCAATGTGCCCGGCGCGCTGCGCCACCTCAGTGAGGGTGGTGAGACCAATGTCCGGCAGGCCCAGATCATTAGCCAGCACCGCGCCGGAGACGTAGACGCCGCCGAAGCCGCCGATGTCCTGGATGAGCCGCGCGGTCAACGGGTTGAAGGCGCCCGGCAGCGTGGTGATTCCCGGTGCGTTCAGCGCCTCGCGGAAGCTCTTGCGCTTGTCTGCATTGCTGATAGTAGAGCCAAATAGGCCAGCCATTTAGAACAGTCCCTTCGGGGTCTCGGGTGCGGTGGCGATAGCCTCGTCGGTGAGGCGAACGTTGAGCTCGCTCAGGTCGGTGAGGTTTTCCAGGTTCTGGGCGGCAGCGAGGAAGCGCTCCTGCTCCTCCTCCGAAACCTTGCCGGCGGCGAGCTTCTTGAACTTGTTGATGTACTCCTCGCGGCCGAAGGGGCGGGCGCCGAGCGGGTGGGCGTCGGCCACCGCGCGCTCGTCCTCGATCACGGTGCCATCCTTGAAGGTGATGACGGCCTTGCCGCCGAAGGCCTTCTCGCTGAGGTCGTTGGAGTGGTAGCGGCGGGTCCACTCCGGGTCCTCAACGGTGGAAATCTTGTGCCACAGGTCGATGGTGTCCTGGCGGTGCTTGCGCTCGTCAGAGTAGGAGGTCTCGTAGTCCCACTCGCCGTCCTGCAGGGCCACGGCGAAGATGTACATGATGGAGTGATCCAGAGTCTCGCGGGAGGCGTTCGGATCCATCTTCTGCGGGTCGTTGGCGCCGGTGCCGATGACGTAGTGGGTGTGGTGCGAGGTGTGCAGGACGATGGACTCAATGTCCTCCACCTTCAGGCCCTTCTCAGCCAAGGTCTTCTTGAGGGCAAAGGCCATATCAATCGGGGCCTGTGCCTGGTACTCCGCGGAGTGCTCCTTGGTGTAGGTGTCCAGGATGGCGCGCTTTTCCTCGCCCTCAGCCGGGAGGGGGACGGTGTAGGTGCGCTCCGGGGAGTGGAGCATCCAGGCAATGAAGCCGTCCTCGCCTTCCCAAATCGGGGCCGGGGCACCCTCGCCGCGCATGGAGCGGTCTACTGCTTCGATGCCCATCTTGCCGGCAAACGCCGGTGCATAGGCCTTCCAGGAGGAGATGAGGCCCTTGCGGGACTGGCGGGTGGCGGTGGTGGTGTGTAGCGCCTGGCCGATGGCCTGGTAGATGGTGTCGACGTCGAGGCCGAGCATGGTGCCGATGCCCGCGGCGACGGAGGGGCCGAGGTGCGCCACGTGGTCGATCTTCCACTCGTGAAGGCAGATGCCCTTGACCAGGTTGACCTGGACTTCGTAGCCGGTGGCGATACCGCGGATGAGCTCCTTGCCGGTCAGCCCCTTGTGCTGTGCCACGGCCAGGATTGGCGGGATGTTATCGCCCGGGTGGGAGTATTCGGCGGCGAGGAAGGTGTCGTGGTAGTCCAGCTCGCGCACGGCAGTGCCGTTGGCCAGGGCTGCCCACTCGGCGGAGTAGGTGCCGTCAACGCCGAAGATGGTGGCGCCGCCTTCTTGAGCCGGGTGGGCCTGCGCGATGACGCGGGCGGAGGTCACCGGGCGGCGGGTGGCTGAGGCCACGGCCACGGAGGCGTTATCGATGATGCGGTTGATGATCATCTCGGTGGTCTCGGCCGGAACCTCAACGGGATCTGCTGCGACCTTGGCAATCTTGTACGCCAGGTGCTCTTCGATGGGGAAGTTCTCGGCGGACTTGTGGGTACGTACTTCGTGGTTAATCAACGGGGTTTTCCTCCTAGACAACAACGGCTGCGATAGCCATCACACTATCCCCCGCCCGTGTGGCCTGCCACATGTGTAAACTGTGTTTATCTGTTGCAGGGTTTTGCGTTGTTTGCAAACCTTGTGTAATTACCAGTTGGGGCGGCTTTTTGGGAGGACGTACACAATGAGCAAGCACTACGCGGGGGCAAGAATCCACGCACTACGCAAAGAACGCAAACTCACCCAAGCGGCCATGGCACAACAACTGGGGATGTCCACCAGCTATCTCAACCAGCTGGAAAATGACCAGCGCCCCCTCACCGTCACCGTCCTCATGCAGCTGACGCAACGCTTTGGCGTTGACGCCACCTACTTCGCGGGGGATCGCGACCTGCGCGCGCTCGCCGAGCTGCGTCAGCTCTTCCCCGAGGCCTCCGACACCACGCTCACCGACTTAAGCGGGCGCTTCCCCGAGCTACTCCCCCGGCTTGTCGCCGCCGCCGCGCACACCCCCGCGGAAACCGGCCCTTTCGAAGCGGTCCGCGACTTCTTCTACGACGCCCACAACTACATTCACAGCCTGGACGTAGCTGCCGAGGAGCTGTCCGATTCCCTCGGTGACCGCGTCCTGCGCCGTGGGCGCTTGGCCTCAGTCCTCCAGGACGAGTTCGGTGTTACGACACGTTTCTCCTCGGCCTCCCCGCGCCGACGGACCTTCCACGACCGCGAGCTGCACCTGCGCGCAGGACTCACGGAAGCCCAGCTCGTCTTCGAGATGGCGCTCCAGTACTGTCTTCTGGCCTATCCAGAGCACTGCGCGGAACTCGTGGCTGAACTCCCCAGCGCCGAAGCCCGCTCCATCGGCACCTACGGACTGGCCCAATACTTCGCGGCGGCCGTCACCATGCCCTATACGCAGCTCCTCACCACCGCGGAGGAGACGCGCTACGACATTGATGTGATCGCGGCATCCTTTGGCACTGGTTTCGAGACCACCGCGCAGCGCTTGTCGACGCTTCAGCGGCCCCACCACCAAGGTGTCCCTTTCTCCTTCATCCGAACCGACCGCGCGGGCAATATTTCCAAGCGCCAGTCCTCCACCGCTTTCCACTTTGCACGCAGCGGCGGCTCGTGCCCGTTGTGGGTGGTCCACCGTGCTTTTGAAACACCAAACCGCATCACGCGCCAGGTGGCCTCGATGCCCGATGACCACACCTACCTGTGGATCGCGCGCTTCGTCCAAGGCCAAGCTCAGGCCTGGGGTACACCGCGCAAGGAATTCGTCGTGGGGCTGGGCTGCGATATCGCGCAGGCGGATCGCGTGGTTTACGCCGATGCGCTCAACCTCTCCCCTTCCGAGGCAACCCCCATCGGCCCCGGTTGCGCCGCCTGCCCACGCCCGGCCTGTCCGCAGCGCGCCTTCCCACAGGCGGGGCGCTCCGTCAGCCTCGACCTCAATGCCACTCCGGTTTCGGCCTACGCGACCTCGTAGTTTCCACAGTCCGCCCAAGCTTTCGAACTTCCTGCGGCAATGTCCAGGCCGCTTGCCAAGATAAGACTCGTTCGGCACCACGCCGGGCTCTCGTCTCTCACCTACGCAGGAGGTTCTCTCATGTCCAACCCCTATGCAGCTCCCCAGCGACTACGGCGAGCGGTTCACCATGGAAGAAGCCCAGCATGCGGTGAGCACACTGAGCTTATAAAACCGAACCGAAGCTAGAACAGAGCTGGAGCCTGCCTACTCGAGGTCGTCGTGGGCAACGAGGCGGCGGGCTGCCTCGGTGATGGTGCCGGACAGCGACGGGTAGACCGCGAAGGAATCCGCCAGCTGGTTCACGGTGAGCTGGTTGGTTACCGCCACGGCGATGGGCAGGATGAGCTCGGAAGCGGTCGGGGCGACGATAACGCCGCCGATAACGCGGCCGGAGGTGGCGCGGCAGAAGAGCTTGACAAAACCGTGCTGCAGAGAGCGCATCTTGGCGCGCGGGTTGGTGTTCAGCGGCATCGTGATGGTGCGCGCGGCAACCTCGCCCGCCTCAATCTCCGCCTGGGTAAAGCCCACGGCAGCGATCTCCGGGCGGGTAAACACGGCCGTGGCGACCGTCTTCAAGCGCAGCGGGGACACGCCCTCACCCAGGGAGTGGTACATGGCGATGCGTCCCTGCATCGCGGCAACAGAGGCCAGCGGGAAGAGGTCGGAGCAGTCACCCGCCGCGTAGATGCCAGCAACGTTGGTGCGGGAAACTCGGTCAACCTCGATGTGACCGGACTTCGTGGTAGCCACGCCAACGTGCTCGAGGCCCAGGTTCTTCGTATTTGGGATGGAACCGATGGACATGATGACGTGGGAGCCGTGGATCTCGCGACCATCCTGGGTCTTGACCACCACGTTGCCGTCCTCGGTGCGGGAGACCGTTTCGACGCGGCAGTTCTTTTCCAGCTCCACGCCGCGCTCAGCCAGGACGGTCTCGAGGACGTCGGCAGCATCGGCGTCATCATGCGGCAGAATGCGGTCGCGAGAAGCCACCATGGTCACACGCACGCCCATCTCCGCGAAGGCGGAAACGAACTCGGCACCGGTCACGCCGGAGCCGACGACAATGAGGTGCTCCGGTTCCTCCTTGAGGTCATAAACCTGCTGCCAGGTCAGGATGCGCTCGCCGTCCGGCTGCGCGCCCGGCAAGATGCGCGGGGTGGCACCGGTGGCAACGAGGACCAGGTCCGCGTCGAGGGTTTCGGTGGTGCCATCAGTGTGGGTGACATCAACCTTGTGCGCGGCACCCTTCACGCCGTGCTGGTCCTCGGAGAATGCGGCGCGGCCATCGATGACCTTGACGCCGATCTTCTCCAGGCCCGCGCGCACGTCGCGGGACTGGTTGCCGGCCAGCGCCTGCACGCGGCCGTTAAGCGCCTCCAGGCTCAGCTTCAGCGAGCCGAGCTGGTGGTTCAGGCCCATATCATCCGCGCGGCGGAAATCGGTGCGGATGTTGGCGCCGGCAATAAAGGACTTCGACGGGACGCAGTCCAAGAGAACGGAGGAGCCACCGGGGCCCTGTTCCTCAACCAACGTAATGTGCGCGCCGTACTTGGCGCCGGCAGTCGCAGCCTCATAGCCTGCGGGGCCGCCGCCGATAATTACGATGCGGGGGGCTTCCTGTGACACTGTCGCTCCTTTTTGAAAAATCTGCCTATAAGAACTCTGGGAAATCCTTGTCACAGTGTAGTAGTTAGGAAACTAATCCTCCACGTTGGCAAACTGTTCCGCCACGGAGCCGAAGAGTTTGACGCCCACGCCGATAGCCCTCTCATCGGGGGCCAAATCACCCATATGTAGATCGTGCTGCTCGCCTTCGCCGGACCAGCAACCGAGGCGGGCCATGGAACCGGGGACCTTCTCCAAGTACCAGGAGAAGTCCTCGCCGCCCGAGGACTGCGGCGCTTGGACCACGGCTTGCGGGTCGATGGCCTGGGCAGCGCTGGCGAGGAGGGCGGTGGAGACGTCGTCGTTAAGCACCGGCGGAACCCCACGGTGATAGACCAGCTCATGTTCCACACCCAGGGGCGCCAGGACTTGCTCCACAAGCTCAGAGAACAGCGTTTGCATCTCGCGCCAGATCCCGATATCCGCCGTGCGCATGGTGCCAGACACCGAGCCGGTCTCGGGAATCGCGTTCGGTGCATAGCCGGAATTCACCTGACCAAAGACCAAGACGGTGCCGGTGCGTGGATCGACGCGGCGCGAGAGCAAACCCGGCAGGTCCGTCAGCAGCTTGCCCAGCGCATAGACGACGTCCGCAGACAAGTGCGGGCGCGACGTGTGCCCGCCCGGACCGGAGACGTTGATTTCCACGACGTCAGTCGCGGAGGTGATCGCCCCGGCGCGGACGCCGATGCGCCCGACGCGCAGCTTCGGCTCGACGTGGACCGCAAAGATGGAATTCACGCCCTCGAGCGCACCCCACTCGATGACGTCGGTGGCGCCGCCTACCCAGACCTCTTCGGCGGGTTGGAAGATGACGCGGACACCGAAGTCCAGCGGGTGCTCGTGGTTGAGATCCGCCAAGGCACAGGCCGTGGCCAGCGCAATGGTGGTGTGCATGTCATGCCCGCAGGCATGCATGACGCCGGGGACCTCGGAGGTGTACTCGAGGCCGGTAACCTCCGTGACTGGGAGCGCGTCGATGTCGGCGCGGAAGGCCAGGCGCCCGAGTTCCGTGTCGGGCCCGATGTCCACCATGAGGCCGGTTTCGGGGAAAAGCTGCGGCTCCAGACCGTACTCACGCAGGGTGCGAGACAGGAAGCGAGTGGTTTCTACTTCCTTATTGGAGGTCTCCGGGTGGCGGTGAATATGGCGGCGCCACGCGATGACCTCCGCGCGGTGGTTGCTGAACCACTCACTGACGTAGTCCGAGATCACTGCTTCCTCCTCCGTGGTGTCCTATTGGGAAGAGTCTACAACTAGACCATGCGGTTCAGTTAGCCGGGCAGGTCACACGCCGGATATACTAAGCGGTCTACCTTAGCTACAGGTCGATATTGCGGGGACCGTAGAGGCGGTCGCCGGCGTCGCCAAGCCCCGGCACGATGTAGGCGTCCTCGTTGAGGGCCGGATCAATCGCCGCGGTAACCAAGCGAACCGGCAGCCCCGAGTTGGCCAGCGCATCGACGCCCGGCTGCGCGGACACCATGCAGATCGCGGTGATATCGGTGGCGCCGCGATCCGCGAGGAGCTTCAGGGAATGCAGGAGGGAACCGCCCGTGGCGAGCATCGGATCGACGACAAAGACGCTACGCCCGCTGAGATCCTCCGGCAGGGCCTCCAGGTAAGGCACCGGCTCATGGGTTTCTTCATCGCGCGCCATGCCGATGAAGCCAACTTGGGCATCAGGGATCATCGACAGCGCCGGGTCAATCATGCCCAGTCCAGCACGGATGATGGGCACGATAATTGGCGGGTCCTGCAGGCGGGTGCCCTCCGCCGTGGCAACGGGAGTAACGCAATCAAAATGCTCGACGGGCAGGTCGCGCGCTGCCTCATAGACAAGCATGGTGCCAAGATCCCGCAGAGCTGCACGGAAGGCGGCATTATCGCTGCGGGCATCGCGCATGAGTGTGAGCCGGGAGGCGGCGAGGGGGTGGTCTACTACGTGGATATCCATGCCCTTCACTGTATAAGAATCGGCCGGGAACCGATCAGCGGGCGGCACAGTCTAATAAGCCATGACTAGCTTCCACACGTTTAATATCGACACCGAACACACCCGCAGGCTGGCGCATGAGCTTGCCGCCATCTCCCAGGCCTCCTCCACTCCCCCTCCTGAGCTACCGGTCGATACCGTTCTGGGCGGTTTCACTGGAACCTTTAACACCGCCATGGAGAACCTTTCCGCCCGCCTTGCCCAGGTCAGGGCGGATGCGGGCGCCGTGGCGGACTCCAGCTTCCGCATGGCCCGCGAAGCGGAAGACGCCGATGGTGTTCTCGCGAACGCGTGCGGGGGTCTGTGATGTTGGAGTCAGCACTCGCCCACATTGCCCGGATTCAGCCGGCGCAGCTTCCCGACGTCTCCCTGCCCACTGTGCCCGATCTCACTGCTGCAGGGCCGCTAGCGGAAATCGCGCATGGGGATCCACGGGCGTTGTTAGACACTGCGCGCCAAGCCACTGAGGATCTCTCCACCGCCCGCTCCGCTCTGGATGCTGCCCGCGGGCTCATCGCGGCGACAGTCAGGGACCTCATCGGTCTGGGCTTCGAGCTTCTCCAGCGCGGACTACCTATCGCCCTCGGGTTGCTCATCCCGAATCCTGCAACACAGGCTGCGGCGCGTTCAGCATTGCAAGCCCTGGCCATGGAATACGTTGGCAAAGCGATGCTTCGCGTCAAGCAGCTGGCTGGGGAGCTCCTGCAGGCAGCAGCTCCCCTCATACCC
Source organism: Corynebacterium sp. HMSC068H04 (assembly GCF_001811255.1). NCBI lineage: Bacteria > Bacillati > Actinomycetota > Actinomycetes > Mycobacteriales > Corynebacteriaceae > Corynebacterium > Corynebacterium sp. HMSC068H04. The sequence continues at coordinate 10,959 of NZ_KV803977.1, forward strand.
ATTGGCCAGCGTGCTGTTCGCCCCTCGGTGCGCGGCCCGCAGGAGGAAGGCGTGGTGCGCCACGCACTCACCGCGTCCTCCACCGCAAGCGAAGGAACCACGCAAGGGCAGGCTGCGGCACAGGCCGCTCTGTCCCAGGTGGGGACTCCCTATGGGTGGGGCGGTACCGGCAATGGCAGCTTTGATTGCTCTGGGTTGACGCAATGGGCTTGGCGCCAAGCGGGGGTGGAGCTGCCGCGCACCGCAGAAAGCCAGACCGTGGGCCGTCAGGTAAGCGCAGACGAACTGCAGCCCGGTGACCTCATCGTGTGGGATGGGCACGTGGCCATGTACTCCGGCGGCGGACAAATGGTGGAAGCGGGCAGCCCTGTGCAAACCAATCCGCTGCGTACTAACAACATGGGGATGGCTTTCAAAGGGTTCTGGAGGCCTACAGGGTAGACTGTTTGCCCATGAACACCCGCGCGATTGTACCCATCCAGCTCTCCCTTTCTGAGGGTGATTTTTATACCCTCTGGGCGCCGAAGTGGCGCCAGAATGGTTCCGAGTGGCAGGCCTTCCTCGGTGATGACGAGTCCGTCTTGCTCTTTAACACCGAAGCCGAGATGCTGTGCTTCCTCGAATCCGGTTCGAAGCACGACCTGCTCGATCACCCAAAGTGGGAGGCTTTCAATTCCCAGGCGGCGGACCGCGTCGTTCCGGAGAAGAAGCATGTATACGACCTCATCGGCATGCCAAAGCACTTGGCTGGCCGCCCCAGCCACGAGAACGTGTCCACCGTCGCACGCTGCCTAGAAATTGCACACGCGCTGGCAGAGGTCGGGGCCGCGGAGCACACCGTTATTTTCTTCGCTTCGCATTCCATCTTGCGCAACCCCGCCCGCGGAGCCGATCACTATGCCGGTGACCAGGGTATGGGCGAATGGTCCGGCGTAGGCCGCGTTATTCATAGCAACTGGCGTGAGGTCATCGAGGACCTCGACAAAGTAGTCAAGGTCATCCCTTCCTCCGATTTCAGCCAGGAGGCAACCGCGGATGCCGCTACCCGCATCTCTGCCGCCAGCGAAGCCGCGGAAGAAGCACGCAAGAAGGCCGAAGAAGAACGCGAGGCGGCAGCGAAATCCGCCGATCCCTACGACAATTCCCCGTGGGCAGCCGCAGGCATCGACCCGATTAAGATCACCGCCAACCAGCGAACGGTCTACACCCTGCGCACCTACCTCAACGGCAAGCCGGTGTTCCTGGGCAAGTGGGGCGAGATCTTCACCTTCCCCAGCTCCAAGGTGCTCGTGCGCTGGATCATGGAGAACGACGACCATGACCTAGCAAAGGTCTCCACCTGGGAGGAGGTCGTTGCCGCGGCGAACGCGGGCGAGCTCGAGGTCACCGTCCACCCGGATAACCAGTACACCTTCAATGGCATCGTGCGCGACATTGAAAAGGGCCCGGAGGCCGTCGATACGGATCAGATGAGCCGCTGCTACGAAGTCTGCGCCGATGCCGCCGACTGGGCCGGTGATGACTCCATCAACTCTTATATGCTGCAGAACCCGCGCTTCCAGGACTACCTGGGCTACATGCTCGGCTCCACCGAGCACGCAGGTTACGTTCCTTCCAAGCCCTACACCGAGCATGCGGAGTCCTGGAAGGGCCTGGAGGAAATGCTGACGAAGCGTTTCTCCCGCTTCTAGCTTCTACTCGGAAGACTCACTGTCTTCTTCCGCATCGGAATCGCTCATATCTGAAGCGTCTTCCGCGAATTCCGGATCCGCCAGTTCCTCATAGGCGGGCAGGATCTCCTGCTCGATGAGGCGCTGGCGGTCTTCTTCGCTAGCAAAGGAATTCTCAATGGCCTTGATGGTGAGGTCGAAGAACTCCTCGAGGCCATAGCCGAAGGTCTCGCTCAGGGCGAGGAAGACATCGCTGAGCTTCTCGCCCGCCACCGTGCAGGTAAAGCCGAGCTGCTGTAGCAGCGGCAGAGGGTGATCGGCCAGCTCCTCTGCGGGCAATTCCTCTAGCGGCGCAAAGGTCAGCGCGATGCGGCGATCCCGCACCCACGCAGAGGCCTTGCCCGGGCGAACGCCGTCAAGGTCGGCACCGAAATCATCGATGAGATCTGTTGCGTGAACCAGACGCGTCGCACCGGCGTGCACTGCCGCCACGGCATCCTCGTACGAAGCCACGTCCCGCTCCCAGGGAATGAAATTTTCACGCAGCTTCTCCGCTGCGGACAGCTCAGTCAGCGCTGCACCGGCAACGGCCTCGCCGGCATCCCAGCTATTGGCATCGCCCTCCACGATGATCCGCGCATCAATACCGGGAACATCAAGACCCTCTTGCGCCGCAGCCAGCGCCTCGGCGGCGCCGAAGGGGAAAGCACTGGGGCGCAGGCGGAGCTCGGCGTAGACCACGTGGTCGTCGGCAAGCGCCTGCACAGCAGCGTGCGTGGCCGCGCGGAGCTCGTCCGGGGTGGATGCATCCGTGGGCAGCGGCGCCAACAGCGTCACTTTGGGCAGACGAGCGAAAATCTCGGCGCCGGAATCTTTGTTTTCAGGGCTAATCAGAGGTGCGTCATGCATGAGGTTCATCCTAGGACGGGGTCTAGGATTAAGCACGCTATGAAACATGTCCCCGCACTCCTCACCGCCATCGCTCTGGCCACCACGCCGCCAGCGTTCGCAGAAGAGGAAGAGTCATCATCGCCCACGCGCACCACCGCGCCGGATACTGACTTGTGCCCGCATTCCCTCGTGCCTGAGGAGCCGACGACCACCTCGGAGCGGTTGGCTCCCGGCCAGGCAGCACCCACTCCCCTGCCCGCGGTTGAGGGCGCGGCCTGCGGTGTCACCGCACCGCGCGGCTTTCGGGTCAATAAGGACGTCGTTGCCTCGGCGTGGATGGTCAGTGACCTGGACACCGGCGAGATCATCGCCATGAAGGACCCCAACGGGCGCTACCGCCCGGCCTCCATCATCAAAGCACTGTTAGCGCTCGTGGTCATCGAGGAGCTTCCCTTGGACCAACGCATCACCGCCACGCTTGACGACGCCTCCGTCGAAGGCTCCGCCGTCGGCCTCGGCCCGGATGGGGTCTATACCGTAGAGCAGCTCCTGCAGGGCCTTCTCATGGCCTCCGGCAACGATGCCGCACACGCTCTCGCGCAGGCTGTTGGCGGGGATGAGGAGGCGCTGGAGAAAGTCAACGCGAAGGCACAGGAGATTGGCACGCGCTCGACGGTGGCGGCGAGCTACTCCGGTTTGGACGCGGCAGGCATGTCGACGTCCGCGGCGGATATCTCGTTGATCTACCGCGCGGCTTTTGCCAACGACACCTTCGCGCGCATCGTCGATACCGAGCACGTGGAGTTTCCCGGCTGGGGTGACATGCCCGGTTATGAGCTGTGGAACGACAATGGGCTCTTCCTCAATGACCCGGATGGTATCGGCGGCAAGACGGGCTATACCGAGGACGCGCACCATACCTTCGTCGGCGCGATTAATCGCGGCGGGCGCCGCCTCCAGGCGGTTCTCCTCGATACGACCGTTGAGCATGGTTTCCGCGCGTGGGAGCAGGCGCAGATGCTTCTCGACGTAGCCTCCGACGTCCAGCCCGGCGACGGCGTGGGACAGCTCGATGATTTCGCGGCTGGGAGGCACGAGCCTTCGGAGTCGCAGGAGCCCAGCACAGCGCCTACCACGCCTTCTTCCACCGCCACCGCTGAGGCCCCGGCGGCGACGTCCTCCTTCGCGGACTCGCAGGGCTGGATCGGGTGGCTGGTGGCGGGCCTCGTCGCCCTCCTCGTGGTGGCGGTGGCTACTTTCTCACTACTTCGGCGTTAGCCATGATGTCGTGCTGGCCGCGAAGCGCGTTCTTCGGGCCAATCGTGGTCACCACGTAGAGGGCTCCGAAGAAGGCAATGAGCGGGCCGACAAGCGGCACGAGGGAGGCCACGCGCCACCAATTGCGCTTAATGCTCTGCTGCCAGGTGAGCTTCTCGCGGGTGGTGACATCGCGCACCGTGTATCCAGCTATCAGCTTCGCCGGCGTTGCCCCTACGAGGACCTCGAAGCAGATGTAATAGGCCACCGTGATGATGCCCGAGATGCTGGTGAGCCAGACCTCATTGAAAGCGGAGTTGTACACCCCGACGCTAAGTAAGAGGGACACACCAATCGCCGCAATGACGTAGTCGATGACGGCCAAAAGCACTCGGGTGCCGGGGGTTGCACGCGGGGCGTCGTGCGCGGGCGCGGGAGCGTGGTGGCTTTCGTCCCAGCGGCCGGTATTCGCGTAGTCCTCCAGTTGCGCCCAAGTAAGCCGGGCGCCTGATTCTACCTTTTGGTCATAGCTTGCCCGGGAAGAAGGCTCGCAGAGGATGCGGGCGGCAACGGCGAGCTCCTCGCGCTCCGCATCCTCGGGGAGGTAGCCGAGGCCTTCGAGGCGGGCGTCGGCAGCCGCCAGCTGCACGCCGAGTTCGCGTGAGGTCGCGCGCGAATCTAGGGTGAAGTGTTCGTACAGGTTCGGAGCGAAAGATACTGGAAGCATCGGCCTACTTTCGGCGCAGCAAGGCCCATGCGCCCGCGGCCGCCGCGCCGAGGGCGGCACCGGCGCCCAAGGTCACGCCCGGGTTCGGGCCCCGGCGGATCTCATTGCGGACGCGGATAACCGCCTGATCCGGAACCGGCGGGACCATCAGCTCCAGGGATTCCTCGGTGGTGGCCGTCCACGCGGAAACATAGAGCACGACGCGCCACACCAGGTACATGACCACCATGAGGACGATCACCGGGCCAAACACGGCACCAGCCGGGTTTCCCGCCGCGGAGGACATGATGACGGTGGACAGCTGCTTGATGGCTTCAAAGAGCACCGCGCCGATGGCCGCGCCCATCAAGCCCGACTTGGTGGGCACCTTCGTGCGCGGCAGGAAGGCCACCATCCACCAGAAGACCAGGAAGTTAGCGATAAGACCAATCACGATTCCGGCGATAACAAGCACCGCTCCCATGCCAGGGAAGGACTCGATGCCGACCCACTCGAAGATCTTTTGGGTCAGCCCGGAGGAACCCGCTGCCGTCACGCCGAAGGCGATGATCATGGCCACGAGCAGGCCAATGAGGCCCAGCAGGTCGCTGAGCTTCTTGGTGACAAAATTGCCCGGGGCATCAGTCGGATCCTGCATCCACATCGCTGAAATACCAATGCGCAGATTATTCATCCACCCCAGCCCGGACCACAGGGTGGTCAGGCCACCGATGCCGTACATTGCGCCGCGCTGCTCAATCGCGGTGTGCAGGAGCTCCGTGATCGAATTACCCAGATCGCCCGATACGGCGTTGGTGATCTGCTCCTCCAGCTGCTGCATGAGGTCGGGGCGGTTCGCCAGCACGGTCGCGGCGGCGGCCACGGTGAGCATGAAGATGGGAAAGAGAGCTAGAACCGAGAAATACGTAATTCCGGCCGCGAACTGGTTGCCGCCTTGGCTACCGTAGCGGTCCAGCATCTTCATAATGTGGTCGATGAAGCCGGACTTCTCACGGACTTTGTCTACCGCGCCCGGTTCATCGGCGTGAGCTCGCTCAATGCCGTAGTCATCGGTCTTCTTCTCATCAGGTCGAGTCGTTGGCGCCACTGGCGTTCCCCTTAAAAGTTAATTACAGAAACCTCTACACAGTCTTCATCATGCTAGCCAACTCAGCCGCGACGCGCGGGGAGGAACCCCACCGCCTCGTAGACCTTGTCCACGAGGGGGGTGGCGATCTCCGTAGCGCGCTCGGCGCCCTGGGCCAAGATGCGCTCGAGCTCGCCGCGGTCTTCCATGAGCTCGTCGTAGCGAGCCTTGAGCGGAGTGGTGAAGGCCTCGAGCGCCTCGGCCGTATCGACCTTGAGGTGGCCATAGCCCTGACCGGCATACTTGTCCACGAGATCCGGGATGCTCTCCCCCGTCAGCGCGGACTGGATGGCCAGTAGGTTGGACACGCCCGGCTGCTTCTCACGGTCAAAGGCCACCACGCCGAGGTCATCGGTCACCGCGGACTTGATGCGCTTGGCGGAGGTCTTGGGAGCATCGAGCAGGTTCACGATGCCCTTCGGGTTGGCCCCCGACTTCGACATCTTGGACGTCGGCTCTTGCAGGTCATAAATCTTGGCCGAGCCTTCCGGAATGAAGGCCTCCGGCACGCGGAAGACCTCACCGTACTTGTTGTTGAAACGCTCCGCCAGGTTGCGGGTGAGCTCGAGGTGCTGGCGCTGGTCCTCCCCCACCGGCACGTAGTGCGGGGAATAGAGAAGGATATCCGCGGCCATCAAAACGGGGTAGGTAAACAAGCCCACCGAGGTGCGGTCCTGGCCCTGCTTTTGAGACTTGTCCTTGAACTGGGTCATGCGGGAGGCCTCACCGAAGCCGGTCAGGCACTGCAAAACCCACGTCAACTCCGCGTGCGCGGGGACGTGGGATTGGACGAAGAGGGTAGATTTCGCCGGGTCGATGCCCAACGCGATCAGCTGCGCAGCACCCGCCACAGTGCGGTGGCGCAGCTCCTCTGGGTTCTGCTCCACCGTGATGGCGTGCAGGTCCGGGATGAAGTAGAAAGCCTCGTGCGAGTCTTGCAGGTCAATCCACTGCTTGAGCGCTCCGAGGTAGTTACCCAGGTGGTAAGAGTCCGCCGTGGGCTGAATGCCAGAGAGGACTCGGGAAGCGGAGTTCGATGCAGAAGTGGAGTCAGTCATGGTTGACCACTCTACTCTGCCGCCTCCGCTGGGGCGGCGCTGCGTCGGTTAAATCTTGCGGGAGGTCGGGCTAATAACGTCCATCATGACGGCGAAACCGGCCACCATGAACGCGCCGCCAACGCCCTGGAGGACGATCGGGCCAAGGAAGGCAAAGGACGGTCCGACGATGGTCCACCACCAGATACCCAGGGCAAGCAGAATAGCGCCGAGGACAAAGTAGATGATTGCGCGGGTCATGAGCATCTCCTGCGAAATAGAAAAGGACGTTAAGACGGGATTATCGTACCACTACTTGGAGTGGGCTACTTGTACTCGACCAGAAGCGGAGAGTGATCAGACCAGCGCTCCTCCACCGTCGGCGCCTTCTCCACCCAGGTGCGCTGCGCGCGCTCCAGCATGGCCTTCGTGGCCGCCTGGTAGTCAATGCGCCATCCGGCATCGTTGTTGAAAGCCTGGCCACGGTAGGTCCACCACGTGTAGGGGCCATCCGCCGCCGGGTGCAGGCGCCTGGCGACGTCAAACCACTGCGGATCCTTGGCCGCCTCCCAAGCGGTCTTGGTTTCGTAGTCCACCACGCCGAGCCAGTCCCCCAGCCCCTTCTTGTCCTGCGGCTGCTCATCCGGGAAAGAACCGAAGACGCGGTCCATGAAGGCTCGCTCCTCCGGCAGGTGGCCGGACTTCTTCTCGTTGGCCTTATTGTTCTTCAGGTCCTGGGCGCGGTGGCAGATGTTCCAGTCACCGCCGATGACGGCCTCCGGGTAGGTCACGGCCATCTCATCCAGAACGTCAGAGAATTCATCCAGGAAGAGGTATTTCTCATCCTGCTTCGGGGAATCGGTATCACCGGAAGGCAAATACAGGGAAGCCACCCGCACGCCTTCCACGGTGGCGGCGATGAAGCGGCCGGATTCGACGAAGGAGCCGAAGCCTACGGAGACGTCGCCAAGCGCGTGCTTCGATAGGATTCCCACGCCCGCGCGGCCCTTGGCGGCGGATTCGGCCTGTACCAGGTTCCATCCGGCCTCCAGAGCCGGGGCCAGGGCCTTCTGGGTCTGCTCGGGGTTAGCACGCACCTCCTGCATGAGGACGACGTCGGCCGGGGTGGTCTCCAGCCACGCGTTCATGCCTGGGTTGTTCTCATTGCGCTGTTTGCAAGCCGCGCGGATGCCGTTGACGTTGACGGAGGCGATGGTGAAACTCATGCCGGACAGTCTAACTCTGTTCAATAATCTTCACGGAAGGGGCTAGACGGCGCTTGTCCCACATTGTGACAACCCAGGTGAGACAGCCTGCCACCGCCAGGCCCGCACCGGCCAGCGCGGTGGAGTTATAGGAGTAGCCCGCGCCCACGACTGCGCCGCCGATGGCCGCGCCCGCCGCATTGGCGATGTTGAGGGCGGACTGGTTCAATGCCGCCGCGAGGGTCTGCGCATCCCCCGCCACGTTGACCAAGCGCAGCTGCAACGACGGCACAAGGATGGAGCCGAAGAAGGCCAAGACGCCAAAGACAATCGTGCCCGCCCACGCGCTGTGCGCCACGAAGTAGAAGGTCACCGACACACTAACCATGCAGATAAGGGCAAAAATGATGCCGAATTCCAGGTTACGGTCCGCCAACCAGCCACCGGCGACGTTGCCTGTCGTCATGCCGATGCCATAGGCCATGAGCACAATCCACGTGTGGCTCGGGTCCATGCCGGCGACGTCCGTCATGGTCCACGTGATGTAGGTGTAGACGGCGAACATGCCGCCGAAGCCAACGGTGCCAAGGAAGACGGTGAGCAGAACCTGGCTGTTTTTCAGCGCGCCAAGCTCAGTAAACATATCCGTTTGCGGCATGCGCGTCATGTGCGGGAAGAGGAAAAAGAGCAGGATCATCGTCAGCCCCGCAATGGCCACGACCAAAAAGTACGCCGCATGCCAGCCCAATCCTTGGCCTAGGGCCTGGGCCGCGGGCACACCGATCACGGTGGCGATGGACAGACCCATGCCCACCATCGACATGGCAAAACCTTGGCGGCCAGGAGGTGCCATCGAGACCGCCGCCAGGTTAGCTACGGAGAAGTACGCGCCGTGCGGCAGGCCAGCGATGAAGCGCGCCACCAGCAGAACTCCGTAGTTCGGGGCCAAGGCCGTGAGCAGGTTGCCCACGAGCAAGAAACCAATAAGCAGGATAATGAGGCGGCGGCGTGGGAGCTTGCCCGTGAGTGCAGCGATGACCGGCGCGCCCACGACAACGCCGAGTGCATAGACGGAGATGACTACCGACGCCGTGTCTTCCGTAATCCCGAAATCATCCGCGATGAGCGGTAGCAGGCCCATCGAGGTGAACTCCGTGGTGCCGATGGCGAAGGCACCCAGCGCCATGGCGATCATGACGATGGTGCGGCGGGTTGAGGAGATTTCCGTTTGGCGCGGGACGGGACGGCGTTGGATGCGGGGAGCGGAGTGCGGGAGATTCACGTGCGCGTACCTTAGTCCCTTTCCCGCGCGCAGACGAGAAGGCCCTAGCGATCACACAGCCCCGCCCCGCTGGTGGCGCGAGTCACAGGGGGACCGGCACCGCGAGAAAATAAGACAGGTATCCTGTGAGGTTGAACAGTTTTCAACTTCTTTAGGAGAACCATGGCAAAGATTATCTGGACCCGTACCGACGAGGCGCCGCTGCTGGCGACCTACTCCTTCAAGCCGGTCGTGGAGGCCTTCGCTTCCACCGCGGGCATCGAGGTAGAAACCCGCGACATTTCCCTGGCCGGCCGCATCCTGGCCCAGTTCCCGGAGCGCCTTGGTGACAAGAAGGTTTCCGACGCCCTGGCTGAGCTTGGCCAGCTGGCCAAGACCCCGGAAGCCAACATCATTAAGCTGCCGAACATCTCCGCTTCCCTGGTGCAGCTGAAGAAGGCCATCGCTGAGCTGCAGGCAGCCGGCTTTGATCTCCCGGAGTACGAAGAGGCTCAGGAGAAGTACGACGCCGTCAAGGGCTCCGCCGTCAACCCGGTTCTGCGTGAGGGCAACTCCGACCGCCGCGCTCCGATTGCGGTCAAGAACTTCGCTAAGAAGAACCCGCACAAGATGGGCGCTTGGTCCGCTGATTCCAAGACCAACGTGGCCACCATGGACGCTAACGACTTCCGCCACAACGAGAAGTCCGTCATCATGCCGGAGGAGGACACCCTCTCCATCGTCCTGAAGACCGCCGAGGGCGAGCAGACCCTGCTGGAGAAGCTGCCGGTCCTCAAGGGCGAGGTCATCGACGGCACCTTCATGTCCGCCAAGGCACTCGATGAGTTCCTCAAGGCGCAGGTTGCCCGCGCCAAGGAAGAGGGCGTTCTCTTCTCCGCTCACCTCAAGGCCACCATGATGAAGGTCTCTGACCCCATCATCTTCGGCCACGTGGTGCGCGCTTTCTTCGCTGACGTCTTTGAGAAGTACGGCAAGGAGCTCGAGGCCGCTGGCCTCAATGGCGAGAACGGCCTGGGCGCTATCTACGAGGGCCTGGACAAGCTGGAGAACGGTGCTGAGATCAAGGCTGCCTTCGACGCCGCGCTTGCCGACGGTCCTGACCTCGCCATGGTCAACTCCCACAAGGGCATTACCAACCTGCACGTTCCGTCTGACGTCATTATTGACGCCTCCATGCCGGCCATGATCCGCACCTCCGGCCACATGTGGAACAAGAACGACGAGGAGCAGGACACCCTCGCCGTCATCCCGGATTCTTCCTACGCCGGCGTCTACCAGGCCGTGATCGAGGATTGCAAGGCCAACGGCGCTTACGACCCGACCACCATGGGTACCGTCCCGAACGTCGGCCTCATGGCACAGAAGGCTGAGGAGTACGGCTCCCACAACAAGACCTTCAAGATCCCGGCTGCGGGCACCGTCGAGGTCCGCAACTCCAAGGGCGAGGCCCTCATCTCCCACGACGTGGAAGCTGGCGATATCTGGCGCGCCTGCCAGACCAAGGACGCCCCGATCCAGGACTGGGTCAAGCTGGCCGTCAACCGCGCTCGCCTGTCCGGCATGAAGGCCATCTTCTGGCTCGACCCGGAGCGCGGCCACGACGCCAACCTCATCGAGCTGGTCAACAAGTACCTGCAGGATCACGACACCGAGGGCCTGGACATCTCCATCGAGGACCCGGTCACCGCGACCAAGACCTCCGTCGAGCGCATCCGCAAGGGCGAGGACACCATCTCCGTCACCGGTAACGTCCTGCGTGACTACAACACCGACCTCTTCCCCATCCTGGAGCTGGGCACCTCCGCGAAGATGCTGTCTGTGGTTCCGCTCATGGCTGGCGGCGGCCTGTTCGAGACCGGTGCCGGCGGCTCCGCTCCGAAGCACGTCCAGCAGGTTCAGGAGGAGAACCACCTGCGCTGGGACTCCCTCGGTGAGTTCCTGGCTCTGGCTGAGTCCTTCCGCCACGAGCACAACACCAACGGCAACGCCAAGGCTGGCGTGCTGGCCGCTGCACTGGACAAGGCCACCGAGACCCTGCTGGATGAGGGCAAGTCCCCGTCCCGCAAGGTGGGCGAGAACGACAACCGCGGCTCCCACTTCTTCCTGACCCTCAACTGGGCCAAGGAGCTGGCTGCGCAGGCTGACGACGCCGAGCTGGCCGAGGCCTTCAAGCCGGTTGCTGAGGCCCTCGAGGCCAAGGCAAGCGAGATTGAGCAGGCGCTTCTCGACGTCCAGGGCTCCCCCGTCGACCTCGGCGGCTACTACGCCCCGAACGAGGAGAAGCTCAACCAGACCATGCGCCCGGTTGCTGCCTTCAACGACATCATTGATGGCCTGAAGAAGTAATTCTGCGCTAGGCGCTTAACAAAAGACCGCTTCGTCTCCTCCCCGGAGTTCGAGGCGGTCTTTTCTTGCTTCATTAACCACAAACAGGCCTAAAACAGCACTCCGCGACGCTATTTTTACCCGTTGAGCTGCGAAGACTTTTTCTTGACTGTTTCTTGCTTCTCGCGCCTTATCTCGCGAATTTCTCGCCCTTTTCATGCCGAGGACCCCAGTTAGTTAAAAAGTTTTTCAATACCTGGGAACCGAGAAACCCTCGCCTCCGACTACTAGTGCAGTTGATATCAGCACCTGTCCATCGCCCCTCCTGAACGCCCCGCGAACGTTCAGCAGGGGCCCTAATCGATAGACCCCGAAAGAGCACTACTTATGAGTCGGACGGCTCTGCGATCCTTCATTCAACGCATCCACTTTTATGGCGGCATGTTCGTCGGCCCCTTCATCCTCATCGCGGCATTGACTGGCTGCCTCTATGCCATGGCACCCACCCTGGAGAAAGTGGTCTACCACGACGTATTGACGGTGCCTACCGTGGAGAATCCGCTGAGCTTGGAGGAACAAATCCAGGCCGCGCAGCACGAGCACCCTGACATGCCGGTCACTCAGGTCTGGCCCGCCACGACACCGACGGATTCCACGCGCGTGCTGGTCTCCGATGAAAGCATCGACGAGAGCCTGCAGCGCACCGTCTTCATCGACCCCGCAACCGCCAAGGTCATCGGGGACTACCCCACCTACTCGGGCCTAGGCGAGATGCCGCTGCGCCGCTGGATTTCCTCCCTGCACGAAAGCTTCCACCTGGGCAAGGTCGGTGAGCTCTACTCGGAGCTAGCCGCTTCGTGGTTGTGGGTCATGGCCTGTGGAGGCCTCTATATGTGGTGGATTCGCCGCCGCCCGAAGAACAAAGCAACCGCGAACGCCGCGCAGCAGCAGCCCAAGCGCTCTGCCCGCTGGAAGGCCACTCGCCTGCACTCCACTATTGGCGCGTGGATCTTCATCGGTCTGCTTGGCCTCTCTGCCACCGGCATCACCTGGTCCGGTCTGGCCGGCGGGAACGTCGATTCCCTCGTCGAGCGCATGCACTGGAAAGCCACTCCCATCAACACCGCCCTGCACGGCACCACCGCTGAAACGCATGAGCACACCGGGCATGAAGGCCATGAAGGGCATGGAGCGTCGGCAAGCACGAGCGTGGCTGCCGACGCCGAGCGTGTCCTCGCCACCGGCCGCGCCGAGGAACTGACCGGACCGCTGCGCCTGTACCCGCCGGAGGACGCCCACTCCGCCTGGCAGGTCAGCGAACGGTGGGTGGAATGGCGCACCACCTCCGATGCAATTTCGGTAGATGGCACCACCGGGGAGGTCATCGACCGGCAGCCTTTCTCCAGCCTGCCGCTGTTTAGCAAACTCAGCAGCTGGGGCATCTACCTGCACATGGGCATCATGTTCGGGCTGCCACTGCAGATTGCACTGCTCGCACTGGGGCTGGCCACCGCCGCTCTCGTGGTGCTGGGCTACTGCATGTGGTGGAAACGCCGCCCGCGCTTCCTCCCGACTGCCCACTTCTCCTGGGCCACCACAGGACTGGGCGCGCTATTCGCGGCCACCGTCGGCGTCTTCCTGCCGCTCTTAGGAATCACCTTGGCGGCGTTCTTGGTTCTCGATGTCATCCTCATCCACACACCACGACAGAAGAAACTAGTGAATGCCATCACATAGAGCAGGAGGCATAGGTACGGTAGTTTCTTATGACTAACCCACTGCTGACTCCCTCCACGCTGCCCTACCAGCTCCCACCGTTTGCGGAGATCAAGGTCGAGCACTACCGCCCCGCCTTCGACGAGGCACTCGCGCTTCACGACGCCGAAATCACCTCCATCACCGACAACCCCGCCGCCCCGACGTGGGAAAACACGGTGGAGGCGCTCGAGCGCTCCGGCCAGGACCTCGACCGCGTCATGGCGGTCTTTGGCAACCTCTCCGGCACCGACGTCACCGAGGAGATGGAGGAGATCGCCGCCGACATCTACCCGCGCCTGTCCGCGCACTATGACGCGCTCTACCAGAACGAGGTGCTCTACGCACGCATCAAGGAGGCCACGCCGCCTGCCGACGACGCCGAAAGCCAGCGCCTCCACGACCACCTCCTGCGCACCTTTGCCCGCAAGGGCGCCGACCTCGACGCAGCCGGCAAGGCCCGCCTGTCTGAGATCAACCAGCGTCTCTCCGCGCTCTCCGAAGAATTCGGCCGCAACCTCATGGCGTCTACCCGCGAGCGCGCGGTCTCCTTCACCGAAGAGGAACTCGAGGGCCTGCCCGCCGAGCGCATCGCCTCCGCCAAGGCCGACGCCGAAGCGCTCGGCCGCGAGGGCTTCGTCATTCCGCTAGAGCTGCCGACCGTCCAGTCGGAGCTCAGCCGCCTGGCGCGGGAGGATGCGAGGGGGAGGTTGTATGGGGCGTCGACAAGCAGGGGCTCCGAGAACAACATCCCGGGTCTCATCGAGGCCGTCCAGCTGCGCGCCGAGCGCGCTGAGCTGCTGGGCTTTGCCACGCATGCCGACTACGTCATCGCCGAGGAAACCGCCGCGACTGCCGACGCCGCCCGCACCATGCTCTTCGACCTCGCCCCCGCCGCCGCGGCCAATGCCGAAGGCGAGCAGAAGCTCCTCGCGGAGGAAGCAACGCTCAACGGCCAGGGTTTTAACGCTGCGGACTGGCCTTATTGGGAATCCAAGGTCCGCGCCCGCGACTTCTCCCTCGATGAGGAAGAACTGCGCAAGTACTTCCCGCTGGACCAGGTCCTGGAGAAGGGCGTCTTCGCCGCCGCCGAGCGCCTTTACGGCATCACCGTCATCCCGCGCGATGACCTCGAGGGCTATGCGGAGGGGGTTCGCGTCTGGGAGGTGCGGGACGGAAACGTCCCGCACGTAGATATCGACTCGCACGGAGATAAGGGGATCGGCCTTCTCCTTACCGACTACTTCGGACGCCCCACCAAGCGCGGAGGCGCATGGATGAGCGAGTTCGTGGGCCAATCCCGGCTGCTGGAGCGCAAGCCGGTCATCGTCAACGTCATGGGCATCACCAAGCCCGCCGACGGCTCCCAACCGCTGCTGAGCATGGACGAGGTCCGCACCGTCTTCCACGAATTCGGCCACGCCCTGCATGGCTTGCTTTCCGACGTCCGCTACCCCACCTTCGCCGGCACCAACGTGCCGCGCGACTGGGTGGAGTTCCCCTCGCAGATCAACGAGAACTGGGCGCTCGATGAGAGACTGGTCAAGGAGTACGCACGCCACGTGGAGACCGACGAACCAATCCCGGACGAGCTTCTCGCCGCCATTTCCGCCGCATCCGAATTCGGCCAGGGATTCGCCACCTCGGAGTATCTGGGGGCATCGATCATCGATCTCGCGTGGCATTCCCTGAGTGCTGCCGACGCCGCCAAGCTAGAGGCCACCCCGGAGGCCGTCGCCGAGTTTGAAGCCGAGGCCCTACGCGCGGCCGGGCTGGACAACGAGCTCATCGCCCCGCGCTACCGCTCGACGTACTTCAACCACATCTTTGCCGGTGGCTACTCCGCGGGCTACTACTCCTATCTCTGGGCCGAGGCACTCGATGCCGATGGTTTCGAGTGGTTCAAGGAGCAGACCGACCTGCGCGCGGCTGGCCAAAAGTTCCGCGACGTGATCCTGTCGAAGGGCGCATCCCGCGACTTCACGGAGGCCTACCGCGAATTCCGCGGCCGCGACAAGGACGTCGCGCCGCTGCTCAAGCGCCGCGGCCTCGCCGGTGCCTAGTTCCCCGATGGCACTAGTGCCCACCATCAAGGCGTCCGGTGAGCTGCTCCAAGCGATGCCGGCTCGGGCCGTTTAAGCCGACGATGTCCACGGTCTTGCCCTTTTCGTGGAACTTGCTAGTAATGCCGTCCAAGGTAGCAACCGTGGAAGCATCCCACACCTCGGCACCGGTGAGGTCGATGACAATGTGCTCAGCCTCATCGGTGTAATCAAATTGGTACACCAAGTCATTCGACGACGCCCAGAAAAGCTGTCCGTGCAGCTGGTAGGACCGTACACCGTCGACAAGCTCGGAAGCATCCACTCGCACCAAATGAGCCACGCGGCGGGCAAAGCTCACCATCGCTGCCAGCACACCGAGCACTACGCCGACCGCCAGGTTATGCGTCACCAACGTGCCAGCCATGGTCACCAGCATCACCACGGTTTCCGACAGCGGCATAAATTTTAGCGTGCGCGGGTGCACTGAGTGCCAGTCCACGGTGCCTACCGAAACCATGATCATGATGGCTACCAGCGCTGCCATTGGGATCTGGCCAACAATGTCCCCCAACGCCAAGATGAGAACTAGTAGGAAAGAACCGGCAACCAGCGTGGACAAGCGTGTGCGCGCCCCGGACTCGCGGACATTGATCATGGTCTGGCCAATCATCGCGCAGCCTCCCATTCCCCCGAACAGTCCGGTAGCGATGTTCGACACGCCTTGTCCCCAGCTTTCACGGGTTTTGTTGGAGTGGGTATCCGTGATGTCGTCGACAAGCTTGGCAGTCATCAGCGATTCCATCAACCCCACCACGGCCACTGCCAGCGCATACGGCGCAATAATCTTGACGGTCTCCAGATTTAGCGGCACGTTCGGCCAGAACAGCGCCGGCAGCGAAGTCGGTAGATCGCCCATATCGCGCACGCGCGGAACATTAAGGCCCGCCAGAACCACCGCAGCTGTCAACACAACAATCGTCACCAGTGGAGCTGGCACCGCAGCAGTAATCTTGGGAAAGCCCACCATGATGCCGAGCCCCACGACGACGAGAACATAGACCATCCACGGCACATCGATAAGGTGCTCCAACTGTGCTGTAAATATGAGAATACCCAGCGCATTGACAAACCCCAGCATCACGGAGCGTGGGATAAAGCGTTGCAGCTTGGGCACGCCCAACAGCGCGAGCACAATCTGAAGCACCCCGCCCAGCATGACTGTGGCCACGAGATAATCCAGGCCGTGGTCTTGTGCCACCGGTGCCACTACAAGGGCGATAGCACCAGTTGCTGCGGAAATCATTGCCGGGCGGCCGCCAGTAAAGGCAATCACCACAGCCATAATCACGGAAGAGAACAAACCCACCGCCGGGCTCACCCCGGCGAGGATGGAAAACGCAATCGCCTCCGGAATCAGCGCCAAGGCAACGGCTAGTCCGGCCAACACCTCGATGCGCAGTCGCGTAGCTGAGGAAAAGGCATAGCGGAAGGAGGCCACAACACCCATGGGCGCTTCAGTGACCGTGGTAGTTTCAGTCATAGCAATCCTGTCGTTCGTATCCCCCGAGCTTAACCCTCAAGTAGCTTTAGGGTTTTGGACTTGCATAACTTTAACCGCTGCATAGGCGCGCGACAAAACATGGTCCCTAAGGAGGAAAGCCATGGCTGAATCTGGCTACAAAATCGGCGAGATAGCCGAGCGCACCGGCATTTCACTACCCACATTGCGCCACTACGACTCCGTCGGGCTAGTCTCTCCCTCTCACCGCAGCCCCGGAGGCTTCCGTCTGTACAGCGAAGAGGATCTGCACCGCATTTTGCTAGTCCGCCGCATGAAGCCGCTGGGGTTTTCGCTGGAAGATATGCGCTCATTTCTTGAGGCCGCTAATTCTTCCACGCCGGCTGCGCGCGAGACTGTCGCTCGCGTCCAACTGGAGGCACGTACGCGCTACGAGAAGCTGTCCAAGCAGCTGGCGTATGCCGAAGAGTTCCTCGATATAGTGAACAACTTGGCTTAGCACCCCCGAGAAGTTATCCACAGATTTCGTGGCGGGCGGGAGCTCGCCCTTGTTGGCAGGGTGCGGCGCTTTTACTCTGAGGTTCATGAGAGTTCAGACGTTCTTCGCCGCCCTCGGCCGCGCCATTGACCTGGTGGCCGAGTGCGCGGGCCTGTCTGAATCTGACTTAGTGTCTTTCGGAGCCACGTCTGCCGACGCCACCGTGTTCCTCTCCCTCCACCACACCTACTTCGGGCACACCTCTTCGACGAAGAAGCAGCGCACGGCGGTTGAAGCCGCCCGCCGGCGCGGGCACGGGCTGGTGACCTTGCAGCTTATCGAGCACTTCGTTGCCAAAGTCCGGGACCATAACAAAGCGTGGGATTTGCGGGTAGAGCTGTGCCAGACCAGCGCGGAGCTGGTGGAAAAGGTAGCGCGCAAGAGACTGCGTCAGATGCGCAAGCCCCGCACGTATGCCGAGCGTGCCAAGCTCACCCAGCACGGCAATGGCCTGGCCACCCTCACGGTAACTGCGGACTCGCTGCAGCTGACCGGTGTCTTTGAAGGCATCGACCAGGAACGCCCCGGCGAGAGTTTCTTGGAGAATCTGGAGGGCGGTGGCGTCAAAACTGAGGTTGCCACCATGGCGGTCCTGCAGCTCGATGACTACGCAGAGCTGCTCAAGGGCAATACCGACAAGGATGGCGAAGAATTCATCGTCCGCACAACAAGTGGCGCGACGATGACCGGCTCGCAGCTAGTGGAGCGCGCTCTGCTGGACAAGGGAGTTATTGTGGCGGTCAGCCGCGAGCATGGCCCACTCGATGTGTTTCGTTTCCAGCGCTTCGCCACGGCCAAACAACGCCTCGCCCTAGCTGCGGAGAACCCGTGCTGTGCGTGGGAGGGCTGCAAAGTTCCCTTTGAGAAGTGCCAAATCCACCACATCAAAGCCTGGGCCCGCGGCGGGCCCACCAACATCCTCAACCTGGTGCCGCTGTGTCCGTACCATAACGGCGTCAACGACGATGACCCCGATGCCCCGCCCTCACGTGGCCGCATGGATCGCATCGGCGGGCGGACGGCATGGATTCCACCTTATGACGCCGCTCCGGTCTTCACCAGCGCCTTCAACTAACACTTCAACTAAACCTTCCGCGAAGGCATTCCGCCACTGCCATGTAGTGCTCGAACCCCGCAGGAAATCCCCTCCTCGCGGGGCCTTCAGCGTGCCGGTTTAGCCGGCGTTACGCAGCGCTGTGGCGAGACCATTCATCGTGACCTGGATGGTCTTGGACACCAGGAACTGATCGTCGCCGCGGCGGTAGCGACGCAGCAGCTCCAACTGGATGGCGTTGAGCGGAAGCAGGTACGGGTAGCGCCGCTTGAGCGACCGCGCCTGGCGCTGGTTCTCACTGACCAACTCCGCGTTGCCGGTGACCTTGAGGTAGACCTCGCGGGTGCGTTCAAACTCCGCGGAAATCAGGCTGAAGATACGGTCCGCGGTTTCTTTGTCATCAACCAGGTTGGCATAGAGGCGTGCCAGCTGCATCTCCGCCTTGGCCATGACCTGCGCCATGTTGGCGAACACGGAGCGGAAGAAAGGCCACGTACGGTACAGCTCACGCAGCTCCTCCCAGCGCTTCTCCACTTCTCCATCGCCGCTTTTTACTCCGGCCTTTCCGGTTTCTGCTCCATCCGCAGTGGCATTTACTTCTTCTACGCTGGCCAGTCCTACTCCACATTCACCACTGGAGGATTGCTTAACCCACGCTGTCACCGCACTGCCCACGCCGAAGCAGCCCGGAATGTTGGTGCGGGACTGTGACCACGACAGCACCCAGGGAATCGCTCGCAAATCCGTAATCGCGGTGGTCTGCTTACGCGAGGTCGGGCGCGAGCCCAGGTTAAGCTCGCCGATTTCGTGCAGCGGAGTGGACTGGGTGAAGTAGGCGATAAACCCGGGGTCGTCGACAAGCTGGCGGTAGGCCACGCCACTCAACGCCGCCAGCTCGCGCATGATCTCGTAGGCGCGCTCCGGATCCGCAATCGGCTCGGTATCCAACAACGATGCCTCCAGCGCTCCGGAAACAAACGCCTCCAAGTGGCGGCGCGCGGTCTCCGGCGCACCGTACTTCGCAGAAATCACCTCTCCTTGCTCGGTGATACGCACCGAACCCGACACCGCGCCCTTCGGCTGCGCCAGAATCGCATCATACGTCGGGCCACCACCCCGGCCCACCGCCCCACCGCGGCCATGCGCCAGCCGCAACTCCACGCCGTGGCGCGCGCAGAGCTCAACGAGGGCCAGTTCGGCGTCGTATAGCGCCCAGTTCGCCTGCAAATACCCGCCGTCCTTGTTGGAATCCGAGTACCCCAACATGACTTCTTGGATATCCCCGCGCGAGCGCAGATGCTCGCGGTACACGGGCACCTGCCACAGCTTCTCCAGGATGCCGGCGCCGGCCTTCAGATCTTCGATGGTCTCAAATAGCGGCACCACATCGACCTCGCTCAGGCCCACCTCCTTGAGTAGCACCATCGGCTCCAGAATGTCGGAGACGGTTCCCGTCATAGAAATAATGCAGTGCGACACCGACTCCGGCCCAAAGTCCCGCACAGCGCGCGCCGCCGCACGGAAGATGCCCAGCTCCTTCGCGGTATCCTCGCTGAATCCCTTCTCAGCGTCGGGGAAAAGCAGCGGCCGATTGGTCTGCAGCTCGCGCACGAGCACCGCGACCTTCTCCTCCTCCCCCAGCGCGCGGTAGTCCGGGGTGATGGTGGCCGCGGCGAAAATCTCGGTGAGGACGTTCTCAAAGGACTCCGAATTCTGGCGCATATCCAGCGTCGAGAGGTGGAATCCAAACGTGGTCACCGCCGAGCGCAGCCGGGCGAGGCGGTCATCGGCGATGATGTCATCGTTGAATTGGCGCAGCGAGCGGTCGATCACGTCCAGGTCCCGCTTGAGTTCCTCCGGCGACGCATAGGCGCTTGGCGACGTCTCCCCCTCCAACCTCGCCAGCACCTTCTTCCGGATGCCGAAGATCGCCCGGCGGTAGGGTTCGTCGACGCGGGATTTTTCGTCGTTGTGGGAGGCGTCGGCAAGCGCGCCCAGCTCTTTGGAGCTGGAGGAATACCGGTCTGATAGGGAGAGCTCGCGCTCCAGCTCCCCGAGCTCGTCGGCGTAGTACTGGAGCACCGTCGCCGCGGCCTTGCGGGTGGCATAGGTCAGGGTGTGCTCATCGACGTACGGGTTGCCGTCATGGTCGCCGCCAATCCAGGAGCCGGGGCGGACGACGGGGGAATCGGGAAGCTGCTGGCCAAAGGTCTCACGCATGGCGTGGCGAATTGCGCGGTTGAGGGCAGGGACCTGATCAAGCAGCGACAGCTTGTAGTAGCGCAGGCCGACGTCAATCTCGTCTTCGAGGGTGGGGCGGGCGATGCGAATCAGCGCCGTCTGCCAAAGCAGCGTCATGCGCAGATACATTTCCTTCTCGATTGCCGCCATGTCGCCGCCGCGGTGTGATTCCTTGAGGAGAGTCTTGATGCGGGTTTGCGTATCAAAGACGGTGCGGCGGCGGGTTTCGGTGGGGTGCGCGGTGAGAACGGGGGCGACGTGCGCGCCGCGGATGACGGTGGCGGCGTCGGTTGGCGTGACGCCTTCTTCCTTGAGCTTGGCGAATGTCTTGCGCAGGGAGACGGGCGCCTCAACAGACTCGTCATCCAGATCCTCTATGAGGTTGGCGATGAGCGCGAAATAGCTGAATGCACGGGCCACGAGGTTGACCTTGGTGATGTCGAGGTCGCGGAAGATGGCGACGAGGTCTTCGGGCTTGGCATCGCCGTGCGCCACGTCGAAGGCCATGCGGCGGGTCGATTCGACGAGCTCGAAGACGTCCTCGCCTTCCTGCTGCGCGATGACCCGGCCGAGCACCCGGCCGAGGAAGCGGATATCTTCGCGGACTTGTTCAGGGGCGGGTGTGCTCACGGCAAAGTGCCTTTCTGGGCGTGATGTGTTCAGCTGGCACATCTCAATGTATCCCAGATCACTATTGAGCGATAGTTATTTAAGGAAAGAGCTTCCGGGCAGAATTAGTTAGCGAACGAGGGAAGCGAGCCACGCGGCGTGGAGGCGCGAGTCGCCGTTTTCTTCCGGATGGAAGCTCAACGCCGTGACGCATCCTTGGCGCACGCCCACAATCACCTCGCGCCCCGCGGCAGGACGAGTTCGCGCCCCGGCACCACTTCCCTCACCACTGACCTCGATGTCAGGTGCAGGGAGGGGCACGGTGGCGATGACCTCGACGCCCTCGCCCGCGCGGGTAACGATGGGCGCGCGGATGAAGCTCGCCTCGATGGCTAGAGGCTCGCCGGACCTCTGGCCTTCCATCGCGACCGGCACGGTGCGCTCCTCAGAGAAGCGCTGGTTTCCGAAGGCGTTGCGGCGCACGGTGACGTCGATAAGCCCCAGCGTCTGCTGGCCCGGTGCGGGGTTTTCCAGCTCGCGGGCGCTGTAGATGAGCCCCGCGCAGGTGGCCAGGACCGGCAGCCCACCATCGACGGCGCGGCGCAACGGCTCAGCGACGCCAAAAGAGCGCGCCAGCTTATCGATAGTGCTCGACTCGCCGCCCGGCAGAATGATTCCGTCCAGCCCGTCGAGATCCTGTTGCAGGCGCACCCGGCGCGTTGCAGCGCCGAGGCTCTCCAGCACAGCGATGTGTTCTTCCACTCCGCCTTGCAGCGCGAGCACGCCGACGAGTGGTCGCGCCGTGTCCGCCGACTTCTTCACTGCGGGCACAGGTCCTACCAGCCGCGCTCAGCCAGGCGGTGCGGGGCGGGGATGTCGTTGACGTTGATGCCCACCATGGCCTCGCCCAGGCCGCGGCTAATCTTAGCCAGCTCGGCCGGTTGGTCGTAGAGGGTCGCTGCCTTCACGATGGCCTCCGCGCGCTTCGCGGGCTCGCCGGACTTGAAGATGCCGGAGCCGACAAAGACGCCTTCGGCGCCCATTTGGCGGACGAGGGCGGCGTCGGCAGGCGTAGCCACACCACCAGCAACGAACAGCACGACCGGAAGCTTGCCGGTCTCCGCAACCTCAGCAACCAGGTCATACGGGGCCTGCAGCTCCTTGGCCGCAACGTAGAGCTCGTCGCGGTCGAGGTTCTGGAGGCGCGCGATTTCGCCCTTGATGGTGCGCAGGTGCTTGACAGCCTCGGAGACGTCGCCAGTACCGGCCTCCCCCTTGGAGCGGATCATGGCCGCGCCCTCGGTGATGCGGCGCAGGGCCTCGCCCAGGTTGGTAGCACCGCAGACAAAGGGCACATCGAAATCCCACTTGTTGATGTGGTTGACGTAATCGGCGGGGCTGAGCACCTCGGACTCGTCGATGAAGTCGACACCCAGCTCGCCGAGAATCTGCGCCTCCACGAAGTGGCCGATGCGGGCCTTCGCCATCACCGGGATGGACACGGCGTTGACGATGCCCTCGATGAGGTCCGGATCGGACATGCGGGCCACGCCGCCCTGGGCGCGGATATCGGCCGGCACGCGCTCCAGCGCCATGACGGCGGAAGCGCCCGCGTCTTCAGCAATTCGTGCCTGCTCCGGGGTAACGACGTCCATGATGACGCCGCCCTTGAGCATGTCAGCTAGTCCACGCTTGACGCGCGTCGTGGCGCGTCCCTGTTCATTCTTCTGTTCAGTCATGGCTCACATAGTGGCGCAGAAAATTGGTCCAAGACAAGAGCCATTTCCCGAGTGTTGAATTAGACCACTTATGATGGGGCCGTGTCTTTCCGCCTCGACCCATCTGATACGCGCGCGCTGCCGGTGCAGATCGCCGAAGCCCTCCGCGCCCAAGTCGCGGCGGGCATTCTGCTGCCCGGCGAGCAGGTTCCATCGACGCGCTCACTAGCCCGCGATTTGGGCATTTCCCGAGGCAGCGTGGTTACCGCCTATGAGCAATTGACCGCCGAGGGCTACCTGACCGCGGCGGTTGGATCGGGCACCGTCATCAACCCGCACCTGCCCCACGGGCGCGCCCCGCAGCCTCATCCTGCGCCACGGCCCTCCCCTGCCCCACCGCGCGTGGAGTTGACCCCCGGTTTGCCCGATACGGCCGGAATCATCACCCCCGAATGGAGGGCGGCGTGGCGCAAGGCCGCCGTAGATTCTTCCGGCGATCTCCCCCGCGAGGTGGCCGCGCACCTGCGCCACATGCGCGGGCTGACCGTCGACCCGGCCTATGTCGTCATCACCGCCGGCGCCCGCGACGGGCTGTCGGTGCTGCTGCGCGCGCTGGGCGGCCATTTGCGTGTGGGCGTGGAATCCCCCGGCTACCCCAGCCTGCGCCGCATCCCCCAGGCCTTGGGGCACACGCTTGTCGACGTCCCCACCGACGCCCACGGCGTCACCGTCCCCACCGTTGACCTCGACGTTCTCATCGTCACCCCCTCCCACCAGCACCCCTATGGCGGTTCGCTGCCGGCTGCCCGGCGCGCGGAGCTCGTCGAGTGGGCGCGCGGCAATGACGTGCTCATCATCGAGGATGATTTCGATTCCGAGCTGCGCTACGTCGGCCAGCCCTTGCCCGCGCTGACCGCGCTCGCTCCGGAACACACGGTGTTGCTGGGCACGTTTTCCTCGGTGATTTCGCCGTCGATTGCCTGCGGCTACCTGGTCGTGCCGCCGAGCTTGCGCTCGGCGGTGGATCAGGTGCGGGAGATCTTCGGCCAGCCTGTCGGCGCTATCCCCCAGGCGGCGCTGGCGAACTACCTGGCCAGCGGTGCGCTGCGGCGACATACCGGGCGGATGCGCCGCGCCTACAAGCGCCGCCGCGACCTCGTCCAAGCCGCGCTGGAAGACACCCCAGCTACCCTTCTGCCCATCCACGGCGGGCTCCACGCGGTGTTGTTGTGTGAGGAGGGCGTCGTCCAGCGCGCGGCCGATCTGGGCCTCACGCTGACCCCGCTGCGCGATTATTGGGGCGGCGCGCCCGCCGAGGAAGGCGTGGTCTTGGGCTTTGGGCATTTGAGCGACGTCGAACTCGCCGCCGCGCTGGAGCTGATCAAGCAGGCTTTAGCAGACTGAGCCCTAACCGGCGCTTGCCAAGGTCACGGTAGCAAGAGTGCGGCCCGTCGGTTGCTCGCTGCCGCCTGCGGGTTCCTCGGTGACCATGACTTTGACTGCCGCGCCGTCGAAAGGCATCCATACCCCATCGTGTGGGTCCTGGCCGATGACCCCCGCCGAAGCCATGCCGCCATCGGCGCTGACTGCCCATACCTGGGCGCCCATGCCATCGGCGAGCTGCGGCTGGCCATCCACCATCGCGCCGGATTTCTCCATCGACGCCGAAGACACGATATCCAGCTGTGCGCCCGACGCATCGGCGTTGCCCTGCATGAGATCCTCTGCCCCCATGATGGCGTGCATCGACTTCTCGCCGGGCGATTCAGCCTCTACCCGCGCGCTATCGCTCGTCTGATTCTGCGAGTCATCGGACTGCAACAAGGGCGGCACGGCAACCATGCCTACTACGAGGACCGCCGCGGCAGCCGGCACCGCCACGAAGGTCCGCCAACGGCGGCGCGGAAGCTCGATGACCTCGGCAGCTTCGCCACCGCCAATTTCCGCAAAGACGGCATCTTTCATTCGCGCCGGCGGTTCGACCTCGGGGAGGGAATCGAGGAAGTCATCGAAAGTCTCATCAGAAAACTCATGTGTATTGCTCATCGCCCCTCCCTTTCGAGAATCGCTTTTAGCTTCTTAACACCGTCGCGCACGCGCGTCTTCGCCGTACCCAGCGGTACTCCCGTTGATTCTGCCAGCTCAGCATGCGTCAAACCATCGAAAAACGCGAGGGCCACCGCCGTGGAATGCGGCTCCCCAATCTCGTCGACGGCCCGGCGCAGGAGGTGAGCCTCCACATTGTTCAGGGCTTCGTCTTCGATCGGCTCAGCAAAAGTGGCGTGCTCAAGCTTCGAGTCGCGGTCATCGCGCTGTACTGCGGCCACATGGCTGCGCAGCTTATCGACGGCCCTCCCATGCGCCAACCTGCCCACCCACGAGCGAGCATTCCCCCGTCGCGGGTCAAACTTCGCGGCGGAGGTCCAGACCTCAACGAAGACGTCTTGGGCAACCTCTTCGGCTAAGGCAGGATTGCGCAGAACGCTCAGGCACACGCTGTACACGGTGGGCGCGAGGGCGTCGTAAAGCGCGCTGAAGGCATGCTTGTCTGCGGTAGCGGTCTGAACCAAAAGGCGGTTCAGCCGCTCGTGTTCATTGGGGGACATCGCAGGCACGGGTGTTGAGCTTACCTCCAGCAGCGGGGCGGACATGGCACTTTTACTTAGTCATTTCCTCGCTCGGGGCCATCATCTCCGAGCTGGGCATCATGTCCATGTCTTCCTTCTTGTCGTTGCAGGCAACCAACCCGCTGGCGGCAACAGCAAGTGCAGCGGCGGTAGTAACAAGCTTCTTCATTTCGGTACTCCTTCTTCAGGTCTTCGGGTCCGGCCTTTCCGGACCCTGTATCTGACTATTCGGAGCCGCCCCGCGATGCGGATTGGATGGATTTAAAACCAATCCGTTTTTCACTCGTGCTCCGAACTAGTTGCATACCCACACCGCACACCAAGCGAAGGAGTACAGCATGCTATCAACGCTGTTCATCGGGTTTACCGGTGGCCTTATCACGGGCATCTCGCCCTGCATCTTGCCGGTCTTGCCGCTGGTCCTCGCCGTTAGCGGCGGCTCACGGTGGCGGCCGTGGCAGGTCGTCGGCGGACTCGTCACAAGTTTCAGCCTCGTCACGCTGTTTGCCACAACGCTGCTCAATTCCCTGGGCCTGCCCGCCGACATCCTGTGGAAAGTGGGAATCGCGCTGCTCGTTCTCGTGGGCCTGGGAATGGTGTTTCCCCGCGTGCAAGAAATCCTTGAGTGGCCTTTCCAGAAACTCCCGAAAGCCGGCAGCTTGCAATCCAAGGCCCGCGGCAAAGGCGGGTTCGTCGTCGGCTTGGCCATGGGCGTTGTCTTCGTCCCCTGCGCCGGCCCTGTACTCGCCGCCATCTCCGTGGCGGGCGCCACTGGGACTGTCGACGCCCACATCCTCGCCCTCTGCCTCTCCTTCGCCCTCGGCGTAGCCATCCCGCTGCTGGCCTTCGCTTTGGGCGGCAACGAGGTGGGCAAACGCGTCGATGCTTTCCGCTCCCACCAGCGCGGGGTGCGCATCACCGCGGGCATTGTGGTGATCGCTATGGCCGGTGCGATTTCGCTTGGCGCGCCCGCCTGGCTGCAGCAAAAGCTCCCCAGCATCAACGCCGACGCCACGCCCGTTGAACAGGCCGCCCGCACAGCCGAAGGAACCCCCGTGCCCACGTTCGCGGGCTTGACCGGCTGGTTCAACACGGATGCTCCCGTCGATCCGCGCACCTCCGGCAAGGTCACCCTCATCGATTTTTGGGCTTATGCCTGCATCAACTGCCAGCGCAACAACACGCACCTGACCAAGCTCTATGCGCACTACAAGGACTACGGCCTCGACATCATCGGCATCCACGCGCCGGAGTATGCCTTCGAGCACGAGGCAGCCAACGTGCGCCGCGCGGCCCGCGAGCAAGGAATCGAATACCCGGTGGCGCAAGACAATGACTTCGCCACGTGGAAGAACTTTGGGAATCGGTACTGGCCGGCGCACTATGTCGTCGACAAGCACGGCATGCTGCGCCAATCCCACCATGGCGAGGGCGACTACGCCGAGACCGAGCGCCTCATTCGTGAGCTTCTCCTCGAGCGCGACCCCAGCATAGAGCTACCCGAACCAATCGAGACCGCCGATGCTCACAGTGCGCCGCGCTCACCGGAGACGTACCTCGGCACCGCACGCGCACAGTATTTCACCAACCCCGATTACCGCGACGGCACGCACCAGTTCACCACGAGCGAGCCACCGTTAGGTCAGTATTCGCTGGGCGGGACGTGGACGCTGGCCGACCAGCCCATCACCGCCGGACCTCACGCGCGGCTGCGACTGAACTACCGCGCCGCCTGGGTACAACTCGTGGCATCAGGGCAAGGAACGGTTCGCGTGCACCGCGCCGATGGTTCGGTCCGCACCTTCGACATCACCCACGACGGCACGGTGGATCTCGTCCGGGAACCTGACAATCACACCGAAACAATCGAGTTGGAGATAAGCGAAGGCCTCTCGCTGTATTCCTTTACTTTTGGCTAGCGTGGGGTTTATGAAGATTTCTCTGCATGGACAATCCGCCGTGGCCGTCGAGGCACCCCAGGGTCGCATCGTTATCGACCCCGGTCCCCTCTCTGACCTGAGCTGCCTCGAAGGCGCCGAAGCGGTGCTGCTCACGCACGCACACGGTGACCACCTCGACGTCGATGCCGTGCGCGGGAGCGGCCTGCCGGTGTGGGGAACGCGGGAGGCTATCGACGCCCTCGGCTCCGGCACCATCGTGCATGCTGGAGAGACGTTTACAGTTCTGGGCCTTGAGATTCACGCGGTGGGCGGCCTCCACGAGGAGATCCACGCCAATATCCCGCGCCCGGAGAACCTGGGTTATTTCTTCGGCGGCGTGCTGCACCCCGGCGACCAGTGGGTTGTCTCGGAAGGACTCACGGTAGACGTGCTCCTGCTCCCCATCGCCGGCCCGTGGGTGCGCGGGGCGGATGCCGCGGATTACGCCATGCGCATCGGTGCGCGGCTTACGGTTCCCATCCATGACGCCGTGCTTTCCGACGCCGGCAAGCAGATCACCGACGGCATGCTCCAACGCGCCGGGGTGAGCGGCTATCGGCGCCTGCGGGTTGGTGAAAGCATCGAAATTTAAGCCGAACCAACCGCTCGGTCTATTTTTATTCTCGGGCTTGCCTGCGGTTTCTAGAAAACCACTAACGGCACTGAACCGCTTGGTCTAGCCTTTCCTGACATGAGCACCAAATACGATAATTCCGCAGTAAACGAGTGGTCCTTTGCCACCCGCGCCCTCCACGCCGGCCAGAACCTGGACGGCTCCACCAACGCACGCAACGTGCCGATTTACCAAACCACCTCCTACGTCTTCAACGACGCCGAGCACGCCGCCAACCGCTTCAACCTCTCGGATGCCGGCCCGATTTATACCCGCCTGACCAACCCCACGCAGGACGCGCTGGAGGAGCGCCTCGCTTCCCTCGAGGGCGGCGTCGCCGCCGTAGCTTTCGCCTCCGGCCAGGCCGCCGAAACCGCGGCCATTTTGAACCTGGCCTCCGCCGGCGACCACATTGTCACCTCCCCGCGCCTCTACGGTGGCACCTCCACCCTCTTTACCGTGACCTTGAAGCGCCTCGGCATCGATGTCACCCTCGTGGAGAACCCCGACGACCCGGCATCCTGGCAGGACGCCGTCCAGCCGAACACGAAGGCTTTTTACGGCGAGACCTTCGGCAACCCAGTCGCCGATGTCCTCGACATCCCCGCCATCGCTGAGGTAGCGCACAAGAACCAGGTCCCGCTCATCGTGGATAACACCATCGCCACCGGCGCGCTGGCCCGCCCGCTGGAGCTGGGCGCAGACATCGTCGTGGTTTCCACCACCAAGTTCTACAGCGGCAACGGCTCCGCCATCGGTGGTGCCATCATCGACGGTGGCTCCTTCGACTGGACCGTCGAGCGCGGCGGCGAGCCCGTCTTCCCCTACTTCGTCACCCCAGACGAGGCTTACCACGGCCTCAAGTACGCCGACTTGGGCGCGCCGGCCTTCGCCGTCAAGGCGCGCGCCGGCCTGCTGCGCGATACGGGTGCCGCCATCTCCCCCTTCAACGCCTGGCTGACGCTGAATGGCATTGAGACGTTGCAGTTGCGCGTCGAGAAGCACAATGCCAACGCCCAGGCCGTGGCCGAGTACCTGGAGTCCCACGCCAAGGTCACGAAGGTCAACTACGCCGGCCTGGAGTCCTCGCCGTACAAGGCCACCAAGGAGAAGCTGGGCTATGACTACACCGGCTCCGTGCTCTCCTTCGACATCGACGGCGGCCGCGAGGAGGCGTGGGCGTTTATCGATGCGCTGAAGCTGCACTCGAACCTGGCCAACATCGGCGATACCCGCTCATTGGTGGTGCACCCGGCGACCACCACGCACTCCCAGTCCGATGAGGCAGCGCTCAAGGCCGCGGGCATTACGCAGGCCACGGTGCGCTTGTCCGTCGGTATTGAGGACGTCAACGACATCATCGCCGACCTCGAGCGTGGGTTCGCGGCCATTGGTTAGCGCCATCCCGGAGCTCGCGCCCGAAGGCGAGCTCGCCGTCGTCCCCATCGGTGACTTCACCACCGAAGCAGGCGCCGTGCTTGCCGACGCCCACGTGGCCTACCAACGCTGGGGCGCTTTCGCCGGCGACCCGGACGGCGTCAACAATGTCTTGGTGGTCGAGCACGCGCTGACCGGGGATTCCAACGTGGCGGACTGGTGGTCCGACCTGGTGGGCCCGGGCAAGGCCCTGGACACCACGCGCTGGTGCGTTATCGCGACCAATGCGCTGGGTGGCTGCAACGGCTCGACGGGGCCAAAGTCGCTGCACCCGGATGGAAAGCCGTGGGGCGGGCGTTTCCCGGCGCTGTCGATTCGGGACTTGGTGGAGGCCGAGCACGACTGCTTGAAGAAGCTGGGTATTTCGCGTGTGCACGCGGTACTCGGCGGCTCGATGGGCGGGGCGCGGACTCTGGAGTGGAGCTTGCTGCACCCGGAAAGCGTGTCGGCGGTGTGTGTGATTGCGGTGTCGGCCAGGGCTTCGGGCTGGCAGATTGGCATCCAATCCGCGCAGATTTCCGCGATCGAGCGCGACCCGTTTTGGCATGGCGGAAATTACTACCTCACGGACAAGACTCCGCGGGATGGTTTGGCGGCGGCGCGCCGCATCGCGCATTTGACGTATCGCGGCGAGCAGGAAATCGACGAGCGCTTCGGCGCTACCGCACAGCAAGGCGAGAATCCCTTGGGGCCGCACCGCCAGCTCAACCAGCGTTTCGCGGTGAACTCCTATCTGGATTACCAGGGGGCTAAGCTCACCGAGCGCTTCGATGCGGGTTCCTACGTGGTTCTCACGGAGGCGCTGAACCGGCATGACGTCGGCCGCGGGCGCGGCGGGCTCATCAAGGCGTTGGCGGCCTCCCAGGTGCCGACGATGGTGGTGGGCGTGGACACGGATATCCTCTACCCCTATCACCAGCAGGAGCACATCTCCCGCAACGTCAACCA
This sequence comes from Corynebacterium sp. HMSC068H04, assembly GCF_001811255.1. Classification (NCBI taxonomy): domain Bacteria; kingdom Bacillati; phylum Actinomycetota; class Actinomycetes; order Mycobacteriales; family Corynebacteriaceae; genus Corynebacterium; species Corynebacterium sp. HMSC068H04. The sequence continues at coordinate 41,523 of NZ_KV803977.1, forward strand.
GCTGCTGGCGATGGCCAAGATTGTCTCCCCCGTGGGACACGATGCTTTTCTGACGGAGACCCGGCAGATGAACCGTATCCTGCGCAACTTCCTGCTGCTCTCGGCGCCAAATGGCTTAGACGTGGGCCCTGCGTACGTGGGCGACGAGTATTACATTTAAGAAGCCGTTTGGCTCTTTCCGGGAGCCAAACGCGTTACGATCCAAGCGCGTCGATGGAAAAGGCCATGAACACCATCGCCGCGCCCAAGATGCCTGTAAAGCAGGCATCGAAGCGCCGGGAGCGCACCGCGAGCACGCCAACCCGCGAGGAATCGCAGGTCAGACGAACCACCGTCAGCCACACCAGCGCCCCGCCCAGCAGCAGCGTGGCGCGGCGCCAGTGCTCGAACACGGCATAGAAGCCCGACACCACAACCGCCGCCACGAACAAGCCGATGGCCAACCACTGAAGAGCCGGCGGCAGCGCCGAGGGCTTCAGGTGCACATCGTGCGGGTTCGATAAAGACACCGGCGGCGCAGTTTTCCCGCGCGGCTGTGCTGGTTGCTCAGACATACTCACTACTCGAGCGCTCGACTTCACACGCTACTGAGCGGCGAGCTTTTCGGCGCGCTCGACGATGTTGCTCACCAGGAACGCGCGCGTCAGCGGGCCCACGCCGCCCGGGTTCGGGGAAACGTAGCCGGCCTTCTCCCAGACGTCCTCAGCCACGTCGCCGGCGAGTTTGCCGTCGACGCGGGACACGCCGACGTCGAGAACCGCGGCACCTTCCTTAATCATATCGGCGGTGAGCATGTGTGCCTTGCCAGCGGCCGCGATGATGACATCGGCCTCACGGGTCTCCGCGGCCAAGTCCTTGGTGCCGGTGTGGCACAGCGTCACCGTGGAATTCTCGCTGCGGCGGGTCAGCATCAGACCAATCGGGCGGCCCACGGTCACGCCGCGGCCGATGACCACGACCTTGGCACCATCGAGCTCCACGCCGAAGCGGCGCAGCAGGTGGATGCAACCGTTCGGCGTGCACGGCAGCGGGGCGTCCTCGTTGAGCACCAGCTTGCCCAGGTTGATCGGGTGCAGGCCATCGGCGTCCTTGGCTGGGTCGATGAGCTCGAGCACGCGGTTTTCATCCAGGTGCTTCGGCAGCGGCAGCTGCACGATGTAGCCGGTGCAAGCATCGTCATTGTTGAGCTCTTCGATGACGCGCTCGAGTTCTTCCTGGGTAACGTCGCCAGGCAGGTCCTTGCGAATCGAATTGATTCCGAGCTTCTCGCAATCGCGGTGCTTCATCTTCACGTAGGAATGCGAACCCGGATCATCGCCCACCAGGACCGTGGCCAGTCCCGGGGTAATCCCCTTCTTCTTGAGGACGGCCACGCGCTGGGCCAGGTCCTCAAAAATCTCGTCGCGGTACAAGTTGCCATCTAGTTTGGTAGCGCTCATGCCCACCATCCTAGACTGATGCCTATGAGCAGCTTGCACATCGTCTTCGACAACCCCGTGATCCCCACCAACACCGGCAACGCCATCCGCACCGCCGCCGTCACGGGCGCGAGCCTGCACCTCATCGAGCCGCTCGGCTTCAACTTCGAGGACAAACACCTCAAGCGCGCGGGCCTGGACTACCACGACCTGGCGGATCTCAAAATCCACAAAGACTTCGACGCCTGCATGGAAGCCCTGCCCGGTGCGCGGGTCTTCGCCTTCACCACCCACACAGATAAGTGGTTCACGGACATCGACTACCAGGAGGGGGACGTCCTCCTCTTCGGCACCGAGCCAACCGGCCTGCCTGAGGAACACGCCTTCCACCCGCGCGTAACGGAGCGCGTGCGCATCCCCATGATGCCGGCCAGGCGCTCGATGAACCTGTCTAACGCGGCATCGACGGCCGTGTACGAGGCCTGGCGCCAGCTCGGCTTCCGTGGCGCGGTGTAGACAAATTCAGTCGCGAGGAACATTGGGCCTGACCTACACCGCCATTAGCTGTGAACAGCCTGCTTGTTTCCTGCCCTCGCTACCGAAAGTTTCTGTATGTCTCTCTTCACCACCGCCCCTTCTCTTAGCCGCCGGTGCCGTCTGCTCGCGGTCCTCAGTGCCGCCGTGCTGATTTCCAGCTGTTCTGACACAGATGCCGGGCCCACAGCGAACTCGGAAAGCACCAAGGAAAACTCCGCTGGCGCAGAAATATCTGAGATTCTTGCAGCTCCTGTTTCGACATCCGCGACGACAAGCGGCTCAATTTCTACTAGCACCGTAACGACCAGCCAGCAACAAACCTTGGCAGAGCCACCAGTTCAGCGGACCGCGATCGACCCAGGCAACGATCCTTCCGGACAGAGCGGCCGCGATGACAACAGAGGCATTTACTATCACAACTCCGTTGACTGGGAATGGCTAAAACAGCCAGGTGGAATCGTCCCCGGCGGAAGAATTGTCAACGAGACCAGAAATGGCACGTGCTCGACAGGTTTTCTAGCTTCCCGAGGAGAGCGTTTATTCATTATCACCGCGGGACACTGCGGCAAACTGGGTGACCAGTTTTACGTTCAGGATGCCCAGAATAATTGGGAGTATGTAGGAGAAATGGTCGAGTCTTACCTCCAAGAGGACGCCCACGGAGGCATCTACGGCACTGACATCGGCCTCATTGAACTCCTCGGTGACGCTCGCTATACCTCCTCCCTCCCGCTTGATCTACCAATGCAAGGGTGGATCACACCACAGGAAGCTCAGCGAAGAAACATGATGATTTGTCGGCTCGGTGCAACGACTGGGTACTCGTGCGGTGAGTTTGAAAGTATTGGCAACGGCGGCCTGTTCTACTTTCGAAATATCTCTGATCGCGGCGATTCTGGCGGCGCGGTCTTCGCAATTGATAACTCTGGTGTGTGGGCACTAGGTGTCAGTTCCAACGTCTCCGATAGCAACAAGACTCTTCTCGGTGCCATGGAGATCGGCAGCGCCATTAATCACTGGGGGCTGACCATCCACGGATAGCTCTAACGCTTCCGTGGCGCGGTCTAACAAGTCGCGGCACAATGTGGGTGGACTTTCACAACGAAGGAGACACCTTGCCTAGCCTGCGCCCACTTCTTGATTCCCTCACTACCCGCGTCGAAGCTTCGTCTGCCGCGCACGCCGCGCAGATCGCGCGCGTGGATCCCGTCCACCGCCCCGGCGCGGTCAACCTCGTGCGCTACATGGAATTGCGCTCCCAGGACGCCGTCGAAATCCAGGAAGGCCTCACCGCGTTGGGCGCCACGAGCCTCAGCCACCCGGAGCCCGCAGTGCTTGAGCGCCTCCACGCCGCGCGCAACGTGCTCGACGCCTTCGATGGCCACGCACCGACCTACCCCGTGCAACCGATTGCCACGGCCTATGCGGACGCGGACGATATCCTCGATGCCAACACCGAAGCCCTCCTCGGCCCCACCCAGGAGGACACCCACGCGCGCATCATGGTGACCCTTCCCACCGAGGCCGCAGATGACTATGAGCTGGTCCTCGGTTTCGCCCGCGCGGGCATGGAACTAGCCCGCATCAACTGCGCCCACGATGGCCAGGATGCCTGGCAGAAGATGGTGGCACACGTCCACCGCGCCGCCGAGGAGGTGGGGCGCGAGATCCTGATTTCCTGCGATATTGCTGGCCCCAAGGTCCGCACCGGCAGCATCGAGCCGGGTCCGCAGGTCATTCGCGTGCGCGGCGAGCGCACCGCGGCAGGTGAGCTGCTGAGCCCGGCAACGCTCGTGCTTCACGACGCCCCCTCCTCTACCCGCGCCCAGGGGGTGGCGGGGGAGGCGTCGCCAAGCGCGGCCCGCCCGGCGGTAGCGCTGGAGGTGGATGACGAGTGGTTGGCGCGCCTGCACCCCGGCAGCGAGGTGCGCTTCACGGAAGCGCGCGGGCGCTCGCGTGTGTTCACCGTGGAGAGCGCGGAAGCAGGCGTGGCGGTGCTGCACGGCGATCGCAACTGCTACCTCGCCGAGGGAACGGTGTTGAGCCACGGCGGGGACACCACGCAGGTGCATGGGGTTCCGGCACTGGAGCAGAAGATTCGCCTGCACCGCGGCGAGGAGTTGGTGCTGAGCACTTCGCAGGAGCCGGCGCGCATTATCGAGGGCAAGGTGACCACAATTGGCTGCACGCTGCCGGAGGTGGTCGGTGCGCTGGAGGTGGGTCACCGGGTGATTTTCGATGATGGCGCAATCTCCGGCCGCGTCCGCAAGGTGCGGGGCAACGGCGCTGAGCGCGAGGCTGTCATCACCGTGGAGCACGCCGGGCCCACCGGCACCAACCTGGCCGCCTATAAGGGAATCAACCTGCCAGATACCGAGGTCCCGCTGCCCAGCCTCACCGAAGAGGACATCGAGGCACTGCGTTTTGTGGCCACGCATTGCGATATCGCGGCGGTCTCTTTCATCCGCACGCCAGCTGATGTGGCCTTCCTCTATGACACGCTCGAGGAGATTGCCGCCGAGCAGGAGTCCGAGGAGATGGCGCAGCGCGTGCGTGACCTGGGCATCGTGCTCAAGATTGAAACAGTGCCGGCCTATGAGCAGCTGGGAAGCGTGTTGCTGGAAGGCATGCGCCATGCCAAGTTCGGCATCATGATTGCGCGCGGTGACTTAGCCGTGGAGTTGGGATTCGAGGAGATGGTCCAGGTGCCGGGGCGGATCATGAAGGTCGCGGAGGCGGCACATATCCCGGTCATCATGGCCACGCAGGTGCTGGAGACCCTGGCCAAGACGGGGCTTCCCTCCCGCGCGGAAATCACGGACGCGGGCTATGCGCTGCGCGCGGAGTGCGTCATGCTCAACAAGGGCCCGCACATCACGGAGGCCATTGAGATTCTGGACCGCATGTCCCGCAAGCTGGGCCAGTCGCGGCTGAAGAACCGCCAAAAGCTGCGCCAGGTGAGCAGCTGGACAAACTAATTCAGGCAACGCATACGAAACGCGGCGCCCTCGAGCGCCGCGTGGTGAGGATCACCTAACCGAAAGCGGCGAAAAACTAGACAGACCTATATTTACTTAGGTTAACCTATAACGGTAATGCTTTAGAGAAAGAGAGCTCACCGTGAAGTTGTCTGGGTGCCCACGGCAAACCGCCGACGCCATCCCCATGGGATGCACCATCACCTTGGGAAACGAGTGCATTTCCTGCACCTGTGACGCCGCCTTGGCAGTGCGCCTCGGCGAGCTGGGCATCCGCCCCGGCGCCACGCTGACCATGGGCCCGCGCGTGGCCGGCGGCGCGCGCGTTGTCTCGGTGGGCAGCTGCCGCTATGCCATCGACAAGGCAACACTGCAAGCCATCGAGGTCTAAACCATGGCCACCACGAAACCCAGCTGCCACGGCGATCCGGGCGGCGCGCTAGCCCCTGCCGGAGCACCCATCATCGCGCTCGTCGGCTCTCCGAATTCCGGCAAGTCCACGCTCTTTAATGCTCTGACCGGCGCGAAGGCGCAGACCGGCAATTGGCCGGGAACCACCGTTGAGGTCAGCCGCGGTGCGTGGAAGCTGCGTGAATCCACCGCCGATCTCATCGACTTCCCCGGCACCTACTCGCTCGATCCGCTCAGCCCCGATGAGGCGCTCACCCGCGCCATGCTCATCGATTGCCCCGATGATGAGCGCCCCGACGCCGTCGTCGTGGTCGTCGATGCCAGCGCCGTCGCGCGCGGCCTCAACGTGGCCCTCCAGTTGGCGGAGCAGCCCTACCGCCTCATCATCGCGCTGACGAAGACCGACGTGGCCCTCAACCAGGGGCAAACGGTGGACCCCGTTGCGCTCGCTGAGGCCACCTCCATCCCGGTGGTGGAGGTTGATGGGCGTAAGCGGGAGGGCGTCGAGAAGCTGCGAGAGGTTGTTGTAGATTCTCTGGCGGCTGAGCCCGTGCAACTGCGCGAAGACACCGGCCTGGAGGGCCGCTTTGCGGAGCTGGATGCGGCGGCGAAGGCCTCGGTGAGCGAGGTCGAGCACGCGACGCCCCTGTCCCACCGCCTCGACGCGGTGGCCCTCCACCCAGTCGTGGGTCCGCTGCTGTTTCTTGCCGTGATGTGGCTGGTCTTTCAGATCACCACCACGGTGGCCGCTCCCCTCCAGGATGGCCTGGAGGCGTTGGTCTCCGGCCCCTTGAGCGATTGGGCGCGGGCGGGGCTTGAGGCCATCGGCTTAGGTCACCCCCTCGTTACGGGCTTGCTTGTCGACGGCCTCATCGGTGGCGTCGGCATGGTCCTCACCTTTGCCCCGCTCATGGCGCTGATGTTTTTGTGTTTGGCGGTGCTGGAGGATTCCGGCTACATGGCGCGCGCGGCGGTGGTGACCGACCGCCTTATGCGGGCCATCGGCCTGCCGGGCAAGGCCTTCATCCCGATTGTCGTGGGCTTTGGCTGTAACGTGCCGGCGATCTCGGCCACGCGCGTGCTGGGAAGCCCGCGGCATCGCATTATGACGGCGCTGCTCATCCCGTTTACCTCGTGCTCGGCGCGCTTGGTGGTCTTCGTCATGCTCTCGGCCACGTTCTTCCCAGAGCACGCCGGCAGCGTGGTGTTTCTCATGTACGTCATCTCCATCGCGTTGCTCGTGCTCGTTGGCTTGGCGCTGCGAAAGACGCTGTGGCGCGCGGTGCCTGAAGAAGCGCTGGTTATTGACTTGCCGACGTACCAGCTGCCCACCGTGCGCCTGGCGCTGAGCGTGATGTGGACGCGTTTGAAGGGCTTCCTGCAGACCGCCGGCGGCATCATCGTGACTACCGTGGTCGTGGTGTGGCTGCTCATGGCCATCCCGGTTGGGGCCGCGGTGCACGAGACTACCTTGGGCGAGCCACCAGCACCGGAGGATTCCGCCTACGGCGCGGTCTCGCGCACCATCGCCCCGGCCTTTGCCCCGGCTGGTTTCGACTCGTGGTCCCTGGCTGGTCCGCTGGTCACGGGTTTCGTGGCCAAGGAGGCGCTGATTTCGACATGGGCGCAGACCTACGCCGTCGACGACGTCACCGACGCCTCCGCGGAGGAACAATCCCACAGCGCGCTCAGTGACCATGTGCGTCAAGATTTCAACCGCGCCTCCGGTGGCCATCCCCTCGCCGCGGTGTGGGCCTACATGCTCTTCCTGCTGGCCTACACACCCTGCGTGGCCACGATTGCCGCGCAGCGCCGCGAGATTGGCTGGCGCTGGACGCTCTTCGGTTTCGGCATTCAGCTGGCCACCGCGTGGGTGCTGGCAGTGGCGGCCTTCCAGATTCTGAGGGTGTTTATCTAGTGTCCGCCTCGCCCATTCACGCCGTGCAGCAAGCCATCGAATCCGGTGTGCGCTCGCGCGTAGCCATCGCGGCGCAGACCGGGCTGGAACCCGGCACGGTGGACCTCATCCTGGACCACCTCACCGCCAGCGGGGTGCTCGATATGGAGCCACTCGGCTCCTGCCCCGCGGGCGGATGCGGGTCCTGTTCGGCGGCCTCGGCGTGTGCCGGCCCCAGCAACACCCGCGGACCGGTGCTGCTTAAGCTTCGTCGCCGGGCTTAAGGTCCTGCTGGAGGCTGCTCGGCCCCAGCGCGGCTTCCATGGCAGGAAGGCGGCGGGAGCGCAAGCGGGTGAGGAGCGCGGAGGCGTCGGCAGGCGTGAGGTCCTGGCCGGCCATCTTGACTGGGCCCGCCACAAGGTCGAAGCGCACGGTGCGCACACCCGCGAGGTGACCCAACGGCCCCACCTTGAGAGTGAGCTCTTGGATGTGCGGGGTGCCAATCACCATGACGCGGCGGTTGATGCGGCCGCGGTGCACGATGGTCACGGGCTGAGGCGATTCCACCAGCGTCACCGACTGCTGCTTGCGGTCGATGGGGCTGATCCACGTCGCCCGGCGCGGGGAGGTATAAGTGGGCTGGGTGTGACCTTCGGGGCGCGCATAGTCCTCAATCTGCGCGCGGTCTAGATCGGAGATGAGGGCTAGCAACTCCAGCGCCTGCTCGCGGGTGCCCACCGGCAGGATGCGCGTGGAACCTGATTGCTTGCCGCCGCCCTTCGCGCCATACCCGGCCACCGAGACGTGCACCTCGTACCAGCCGAAGCGCCGCCACAGGAAAGGCTGGCTCACCCGCACGCCGTGGATGCGGCTGATGCGGATGGTTTGGCGGCGGCGGTCGGCAAGACCGTAGGAGACGTTGAGGGCGTTGGCGGGGGCGTCGTGAAGCGCGGTGAACGTCCACGAGGAATCCACCAGACTCCACACCCGCCCCACGAAGCCCACGATGATAGGCAGCAGCGCGGTCCACATCCCGGGGAGGAAGAGCAGGCCGCCGATGACGAGTGCGGTAACCAACGTGGGCAGGCGCAAAGCCTCAGCGGCAATCGTGCGCAGGATGGGAATCTCCGGAATCAAGGCGGCGGGAGTTTCCGGCGCTGGCTCACTGGCAGACCCCTTATTTGTGCGCCGCAGCAGCTCCGCGCGCAGCTCCTCCGCTGTCGCCTTGGTCAGGTACTCGATTTTGATGACGGAGGAGGTGCCGCCCGCGGTCTCCACACGGACTGCGGCCAAGCCCAATAGGCGCGCGATGATGGATTCCACGACATCCACCGCCTGGATGCGCTCATAGCGCGCGGAACGGAAAGACGTTGAGATGACACCGTGGCGCAGCGCGATTTCATCCTCGGTGAGCTTGTAGCCCAGCTTGCGCCACCAAATTCCGGAGACGAGCCAAATCACCGTGCACACCAGCACGAAGGCACCGATGCCCAGCAGGGTGCCGCGGCCGACCTCACCCAAGTGCCCACCCTGCACGTAGGACAGAACGTCCGACACCATGGAGGCGTTGACGTTCACCGCGAGAACGGCCACCAAGGCCAGAATCAGCGACCAAAAACGCAACAGCGGGGTAAAGCGGTGGACGCGGGTGTAGCCGTCGGCGTCGATAAGCGCGTGGTCCTTCACAGCCCACTCATCCTCTCGCGGGCCTTAACGGCGAGGCGCTCGCGCAGGGCGTCGGCGTCGGCAGCAAGGAGGCCAGGGATGGTGGCGTCACTGCTGGGCGACGCCGTGTGCAGCTTCACCTTTTTCAGCCCCATCGCCCGCTCGACGGGGCCGGCGGTGACGTCGACGAACTGGATGCGGCCGTAGGGCACGACGGTGAAGGTGTGCCAGATTTTTCCGCGGGTGACCAGTAGTTCGTCGGCGGTTTCCTGCCAGCCTAAGTTTTTGACCTGTGCGGGGATGAGCCACAGTTCGTAGAGCGCCCACACGAGAAACGTGCCGGCGACCCAATAGAGCCAATCCCACCAGAAATACGCTGCGGCGGCAGCGAGGGCGGCGAGGATAATGTCCCAGCTCAAATTCGTGATGTAGCGGGCTTTCGTGAGTGACGGGGATACGGGGTTCATGCCAACACACTAACATGAACCCTTGACAAGTTGTTGGGTTTATACAACACTGTGGTGCATGTCCCCAAAGAAAAAGCCAACCCGCCCACTATTTAACCGGGTCCGCGTGCTTCGCGTTGAACGGGACATGACGCGCGCACAGCTTGCCGACACCATCGGGGTCAACCCCCAAACCATCGGCGCACTTGAGCGCGGCGACCACTCCCCAAGCCTGGATCTCGCCTTCAATATCTGCGAGGTCTTTGACTTACCCGTGGAAGCCGTGTTCTCCCGGACCGAATTCACTCCCATGTCCTCCGAAATCTACCGAAAGGACTAACTCGCTCATGTCCGCCGTCACCATTCCCGATTCCGTTAAGACCCGCAAGCGCTACATCACCCTGGCCGATCTCTCCTCCTGCCTCATCATCCTGTCCCTCCCCCTGCAGTTCTGGGACTCCTTTACCTCACTCATGGTGGCCTGCCTCGGAACGCTGCTCACCGCGCTGCTGACCGCCCGCCTGCGCGGAGCGATAGGTGCCGCAGACCTGCCCACGACGGAGCTCGATGAGTACTAAATGCAGCAGCACGTCGAAGCCCGCGACGACGGCCTCAAGTTCTCCCTCGCAGCACTCGTCATCTTGCTGCCAGTGACTGGCCTTATCGCCTGGGGTGCCCGAACCATGCCCATCATGGACGGCGTGTTCGTGTCCCAGCTCTACCTCAAGATCATCCTGCTGCTCATGGTGTGGGTGCCATTCTCGGTGGCCCGTTCCCTGGCGGGAAAGATGAACCGCGACGAGCTCATCTCAAAAGAATAAACCTCTTAGCGGAAATCCCGCGAGCCGCGCGAAAGGGCCTCGCCGAAGGCCAGCGGCTCCAGCTGGTCCGCGGCAACGGTGACCGCCCCGGAGGCATTCTGCACGATGCCGCGCACGATGAGCGCAGGCGCCGTCCGAGCCGTCACCTTATCCCGAGCCCACAGGCCGGGCGTAACCATCACGTTCATCAGCCCGGTCTCATCCTCTAGGCCGAAGAAGACCACACCGGCCGCGGTCTGCGGGCGCTGGCGGTGTGTGACCACCCCGGCGATGCGCACGCGGGTGCCATCCTCCACGCCCGGCAAATCCGCCGCCGATAGGATGCCGCGGGCCTGCAATGCCCCACGCACCTGCTCCATCGGCTGCTGGTCGTGGGTCACGCCGGTGCTGGCCACGTCCGCCGCCATGAGCTCGAAAGCGCTCATCCCCGGCAAGGACGGCGCCTCAATCGCAGACAGCCCCGGCAGCATCCCCGCCCGTTCCGTTGCGGCCACGCCCGCCTGCCACAATGCCTGGCGGCGGTCCACCCCAAAGACATCCAAGGCCCCCGCCACCGCGAGGGCCTCCACGTGATCGACGGTGAGGTCGGCGCGGCGGGAGAGATCGGGGACGTCGCCAAACGGCGCGGCCGCCTCAATGCGATCGGCGGCCTTGTTCCCTAATCCCTTGATGAGGCTAAGCCCCAGGCGGATGCGCGCTTGACCGTCCGCGCCCACCACCACGCGCGCCTCGCGGCCCGACTCGTTGACACTGACCGGCAGCACCTCCACGCCGTGGCGGCGGGCGTCCTGAATAAGCGACTGCGGCGAGTAGAAACCCATCGGCTGCGCGCGCAACAGGCCCACACAAAACTGCGCCGGGTAATAGCGCTTAAACCACGCCGAAAAGTACACCAAGGAGGCAAAAGACTGCGAGTGCGACTCCGGAAAGCCGTACGCGGCGAAGGCCACAATCTTGGCCCACAACTTGTCCGCCACTTCCCCGACAATCCCGTTGGCCTCCTCCAGACCCTCATAAAAACGCTGCTTGAGCGCCGCCATCTTGGCCGGCGAGCGCTTCGAACCCATCGCGCGCCGCAAGTCATCCGCCTCCGCGCCGCTGAACCCGGCGGCATCGACCGCAATCTGCATGAGCTGCTCCTGAAAAAGCGGAATCCCCAGCGTCTTGCCCAGGGACTTCTCCAGCACCGGGTGGTCATAGGTCACCGGCTCCTTGCCATCGCGGCGGCGCAGGTAGGGGTGCACCGACCCGCCCTGAATGGGACCCGGGCGGATGAGCGCGACCTCCACCACGAGGTCGAAGAAGACCCGCGGCTTGAGCCTCGGCAGCGTGCTCAGCTGCGCGCGCGATTCCACCTGGAACACGCCCACCGCATCCGCGCGGCAGAGCATGTCATAGACTTCCGGGTCAGCCAGGTCCAGCTCCCACAGGTTGACCACCCTGCCGGTGCTTTCCTCCACCAAGTCCATCATGTAATGCAGGGCTTCGAGCATGCCCAGGCCCAGCAGGTCGAACTTCACCAGCCCGGCCGCGGCACAATCATCCTTATCCCACTGCAGCACCGAGCGGTTTTCCATGCGCGCCCATTCCACGGGCACGACATCCGCAATTGGCCGGTCGCACAGCACCATGCCGCCGGAGTGAATGCCCAGGTGCCGCGGCTGCCCTATAAACTGCTCGGCCAAGGATTCGACGTCCGAAGGCGCGGGCGCAATCCCCTTCGACCAGGCATCGGCCGAACCCTGCGGGTAGCCCAACGCGCGGGCAGCATCCCGCAACGCCCCTTTGCGGCGGTACGTAATCACGTTCGCCACCTGCGCGGCGCGCTCGCGGCCGTGCTTGGCATAGACGTACTGAATGACCTCCTCGCGCCGCCCCGATTCAATATCGATGTCGATATCCGGCGGGCCATCGCGGTCCGGGGAGAGGAAGCGCTCAAAAAGTAGGCCCGCGGAAATCGGCTCCGCATTCGTAATCCCCAGCGCGAAACACACCGCCGAATTCGCCGCCGATCCGCGCCCCTGGCACAGGATGTTCTCCCGTTTACAAAAATCCACGAGATCACACACGATGAGGAAGTAACCGGGAAAGCCCAGCTGCTTAACGACGCCCAGCTCATACCGCATCTGCTCCCACGCCCGCTCCCGAATCTCCTTAGGCCGCGTGGCATAGCGCGCTGCCGCGCGCTCGAAGGTGAGGTGTTCTAGCCAGGACATCTCGGTATGGCCTTCCGGCACGTCGAAGTCAGGGAGGTTCGGGGCCAGCGCCTCCCAGGTGAAGCTGCATTCCTCGAGGACGCGGACGGTTTCCGCGATGAGTTCCGGGCGGTCTGGAAACAGCTGCGCCATCTGTTCCCCGGAGCGCAGCCAGGACGAGCCCATGGGGTGGGAGTTGGGGGAGGCGTCGGCAAGCGCGAGGCGTCTGGACAAGGCTTGTTTGGCGCCGGCCAGCCGCGCGTGTTGCCGTGTGGCGGCAGCTGGGCGCGCGGTAGCGATGGCGCGAGGAACCGGCAAGGAATCCAGCAATAGGTGATGGTCCGCGTCTTCCGGAAGCTGGGTACATGCATACTCCAGAACCATGCTGTCTATTTTTATTCCATCGACCAAAAGATCGAAATACTCCGCCCACTCCCAGCCCACCAGGAAGAGGCATTCATCCTGCAGCTGCGCACCGATCTCCGGCAGAGGAGGATAGGACACCGCCCCTTTCTCCCCCGCCTCCATGTGGGCGCGGGCGATGAGTCGGGATAGCCGCCGATAACCCTCCGGTGTGCGCGCCAAGACCGTCAGCGGGGCCGGATCCAGACTGAGCTCCGCACCAAAGACGGCGGGCAGCCCCACCTTGGCAGCAGCCTCCGCAAATTTCATGAGGCCATAGAATCCATCCCTATCTACCAGCGCAATCCCCCGCAGGCCCAGCTCGACGGCGCGCGCCACGAGCTCCTCCGGCTCGGAGGCACCATGAAGGAAGCTATACGAGCTCACCGCATGCAGCTCCGCGAAGGGCACGGCGGAATGCCCAGCCTTCGGCTCCTCTGCCGCCCCCGGAAGGTGGTCCACCGGCACCGGGACGGGCCCTGGGCGGCCAGAGAGAATCCTCTCCACCCGGGACCACGGCAGCGCCTCACCCCCATTGAACCTCATAGCCCCACACACTATATTCGAACATGTATTCCAGTCAAGGTTTTCGTTGAACAAATACTCGGATAGACAAAGCGGTTCAATCGTTGCTAGTTTTTCGTGCAGTGCATACTCCTGCGGTGATACGACTTGCCGCACAAACCAAGAAGGGACACTAGGAACCCACTATGAGCATCCGTCGCGTACTTGCTGCCACCTCGGCAGCCGTCATCGCTGCAACTGGCCTGGTTGCTTGCTCCTCGGACTCCGCCGAGTCCGAGAACTCCGGTGAGGCCATTACCAAGGACTCCACCATCACCATCGGCACCACCGACGCCAACATGGAAGAGTGGGCCGTATTCCAGGACCTGGCCAAGGAGGCCGGCTTCGACGTCAAGCTGGAAAACTTCGCCGACTACAACACCCCGAACCAGGCTCTGGACCAGGGCAAGCTGACGACCAACAAGTTCCAGCACCTGAAGTTCCTGGCTGAATACAACAAGGGCAACGGCACCGACCTCGTCCCGCTGGCAGCTACCGAGATCTACCCGCTGGCCATCTACTGGAAGGACCACAAGGACCTCGGTGACGTCGAGGGCCAGGAAGTCGCCATCCCGAACGACTCCACCAACCAGGGCCGCGCCATCGGCCTGCTGGTCCAGGAAGGCCTGGTCACCCTCAAGGAGGGCAGCCCGCTGACCCCGACCCCGCTGGACATCGATGAGAAGAAATCCAAGGTCAAGGTCACCCCGGTGGACGCCGCCCAGACCCCGGCCGCGTACGGCGAGGGCAAGCCTGCCGTTATCAACAACTCCTTCCTCGAGCGCGCCGGCATTGACCCGCAGTCTGCCGTTGCTCAGGATGACCCGGACTCCACCGAGGCCGAGCCCTACATCAACGTCTGGGCCGTGCGTGCCGACGACGCCGATAACGAAACCCTCCACGAGCTGGCCAAGCTGTGGAAGGACCAGAAGGTCACCGACGCGGTCCTGAAGTCCTCCGGCGACACCGCCGTGGCCGTGGACCGCTCCCAGGAGGAGCTCCAGGAGATTCTGGACCGCCTCGAGGAGCAGGTTTAAGCAGCCTTCACTGACTAACTAGCAAAGGACGAATCATGCGCATCCGCCGTCTCGTAGCAGCCGCTGTAGCTAGCCTCGCTGCCGCTACCAGCTTGGTCGCCTGCTCGTCTGCAAGCTCCGATTTCGCCGCTGGTACCGCCGAGGATCCCATCATCATCGGCACCACCGACGCCGAGCTTCCGGAGTGGGGCGTGCTCAAAGAGCTCGCTGCCAAGGAAGGCATCGAGATCGAGATGAAGAGCTTTACCGACTACGCCACCCCCAACCAGTCATTGGCTGAGGGGAGCACGGACACCAACAAGTTCCAGCACTTAAAGTTCCTCGCCGAGTACAACGTGGGCAACGGCACAAACCTTGTCCCAGTTGCGTCCACGCAGGTCTACCCCATGCCTCTGTTCTGGAAGGGCCACGACAGCATCGACGGCATCGAGGGGCAGGACATCGCCATTCCGAATGACGCCACGAACCAGGGCCGCGCCATCAACCTGCTGGCAGCCAACGGTTTGCTGAAGCTCAAGGAAGAGGGCAAGCTCACCCCGGATCCCGCCGATATCGACGAGTCCGCTTCCAAGGTGACCATCACCCCGGTCGATGCCTCCCAGACTCCGTCCGCCTTCGGCGAAGGCAAGCCTGCCATCATCACCAACTCCTTCTTCAAGCGTGCGGGTATCAACCCGGCCGACGCCGTGCTTTACGACGACCCGGAAAACCCCAACGCCGACCCGGAGATCCTGTTCGACCCCTACGTCAACGTGTGGGCTGTGCAGGAAAAGGACAAGGACAATGAGAAGGTCAAGAAGCTGGCTGAACTCTACCTCTCTGATGAGGTGAAGGCCGCGGTGCAAGACACCACGGGTGGCACCACCATCTTCGTGGATAAACCCCAGTCAGAGCTTCAGGAGATTCTGGAGCGCTTGGAAGAGGAAGCCTCCTCTAGCTAAGCAAATCTCCCCCTCCCCCGCGCTCACGCTCGTTTGCGTGACCCGGGGGATTTTGCCCGTTACTCCCTGCTTATTCACTACACGGACACGTACAAAGGAAAACCACGTGACTGAACACACTGGCGCCCACCAGGGCACCCGGATTGAATTCCGCAACATCACCAAAGTCTTTAAAAACAAGAAAACCACCACCACCGCACTCGATAATGTCTCCCTGACCGTCGAGCCCGGTGAGATCATCGGCATCATCGGCTTCTCCGGCGCGGGCAAGTCCACGCTGGTGCGCATGATCAACGGCCTCGATAAGCCGACCTCAGGGCAGCTGCTTCTCGACGGCACCGACGTCGTCCCCCTCCCCGAATCCAAGTTGCGGGGCATTCGCCGCAACATCGGCATGATCTTCCAGCAGTTCAACCTCATGTCCTCGCGCACCGCGGCGGGCAATATTGAGTACCCGCTGAAGCTGCAGGGCGTCGAGAAGCAGGAGCGTAAAAAGCGCGTCCAGGAACTGCTGGAATTCGTCGGCCTGGCGGACAAGGGCGATAACTACCCGGAGCAGCTCTCTGGCGGCCAGAAACAGCGCGTCGGCATCGCCCGCGCCCTGGCTAATAACCCTTCCCTGCTGCTGGCGGATGAAGCCACCTCAGCGCTCGACCCCACCACCACCCATGAGGTTCTCGACCTTCTGCGCAAGGTCAACCGCGATTTCGGCATCACCATCGTGGTCATTACCCACGAGATGGACGTCGTGCGCTCCATCGCAGACAAGGTCGCCGTCATGGAAGGCGGCCACGTTATTGAGTCCGGCAGTGTCTATGAGGTCTTCTCCAATCCCCGAACCAAGGTGGCGGAGAAATTCGTGGCCACCTCGCTGCGCAACACCCCGGACGTCGTCGAGGCCGATGACCTCTTGGCCCACGAGGGCCGCCTGTTCACCATCAACCTGACGGAGAAGTCCGGCTTCTTCGATGCCGCGGGCAAACTCGCGGACGAGGGCGTGTCCATCGCCGTGGTCCACGGCGGTATCACCACCTTGCAGAAGCACTCCTTTGGCAAGATCACCGTCCGCCTCAACGGCCCGGACGCCGCCATCGAAGACTTTTACGCACACATGCAACGCACCACCGAGATTGAGGAGATTCAACGATGAACGTCACCTACCTCGCGCAGGCCAATTGGGACCGACTGGGCAGTACGCTTGTCGACGCCATCAAGGACACCCTCATCATGGTCGCCACGACCCTGGTGCTTGCGGGCATCATCGGCCTCGTGCTGGGCATTCTGCTCTACACCACGCGCCCGGGCGGCATCCTGCAGAACAAGCCCATTCACTTCGTCATCAACATTCTGGTGAACTTCATTCGCCCGATCCCGTTCATCATCCTGCTGGCCTTTGTCCAGCCGCTGACGGTGGCGGTGCTGGGAAGCTCCATCGGCCGTGAACCGGCCACGTTCGTCATGGTGATTGCGGCTACCTTCGCGGTGGCGCGCATCGTGGAGCAGAACCTCGTGGCGCTGGATCCGGGCGTGATTGAGGCGGCCCGCGCGATGGGCGCTTCGCCGTGGAAAATCATCACCACGATCATCATTCCGGAGGCACTGGGCCCGCTGGTGTTGGGCTACACCTTCCTGTTCATCGGCATCGTCGACATGTCCGCGATGGCGGGCTACGTCGGCGGCGGTGGCCTGGGTGACTTCGCTATTGTCTACGGCTACCGCGCCTTCGAGTGGGAAGTCACCGTGGTGGCAACCCTCATCATTATCGTGCTGGTGCAGGCAGCGCAGTTCTTCGGCAACTGGCTCTCGGCCAAGATTATGCGCCGCTAACCACGCCAACCCCTATCTATACGCTGCGCTTTTCGACGCGACGCGCGACGTAGATTCGAGAGGTCTTCGGTTTGTCTCCGCAGGAGGAGACAACGCCGGAGGCCTCTTTTTCTTCCAGCTCCACGTCCCATGCGCGGCCGTCGCGGTGTCGCACAGCGGCAGTACCTGCCGCTGCGGTATCTGTCGCGTCGACGGTGAGGTCGCCGTAGTGGAGGGTCTCGGAGGCGTCGAGAAGCTGGCGTGCCACCGCGAGCTCCGCTACCTGGCCCCGGGGCGTGGTGAGGCCGGAACCACGGTTGGCGGGGTAGAAATACTCGCCGTGCAGCGCCTTGCCCACGAGCTCACGGCCGGCCTCCACGTTGAGGCGGCCAAAGGAATAGCCCCACGGCATCAGCAGCACCGACGGCGCGAAGCGGTGGCCTTTGGTGTGGGAGGTTTCCCACACGGTCTCCTCAAATTCGCATGCCAGGGAGGCAGCCAGCGGGCGCCCCTTGATGGCGCAGCAGGCATCGCGCTTGGCGTGGGTGCACACGAGCACCAGCGGCAGGCACGTGCCGGTGGGATGCTCAAGATCCAGGTCAAGAATGTCCTCCGGGCCGTTCAGGGTGTAATCCTGCACCAGCCCCTCGCGCGCCCACACGACGAAACAACGGAAGTGCCCCGTCCTCCGTTCATGCCCGGCGCGCCCGGGGCGGCGAATGAGTTGCAGGCCCGCCACGCCTTTGAGCTTGGCCTTGAGCTTCGCAGTCAAGCCGGGGTCAAAGGTACGTCCGTCAAGCACGTCGCGAGACCACGCCGTGGGCCACTCAAAAAGGACGTACACAGATTCTTGTTTAGCGGTACCAGCCAGGGGCTCGACCTGGACGTCGGAGCAGAAGGTCATGGCGCCATCTTAACTGGCATCACTTGCTTCACAACAATGTGGTTACGATGCTTAGCTCGATGCATATAATTCCCCGAAGTGCCACTACGCTCGAAGTTATGCCGAAACACAATCTCTTGCGCACAGTCGCCCCAGTGGCCGCACTCGTTGTCTCGGGTGCGCTCGTGCTTCAGGGATGCGCTCCTTCTTCCTCCCCGGATGGTAGTACCGGCGACCCCACGAAGACTCTCGACGCCACCCTGTCCGGCGCCTCCACTTCCACCGCTACCGTCACTCCCACTGCGCCCTCCCCCGCCGCACCGGCTGGGCTGACCCCGCTGGGCGACGCCAACATGGAGATGAAAACCCTCCGCCCACCGGCCCCCTCGGAGCTGGTGGTGACCGATGTCCGCGTGGGTAAGCACGAGGGATTTGACCGCGTGGTCTTCGAGTTTGTCGGGGATGGTTCGCCGGGCTGGTTCATTGATTACACCGATGCCCCCGCCCAGCAAGGATCCGGCAACCCGATTGCTTATGAAGGCTCCACCGCGCTCGACGTCAGCATCGACGGCACCGCCTACCCCTTCCAGCTCAACATGGAAGACCCGAATATCGGCACCGTAAATGGCGCCGGCGGCCTAGTTACCCAGGTGGTCAGCGGCGGTACCTTCGAGGCTCGCTCGCAGTTCGTTATCGGGCTTAACGAACGCCACCCGTATTCGGTGCAGGTGCTCAGGGCGCCGACGCGCCTGGTCATCGACATCTTGAACTAAGCCGTTCAGGCATAGGTTGCCTCCACCGACCAGCGCCCGCCTGCCCACACGAGGAGCCAGGCGCGCTGGCCTTTGTCGTTTTCCCCGACGACTTGCAGGCGCGCGCAGCGTTGCGCCGCACCCGCCTCCCACCACCCGGTATCCACGGGCCACGGGCCGGCCCACCCAGTCACCCGGTAGCGGTGCTGGCCCCACCCCAGGCCTGCTGGCTCCCCGGAAAGGAGGGCCTCGGCGGTGACGATGATGTCCTTCGAGGAGACGTCGATAAGCCGAATCCTCGCAGCCGGGTGCGCCAGGATCGCCGGAAGCGGCGCCGGGATGCGCCCCGGCCACGTGCCCTCCGGCTGCGGGTCGCGCTGCTCGCCATAAGGGACGTACTCGATGCGCTCGGCCACCCCGCGCCCGGCCGCCGGGCGGGGCTGCAGCACGCGGTCCACCCCCAGCTGGGATTGCACGCGCGCGATGACACGCTTGGCCTGCTCGGTGGATTCATCCGCGCCCCACAAAAGCCCGTCCCCCGGCGGGGCGACCTCCACCGGTTCCAACGCCAGCTTGGCGATGCCCCCTCCCTCACCCGGCGCACTCCCCGCCCGCGCAGCACTCAGCCAACCATCGAGCTGCCAGCGCACGCGGTCCGCTGTAGCGGCCTCGCTGAGCGCTTCCTGGGTACGCCAGATCCGCTCCAGGCGCTCGCCACCCTCAAATTCCGCAGCAACGCGCAAGCGCAGGCACACCACGCCGGCTTCCTCGAGTAGCACGTGCAGGCGCGCCGCGAGCTGACGCGCAGCGAAAGCCGCAGCATCCACGCGCTCCAAGGGCTCCTCGAAGCCCTGCTCCACGCCCAGGTCAGGGCGCGCGAGTTCCGGTGCCACGCGCCGATCCGGTGCGGCCGCGGCCACCGCGTGGCACCGCCGCCCGGCCTCGCCGAAACGGGTGGTGACTTGGCGCAGCGGCAGGCTCGCCAGCTCCCCTAAGGTGCGCACACCCAGCTGCTCTAAAGAATGAACCACGTCCGCCGCACAGCCCAGCGCCACTTCCGCCGCCAGCACACCCACCGGCTGCTTAGCCAGAAAGTCGCGCGACCCTCCTACCGGCACCACCGCGCCCAGGTTGCGGTGGCGGGCGGCAATCAGCGCGGTGGCAATCTCGTCCGCGACGCCGACAGTGGCGTCGAGGTGGGATCTGGAGGTGGCGTCGACAAGCATCTCCACCGCCTTCGCCTCACTGCCGTGGAAACGCCCGGCCGCGCCCGCGTCCACGATGACCAGCCCAGGGCGCAGCACCTCCACCGACGAAGCCACCGCGTCCAGGCCCGCGGCAATCTCCGCGAACACCACCCCGTCCCGGTCCGGGTTGGCCTCCTCCACGCGCAGCTCCGGCAGGACGGCTTGGGCTTGGCGCACGCGCATTCCGCGGCGCACCCCCGCCCGGCGCGCCGCCGCGTTACACACCGCCACGCGGTGCTGGGCGGCGATAGCACATGCTGTCCTGTCTGCGTCCTGCAGCGCCTGGATAGGCCAATCCGGGAACCACAGCGCCGCGACCCTCACACCGCCTCCAAGTGCGGGCGCGTGTCTGGTCGCTGCCCGCACGTGAGCACTCCACGCCGCGGGCGCATGCTTGCCGACGCCACCCGCACCCCTATATCAACCCCCCGAATCCGCCCGCTGCCCCGGCCCAAGCCACGCACTGCGACGACCTCCGCGCCGATCTCCACGGCCGTGCCCGGCAGCCGGGTCCCCACGGTGAGCAGGGCCGCCTGCCCTGCCCGCACCTTCGCCAGCACGGGGCGCGCCCGGGTGGGGCTCAGCGCACCTGTCCCCTTGTGCACGACGAGGTCCAGCCCCTCACACAGCACGCTAGTTACCGCCCAGGGCTCCGCGCCCGGGTCGGGCACCGTGATGACCCGGGAGACATCACCATCCTCGGCCACTTGTGCGAGTGATAGATCCGGCCAGCCCACTACCCCGACGTGTCCGCCCACCGCGCTAACATGAGTTATCAGCTCCACCACGAGCGCGGCACATTCCGCGCAGACGGTTGCCCGCTTACGCGGCAGGCCACCGCCCGGTAGCAGCTCAGATAACTTTTCAGGGACGCCAAGAAGTTCCGCGTCCGGCTGCACCTGCACCGAATCATCCGGGGTTTCCAGGCGTTGAATCTGGGCGCGTAGAACCGCAATCTGGTCGGCCCGTGAGCCGCCCACTACGCGAACACCTGTTTGATTCATGGCTCCTATTATGAACCTCTCCCCGGACACGCGCAATTGCGCTGGTAGCGTTAGGCGCCATGAATCCCCTCCGCGCGCACACCACCCCAATCCCCACCCCGCCGTGGGTACGCCTCGGCGCCTCGCTGCTGGCTGGTGCCGCCGTGGCGGCAGGCACCAGCCGCATCCACTTCGGGCTCGCCATGGGGCTCAGCCTGCTTCTCCTCATCGCCGCCTGCGCGCTCGTATTCCTGCACCCCTACCGCGCGGACCTGCGCGATTATGCCCAGCGCCACAACGTCACCATGCTGCCCAACGCCGCGCAGCTTATTCCCCTCATGGTGCTGTGGTTGATGGTTATGCTCTCCCCGCTCCTCGCACTACCTGCCTGGGGCAGCGCGCTGGTGTGGGCGCTCGTCGCGGGCGCGGCCTTCCTGCTCTTTCCCCACGTCGACGGCTCCCGCAAGCTCGCCTACGCACCCCCTGCCTAGGCTGCGACTTAAGCCAGGTCGCGCGAGGTGGCCCAGCGCGTGAGCTGGTGGCGGTTGGACTGCTGGGTCTTGCGCAAAATATTGGAGGCGTGCGTTTCCACCGTCTTAACCGAGATGAACAGCTGCTTGCCAATCTCGCGGTACGTATAGCCGCGCGCAAGCAACCGCAAAACCTCCAGCTCGCGGCGCGTCAGCGCATCCACCGCCGGGTCTTGCCCCTCCTCCGGCTCCGGTGCGGGCGATCCGGAGGCAAAAGCGTCAAGGACAAAGCCCGCCAGGCGCGGCGAAAAGTATGCGTCCCCGCTATGCACCTGCACCACCGCCTCGGCCAGGTCCGGGCCGGAAATATTCTTCGTCACGTAGCCGCGCGCGCCCGCCCGAATCAGCGCAATCACATCCTCCGCCGCATCCGACACGCTCAGCGCCAAAAACACCGGCCGCGCCGGCTGATTAGCCGTCGCGTTAATAACGGCGAGGCCGCCGCCATCGGGCATGTGGACATCAAGAAGCACCACGTCCGGCGAAGTACGCGCAATGCCCTCCAGTGCCTCCGCGACGGTGCCCGCATCGCCCACGATCTCAATCTCCGGGGCCGCCGCCAACTCGGCGCGCACGCCCGCGCGGAAGACGGAATGATCATCAACCAAAAAGACCTTCACCATGCTCATAACGCTACCGCCAGCTCCACCTCGGTGCCCTCCCCCGGGGTCGAGGAAATCCGCACGCGCCCACCAGATCCCTCTACGCGCGCGCGAATACTGTCACGAATCCCGTGCCTATCAGCGGGAATAGCATCCACGTCGAAACCCACCCCGCGATCACGCACAAAGATACTCAGCTCGCCCGCCAACAACTCCGCGTAGACATCCACCGCGTCCACGCCCGCGTGCTTGCCGGCATTGACCATAGCCTCGCGCGCCGCCTGAATAAGCAACTTCGCAGCCTCCGTCAGCTCCGCATCCTCCCCCACCGTCACAGCGGATACCCGCATATCGAAGAGGTCCTCCACCTCCCCGCACGCCGCTTCGAGGGCTCCGAAGCAGGTGGTGGGGGCGGCGGAGGGGGCGTCGAAAAGCCAGGCGCGCAGCTCGCGTTCTTGGGCGCGCGCCAAACGCGTCACCTCACGCGAATCCCCCGCCCGCTTCTGAATCAGCGCCAGCGTCTGCAGTACCGAATCGTGCAGGCGGGCGGCAATCTCGGCGCGCTCCTCCGAGACCGCCTTGGCCGCCTGCTCCTGCGACAGCGAACGCCAGAGCTTCAGCACCAGCGGCACCACCAACGCACCAAAGCCCACCAGCGTCAGCGCCGTGGCCAGGATCGCCGAACCCGATCCGCTCTCCCACGTCACCGCCGCCACCACGACACCACCGATGACCAGGACAGCACCGGCCGCCACGGCAACCAGGCCCACCGGCGTGTTCAGCCCGCGGTCATACGCCAACCACGCCAGCACCGCGCCGACGGCCACCACCGCCAACGGCACCGCCACGCTTAGCGACGCCCCCGAAACCCCCAACACACCCACCGCACTACCCGCCAGCGCCAGGAACACCAGCACGAGGGAGAGGGGGCTGCGGCGGGTGGAGGGGGCGTCGTCAAGCGCGGGCGTGAAGATCCACAGCCCGGCATAGGCCATCGCCCCCACCCCACCCAGCAGGGTCAACGCGGTCAAGGCGATGCGCGCGGAGAGCGCCGAAACCCCCAGATTCTGTGCCAACCCCGCTGCCACGCCGGCCACCACGCGGCCAGATTGGGGGCGTGACATCACGGGATAAGGCGCCGCGTTCTCGGCGGGGACATAGGGCGAAGTCATACTAGACATAGTCCCACGCACCACCCCTCCGGCACATCGGGGACAACCCTGAGGTCTAAAAATCAGGGCGATTACCGATACCGCCGCGAAGCCCCGCGCGGCACCATAAAAGTATGACGAAGAACAGCACTTTCAACCAGATGTGGACAACCCGCCCCGTCCGCCTTCCCAAGAAGCAGGGTGGCGACGCCCAGCTCGCCGGTGTCTGCGAAGGCATCGCGGTGCGCTACCAGCTCGATCCGACGATTGTGCGCGTGGCCTTCGTGGTCGCAGCACTCGCTTTCGGCGGGGGCATCGCCGCCTACCTCGCCGCGTGGGCGCTCATGCCGCGCTACGGCTCGCCCTACTGCCCGCTCGATGCGGCCTTGGGCAAGGATGGCGTCAAGGAGGAGCAAGAGCTCGGTTGGATCCTAATTGTCGGCGTCCTTCTGACGTTTAGCTCCGGCCCACTGTTCCTCAGCGGGCAATTCCTCGCCGGCCTTCCGCCCGCTACGCTGACCTTCGGCCTGCTGGCGCTGGCCTGGTACGCCCTTCACCAACGCGAGCCGCTACCGCCTAGCGGACTGCTGGCCGCCGAGCAGCCGGTGCGCGAGGAACCTGTCAACCTCAATGCTTATACCCCGGCGGACGGCCACCCTTTCCCATCAGGCCGCAGGACCCCGCCGTCCTGGGATCCACTCGGCGTAGTGCCCGATGCCTGGAACCTGCCGGAGCCGGGCCCGCGGGAAGAACCGAAAAAGAAGCGCGGTTCGCAGTGGGCTGAGGCCGCGATTGCCCTCGGCGCTGTGGGGGCTGCCCTGACGATTGCCTTCCTTGGAGTCACCTTCGTCTCCGAGGCCGACGAGTCCGGCTTCAGCGCCCGCTTCAACGTCGGTGAGCAAGACATCGCGCCCACCCATGAAGATGAGCTCGAGGACTACTACGACCTGGGCATCGGCGAATCGACGGTGGACTTCAGCCAGCTCCACGACCTCACAACCAAGCACGACGTCACCGTCGACGCCGGCATCGGCGCCGTCGAGGTCATCCTCCCGAAGGACATCCCCGTCGCGCTGACCTGTGATGACGGCCTGGGTGAGAGCAACTGCACCGAACGCCAGGACCCTGACGCGCTGCTGAACATTCACATCGACGCAGGCATCGGCGAAGTCACCGTCACCGGCTAAACTGGCCACCCATGATTCACTTCGGCAACGACTACCATCGCTCCGCCCACCCCCGCGTCCTTGATGCCATCGCAGGGGCGGGCGGGGCTTATACCGGCTATGGCGCCGACGAGCTGTGTGCCACGGCCGCTGAGCGCATCCGCACTGCCTGCCAGGCGCCGAACGCCGAAGTGCACTTCATGGTCGGTGGAACGCAGGCCAACGCCACCATCATCGCCCACCGCCTGCGCCCCTGGGAAGGCGTTATCGCGGCGGATAGCGGGCACATCGCCACCCATGAGACGGGCGCCATCGAGCACACCGGGCACAAGGTCATCACGCTGCCGAACCAGCTGGGAAAGATCACCGCCGCGCAGGTTCGCGCGTGCATGGAGGAATACCGCGCCTCCGGGGTGGAAGAGCACATGCCGGAGCCCGCACTGGTCTACATCACACAGCCTACCGAGTTCGGCACCGCCTACTCCCGCGCCGAACTCGTGGCCCTGCGCGAGGTCTGCGACGAGTACGAGTTGGGCCTGTTTGTCGACGGCGCCCGCCTCGGCTACGGCCTGTCCGCTGCGGATGTCACCCCGCCGGACTTGGCCGCGCTTGTCGACGTCTTCACCGTCGGCGGCACCAAATGCGGCGCCCTCTTCGGCGAGGCCATCGTCTTCCCCGCGGGCGCGCCGCGCTTTCGCAACGCCATGAAGCAAAACGGCGGCCTGCTGGCTAAGGGCTGGCTGCTCGGCGCGCAATTCGCCGCCCTCTTCAGTACCCCCACTCCTGAATCCGCCGATGCGCTCCCCGGCACGGCTGCAACGACCCTTTACGAGCAGATCTGCGCCCGCGCCAATGCCCAAGCCCAGCGCATCGCCGAGGCATTCCGCACCACAGGCATCGACATGCTCTTCGACTCCCCCACCAACCAGCAATTCGCGCTGTTGACACGCGAACAGGAAGAGAAGCTCGCGCAGGACTTCGTGTGCCAGTTCTTCGAAGAACACGAAGGCCTGCGCGTGGTGCGTTTTTGTACGGCGTGGTCGACGGAAGAGGGGGACGTCGATAAGCTCTGCGCTGCGATTTCTGCGCTCAAGTAGCGAGGTTCCCCAACCTGGTTTAGGCTGTGAGCTATGCAACTGGGGGGTTACATTCAAGCACTAGCGCGCGGGCTCGACGTGGTCGAGCAATGCGCCGGTGTCACGCGCGCGCAGCTAATTGAGATGGGTGCGCGGCCGGATTTCGCGGAGAAGCTCCTGGGGCTGCACGCGGTGTATTTCGGGGACACGATGTTCCGCTCCCGGCAGCGCAAAGCGCGCCGCACGGGCCACGACGTGTTCACGCTCCTCGATATCGAGCGCTACTGCTCCAAGCTCAAGGCCCGCAAGGCGTGGGAGTTGCGCCAACTGCTGGCTGCCACCCCGCGGGAGAAAATCCCCATGGTGGCGAAGGCCAAGCTCAAAGAGTGGCGCCCGCCGAAGGACCCTGCCCCAGGCGTGCGGGTGACGCGGCGCGCGGGCCGCAACCACACGCTGAGTATTACGGATTCCTCGCTCAACATCTCGAAGCTGCTGGCCGTGCTGAAGACCACCGACAAGGACTTGCTCACTGCGGCGCATACCGTGTTCCGCGGCGGGGGCGGCTCGGGCCAGAAGCTGCAGTCCAACGTCATCGTGCGCTTGGATGAGCTCGACCGCATCGTGGATGGCGATGGTGAGGAGATTGAGCTGCAGCTGACCAATGGGGCCACGATGACGGGCGCGGAGTTCGTGCGCGAAAAGCTTGCCGACGTCGGCCTCATCACCCTCGTCCACCCCCACCACGGCCCCGTGAACCTCTACATGGCGAGCCGCTTTGCCAACACCAAGCAGCGCCTCGCGCTGTCTGCAGAGCACCCGACGTGCGCCTGGCCCGGGTGCAACGCGCCTGCCGACGACTCCCAGATCCACCACCTCACCCGCTTTCAAGATGGCGGGCCGACGAACATGGCCAACTTGGTGCCGCTGTGCGCGTATCACAACGCGGTCAATGACGATGACCCGGAAAAGCCCACCGGCCGCGGGCACCTCGACCGCATTGATGGCCGCGTGCACTACCTGCCGCCGTGGGCCGGCCCGCCGATTCCCATCGAAAGCCCCGCCCACCCGCCGCGCTCCGCTCCGAGGCCTGCTCGCGCATCCTCAGGTCCGCCGGCATCCGGCCCACCCGACCCACGTTCCAGCCCGCCATACGGCTCTGGCCCCGGCGCGCCGCCGCATAACTCCGGCGAACCTCCGGACCCGCCACCGAGTTCATGAGTTCAACCAGCCCGTGAATCGTCGCCCGAGTCCCCAGGTCGAAGTCCAACCGGTCTCCGGATCAACCGGATCGATGGGTCGTAGGACGCCGGCTCACCGGCCTGCGACGCCTTAGCAACAAACAGCCGCTTTCACCAGCCGCTCGCTGAGAATTGTCGCTCGGCGTGCGGCTACTCGCGCGCGCGTTAAAGAGGTATGCCAGAGCTCTCGCCCGATTCGCGGAGCTGTACAGCAACGAGGCAACACAAACGCTCTACTCCGTGCCTCGGTCGGAGCTCGTGGCGACAAAGACGGTGCCAACTACAAACCACGCGGGCTTGGTACCAGGGGCCGAAAACGGGAGCGCGGCCGCGCCCTGTTAATTCAAGGCACGGCCGCGCTACGCAGCGTCTGGGAGTTTGCTTCGCTTTACTCCCACTCGATGGTTCCCGGCGGCTTCGACGTCACGTCGAGCACTACTCGGTTAACTTCCTTGACCTCGTTGGTGATGCGGGTAGAAATCTTCTCCAGCACGTCATAGGGCAGGCGCGTCCAGTCCGCGGTCATAGCGTCCTCGGAGGACACCGGGCGCAGGACAATCGGGTGGCCGTAGGTACGGCCGTCGCCCTGGACGCCGACGGAGTGGACGTCGGCAAGCAGCACCACCGGGCACTGCCAGATCTCGCCGTCCAGGCCAGCGTTGGTCAGCTCGGTACGCGCGATGAGGTCTGCCTGGCGCAGCGTCTCGAGGCGCTCCTCGGTGACCTCACCAATGATGCGGATGCCCAGGCCCGGGCCCGGGAACGGCTGGCGTGCCACGATTTCTTCCGGCAGGCCCAGTTCACGGCCAACCGCACGGACCTCGTCCTTAAAGAGCAGGCGCAGCGGCTCGACGAGCTCGAACTCGACGTCGTCAGGCAGGCCGCCCACGTTGTGGTGAGACTTAATGTTCGCGGTACCGTCACCGCCACCGGACTCCACGACGTCCGGGTACAGCGTGCCCTGCACCAGGAACGCAGCATCCTGGCCGTCCAGAGCCTGGTCGACGGCGCGCTCGAAGGAGCGGATGAACTCCGCGCCGATGGCCTTGCGCTTGGCCTCCGGCTCGGTCACACCGGCCAGCTTGTTGAGGAAGGCCTCGCGCTCGTCGACGGTGATGAGCTTCGCGCCAGTCGACGCCACGAAGTCGTTCTCCACCTGTTCACGCTCACCCGCGCGCAGCAGGCCGTGGTCGACGAAGACACAGGTCAAACGGTCACCGATGGCGCGCTGCACCAGCGCTGCTGCCACGGCGGAATCCACGCCGCCGGACAGGCCGCAGATTGCGCGGCCTTCCTCACCGATCTGCTCGCGCACATCGTTGATGAGCTGATCCGCGATGTTCTCTGCGGTCCAGTTCTGCTCCAGGCCTGCTACCTCCGTCAGGAAGCGCGTGAGCACCTCTTGGCCGTGCGGCGAGTGAAGAACTTCCGGGTGGTACTGCACGCCGGCCATCTTCTTGGACAGGCACTCGAAGGCGGCCACGGGAGCGCCCTCGGAAGAGGCGGTGACCTCAAAGCCCTCCGGGGCTTCGGAAACCGAATCTCCGTGGGACATCCACACCTTGTGCGTGTCCTCGAGGCCCTTGTGGAGCACACCGCCGGACACGGTCATGTCCGTGCGGCCGTACTCGCGGGCACCCGTGGAGGCCACGGTGCCGCCCAGGGCTTGGGTCATGGACTGGAAGCCGTAGCAGATGCCAAAGACCGGGATGCCGAGCTCGAGCAGCTCCGGCTTCAGTGCGGGGGCGCCGTCCGCGTATACGGAGGACGGGCCACCGGAGAGGATCAGCGCGGCCGGGTTCTTGGCCTTGATGTCCTCCACGGAGGCGGAATTGGGGACAACCTCGGAGTAGATGTTGGCCTCACGCACGCGCCGGGCGATGAGCTGCGCGTACTGGGCGCCAAAATCCACCACGAGGACAGGACGCGGGGTTGTATTTGGGTTAGTCACGGTCATCAGTTTAACGCAAGAACCCACACCCTAGACCGCAGGGAGTGGCCCAAAATCTTTAGCGGTGGCAGCCGCCTTGCTCAACGCCGCCCGAAACGCCCGCAAGGCGGGGTGTCCCTCGCGCCCGGCGCGCACCGCGGTGTAGAGCGTGCGGGTGGGATTACCAGGCAAGGAAACCACGCGCACGCCCTCAATTTCGTAGAGGAAAAGGTCCGAGATCACCGCCACCGCGTGTCCGGTGCGCACCAGGTGCGCATGTAGAAAGGGGTCCGGGGTTTCATAGAGCACGCTGGGGTTAAAGCCATGCCGGCGGCACAGCCGGTGGACGAACCGCCCCAATAAAAACTCCTCCGGGTCCATGGCAAAGGGGATTTCCTCGTCATGCGCTGCAAAATCCTCTAAGCGCAACTCGCTCCAGGGCCCGGTGAGTGGGGTGATGAGGCGGAGGGGGTCGTCGAGAAGCAGCTCCCGGTGGGTGTGCTCATCCGTGGCGGGCATGTCCGACTCGTACTCCTCACCCAAGATGAGGTCCACCTCCCGGCGCGCCAGCAGCTCCATCGCGCCATCGGCTTCGCGCTGGATGATCTGCACGCGCAGGTCTGGGTACTCCCTGGCCAGCTCCGTGAGCGCCCGCGGGACCAGCGAGGACATAATCGTTTGAAAGGTCGTGACCTTAATCGTGCCCCGCACCGCGTTGGTTGAAGCGATGACCTGCGACTCCGCCTCATCCGCCAACGCGAGCATTCGCTCCGCGTAGGAGGCCAGGATTTCTCCCTGCTCCGTCAAACGCACGCGCCGGCCGACCTTTTCATAGAGCGCCACGCCGACGTCCTTCTCACACTGCGCCAACTGCTGAGAGATGGCCGAGTGCGTATAGCGCAGCGATTCCGCCACCGCAGTGACGGTGCCGAGGCGTTGCAACTCGTAGAGAATGCGGAGGCGGTGCAGGTCCAACATGACAGAATCCCTAACGGGTACGTGTTAAAAACTGTAGATAGACTAACAGTTCTTCCCACCCCACAATGGACTGCATGACCAATCCGTTTGCCGTTCTGTGCGTCATCGGCTCGTGTATTTCCCTCCAGCTCGGAGCCAGCCTCGCCATCCAGATTTTCCCCATTGGAGGCCCCTGGGGCACCGCCTCGCTACGCTTGCTTTTCGCCGCTGTGATTCTGCTCTTCATCGCGCGCCCGCGCGTGCGCGAGTGGAGCCGCGAGAAGTGGATCTCCGCCACCATTTTCGGCCTCACGCTGGGCCTGATGAATGGTTTTTTCTATGCCGGCATCGAGCTCGTCGCGCTGGGCCCGGCGGTCACCATCGAGTTTCTCGGCCCGCTGCTGCTGGCGGCGTGCCTCTCCCGCTCGCTTCGCGACGCCACCTGCGTCGCCCTCGCTCTCATCGGCATGGGTCTGCTGGGCTTGGACTCCTTCAACGGAGACCCTCTCGACCTGCGTGGGGTTTTCTTCTTGCTGTGCGCGGGTGCGATGTGGGCCGCCTATATCTTGGCCAGCAAGAAGGCGGGCGCTCTCTTTAGCGGCGCAGATGGATTGGCCGTGGCCTTCCTCATCGGCGGCCTCGTGCTCCTGCCTGTCGGAGGGCGCGGCGCGGTGGCTTTGGCCAGCGACCCAAACCTCCTATTGCTCGCCCTAGGCACGGGCGTGCTGGCCTCGCTCATCCCCTATTCGTTGGAGTTCATTGCGCTGCGCAGGCTCGCCCCCAACGTCTTTTCCATCCTGATCGCCCTGGAACCTGTCTTCGCCGCACTCTTTGGCTGGCTCCTACTCTCCCAGAATGCCTCCCAGCTTAAGCTGGCGGCTATCGGCCTGGTTGTGGTGGCCTCGGTGTTGCAAACCATGGTGCCGGCGCGCGGGCGCGTGGTATTCCGCAAGGTGGCGCTGCGTCCACGCCGTCTAAAGAAGCCCCGGCTGCCGTGGCACCCAAAACCGCGTGCCAGTGACTCTAACGCTACGGCCACTGAGGCCAGCGCCACGGCCACTGGAGCGGTGACATAAACTCCGCCCCGAGCTTTGTTGAGCGGAGCAGCGTTACAACGGGCGGGCTAGCGAACGGCCAAGCCCACCTTCTGGAAGGACTTCAGGTCCGTGTAGCCGCACTTGGCCATAGCGCGCTTGAGCCCACCGACCAGGTTGAGCTCACCCAGCGGCTCGTTGGACGGGCCGTGGAGCACGACTTCGAGGGAGGTCGCTGAAGCGTCCTCGGCGGTGCCAGAAGCGTCAACGCCGGAAGCGTCGGTGCCGAGGAGGGCGCCAGCCACGCCAACCGGCTCGATGATGCCGCGTGGGAAACGCGGGTGGCCGGCCGTGGACGGCCAGTACCAGCCCTTGCCGCCTGCCTCCGCCGCACGGGCCAGGACCGGTCCCAGAACGACGCCATCGGCACCACAAGCAATGGCCTTGGCGATGTCTGCGGAGGTGAAGATGTCGCCGTCGGCAAGCACGTGCACGTAGCGGCCCCCAGTCTCATCCAGGTAATCGCGGCGTGCGGCCGCGACATCCGCGATGGTCGTCGCCATGGGAATATCGATGCCCACGGTCTCCGGGTTGGTGTTCACGCCGGAGCCGACGATGATGCCAGCCGCGCCCGCGCGCATGAGGTGCAGGGCCGTGGTGTAATCCGCCACGCCGCCGGCAATCACCGGGGTATCCAGCGAACCGATGAACTCCTTCAAGTTGAGCGGCTCGCCACCGGTCTGCACGTGCTCAGCGGAGATCAAAGTGCCGTGGATGAACAGCAGCTCCGCGCCGGCTTTGATGACGACCGGCGCCAGCTCGCGGGCGTGCTGCGGGGAGACACGCACGGCCACGGTCACGCCGGAATCGCGCACCTGCGCGATGCGCTCGGCCAGCAACTCCTCGTTCAGGGGCGCTGCGTGCAGCTCCTGCAGCGTCGACAGGTCACCGAAGTTCTCCGTCACGCGGGCAATCGCGCCCTCCAAATCCTCGTGGCGGCCCCACAGGCCTTCCGCGTTGATAACGCCCAGGCCGCCCTGCTTGCCCATCTCGATAACGAACTCGGGAGTGGCCAGCGCATCAGTCGGCGCCGAGACGAACGGGACGTCGAAGGTGTACGCATCGATGTGCCACGAGGTGTCGACGTCCTTGGAGGAACGGGTGCGGCGAGTCGGCACCAGGGAGATCTGGTTCAGGTCATAGGTGCGGCGAGCCTCACGGCCCACGCCGATTTCTACGTAATCACGCATGATTAGTCCTTAGCGGTAGTTCGGAGCTTCGACGATCTGCTGAAGGTGGTGCGGGTGAGACTCCTTGAGGCCCGCAGCGGTGATCTGGACAAACTGCTTGGTCTTGAGCTCGGCCAGGGTGGCGGAGCCGGTATAGCCCATGGAGGCGCGCAGGCCGCCGACAATCTGGTGCACGATGGCATCGATGTCACCGCGGAATGGCACGCGGCCCTCCACGCCTTCCGGCACCAGCTTGTCCTCGCTCTTAACGTCAGCTTGGAAGTAGCGGTCCTTGGAGTAGGAGCGCTTCTCCCCCGTCAGGCCACGGCCCTGCATGGCGCCCATGGAGCCCATGCCGCGGTAGCGCTTGTACTGCTTGCCCTGGACCACCACGATGTCGCCCGGCGATTCCGTGGTGCCAGCCAGCATGGAGCCCAGCATGACGGCATCCGCACCGGCGGCCAGCGCCTTGGCAATGTCACCGGAGTACTGCATACCGCCGTCACCAATAACCGGAACGCCCGCCGGGCCGGCCACCGCGGCGGCCTCCATGATGGCGGTGATCTGCGGGGCACCCACGCCCGCCACCACGCGCGTGGTGCAGATGGAGCCCGGGCCAATGCCAACCTTGATGGCGTCGGCACCAGCCTCAATCATGTCGCGCGCCGCAGCACGAGTGGCCAGGTTGCCGCCGACGACGTCAACACGGTCGCCGAAGTCCTTCTGCACGCGGGAGACCATCTCCAGCACGCGGTTGTTGTGGGCGTGGGCGGAGTCGACGACGAGGACGTCCACGCCGGCGTCGACAAGCTGGCCTGCGCGCTGGTAGGACTCCTCACCGGTACCGATGCCCGCCGCCACGAGCAGGCGCCCGGAAGCATCCTTGGAGGCGTTGGGGAACTGCTCAGTCTTGACAAAGTCCTTGACGGTGATGAGGCCGACGAGCTTGTTCTCATCGTTGACGATGGGCAGCTTCTCCACCTTGTTGGCGGACAGCAGCTCCAGCGCCTCCTCCTTGCTGACGCCCTCCTTGGCCACGACGAGCGGCATGGGCGTCATAATCTCCGAGACCTTGCGGGAGAAATCCGGCTCGAAGCGCATGTCACGGTTGGTGCAGATACCCACGAGGGTGCCCTGCTTATCGACGACCGGCAGGCCCGAAATCCGGAACCGCGCGCACAGCGTATCGACTTCATCGATGGTCATGTCCGGGGAAGCCGTGACCGGGTCGGTCACCATGCCGGATTCGGAGCGCTTGACAATCTCTACCTGCTGGGCCTGATCCTCAACTGACAGGTTGCGGTGCAGGACGCCGATGCCGCCCTGGCGCGCCATGCCGATGGCCATGCGGGCCTCGGTCACGGTGTCCATCGCGGCGGAAGCCAGGGGCACGCCGAGGCGAATGTTGCGCGTAAACTGCGCCGAGGTATCCACCTCGGAGGGAACGACGTTGGATTCTGCCGGAAGCAGCAGGACATCATCAAAGGTAAGGCCGTAGAGTGCAATCTTGTCGGGGTTGTCTCCGCCGGTGTGGACGTGGCTCATGAGGGTGGGGCTCTCCTAAACTGACCAGATAGTTTTATGCGGTAGCCCTCACTGTAGTGCGTGGACGCCCCGTAGTGGTAGCCGTGGGTAGAGGAATAGGTATCTATAGGGAATTGCCATGCGCGCACGGAGTCAATAGGCTCGCAGACGTGAACTTTTTCGCCAACATGCCCCGCGATCCTTTCGCGGACGACCCGAACGACCCAGCTTCCTTCCTCGAGGAGGATGATCACGTCGAGCCGCTGTCCGAGGAGGACCGTCTCGCCGTCATCCACGATCTGGCCATGGTCCAAGAGTTTGCGCGCGTTCTCAGCCCGCGCGGCATCGATGGCATCTTCTTTTTCTGCGAGGACTGCGAGGAGAACCACTTCTACGAGTGGGACATCATGGCCTCCAACATGCAGGCCACGCTGGCAGGCCAGCTCGCCCCCGTGCACGAGCCGGGCGCGGAGCCGGACCCGATGCGCTACGTCCCTTGGGATTATGCGGTGGGTTATCTCGACGGCATGGACTCGCGCTACTAGCTGCGGTCAGCGCGGTAGAACTACCGCGCGTTAAACGGAAAGAACCTCTTCCCTCCTGTTGCGGGGGAAGAGGTTCTTTGTGGTTTTATTGCTGGAATTGCGCCGGCGGGAGCTGGCCATTATCCGTGGCGCCATCCGAAGCTCCGTCGGAGTTGTCGCCTTGCGGAGGCGTTGCCTGATCGCCGCCCTGCTGACCTGGCTCCGGCTGGTTCTGCTCCGGTGGGCTCAGCGGGTTGCCCGCCGAAACCGTGCGGGTCACCACGACGGTGGAAACCGCAGTCTCTGTCTGCGTTACGGTTTCCGGCTCCGGCGGCTGCTGCTCCTCCACCGGGGCAGGCTTCTCCACGGTCTGCGTCTGCGTCACCGTGGCGCTGGGCTGCTGCTTCGTGGTACGAGGGGCCTCTGCCTCACGTTCCCGCTTAGCCTGGTCCACCATCTTCCGGGCTTCTTCAAGCAACTGGCGGGTGCCATCCATGTCGCCTTGGGCGGAACGCTTCTCCATCTCATCGAGCGTTCCGGCAAGCTCCACTACGGACACATCGTGCTCGTCCGCGCCGAAGAGCGACTGGTTCACTCCGTAAAGCGGAGATCCCGGGCCGGCGTTGACGACCACAGCGCCGGTACCTGCGATGAGCAGCGTAGCTGCGGCCGCCCCGATGAGTCCGTGCATGAAAGGCTTGCTTCGACGGCGACGTGCCGCGCCGAGGGAAATGATCTCCGGCTCTTCCTCTGCGCCCTCAATGAGAGGGGCCGGAGGCATCTGCTTTTCGACGTCCCCGCGCAGCTCCAGCAGAAGCCCCGCCAGTTCATCACCGCCATCGGAGGGATCTGTTCCTTCGGAGAGAGTGGTGAGGAATGCATCATCATCAACCAAGGGCTGCAGCTGCTCAGCGACACCCTGCTGAGGCTCGTCCTTCTTTGCCATGATGACCTCCCTTCCTTACTAGAGAATTATTAGTTTGTCGGTGCCAAGTGCCGATGGCTCACTGCTAGCTCTGGGCTAGCCCAATTACTGGTTCACTCTGCTGGTTCACATTGTTGGTTCACTGCGTCTCGTGCGAATCGAGGGATTTGCGCAATTGCGCGAGTGCACGATGCTGCGCCACGCGGACTGCGCCAGGGGTGGACTCCACAATTTCCGCGGTCTCCTCTGCCGACAGCCCCACGAACACACGCAAGATGATAATGTCCCGGGCCTTGTCACTTAACGTATCGAGCATGGCCCGCACTCTGTTACTACCGTCCACGGCAAGGGCGGATTCTTCGGGGGTAGCGTCCTGAGCAGCATCCTCCGGAAGGTCTTCCGTGGGGTGAGTGTGGTCGCGGCTCAGGGCGCGGTGGGCATCGGTCACCTTGTGAGCAGCAATGCCATAGACGTAGGCCATAAACGGGCGGCCCTTATCTTTGTACGTGCCAATAGACGTCGCCACCGCCAAACAGATCTCCTGCGCCACGTCCTCCGCCGTGGGCTGGCGGTGGCCGCCGATGCGCGCGCGGCAATAGCGCAGGACCTGCGGGTGAATGATCCGCATGATGCGCTGGAGGGCGCGGCGGCTACCGTCGACGGCCAGCGGAACGAGGTCCGCTAATTCCTTATCGCTGTCGCGCTTCGCCACCGTTGAGGAGCCGCTCGCGTCTGTAGCCTGAGTAGCCACTGCCATCCTTGCCGTTCTGCTTTTGCTCTTCTGCTTAATGCATTACTTCATATTCTGTATGAACATCATGGCATAACCTTTTGACGAAACCCCAAAACGACGGGTCTCATCCCCAGCTTTGACCCCACTAGAAAAAGTTCATACACCGTTCATCTTAGCCTTAAGCGCAGGTCACAGGGGCTCCAGTTGAGGAGTTTCAGCCAGTTATACCTGCATGTCAGCATTGCGTAACGCGCTGTTTACCCAAGGGGGACACACTTCAATCTCGTCTCACTTCGCCTCGGCGTTCACGGGGGCGTGCCCGCAACGCGCCCCGCGCCTGGGCACTCTATCTTTGGCAAAGGAGAATCGAACGTGTCTCAGTCCTTCCTGCTCCCCGGGCCGAATACGGACTTTTGGGATTGGCAGCTTCATGGCGCATGCCGTGGAGAAAACTCTGACGTGTTCTATCACCCGGACGGCGAGCGCGGACGCGCCCGCGCCCAGCGCGAGAACCGCGCCAAGGCTATTTGCAGCACCTGCCCGGTCATCGAGATGTGCCGCGAACACGCTCTCGCCTCCGGCGAGCCCTACGGCGTGTGGGGCGGCATGAGCGAGTCGGAGCGCGTCGTCGCCCTGCGCTCGCGTCGCGCCCACGCGACCGTCGGCGCCTAGTCCGCTTCTGCCAGCTCCCAGCCTTGGGGTCGGACGGCAAACCACCACCTCTATTGGCTGGACGCGACAAGGCTGCTCTCCCCACTGGATGAGCCCGCCGTGGGCCGTCGCGCAGCGGGCCTTTTGCGAAGTTTCTTTAAGTAGCATCACGCCCCTCCCCCACCTGCACTGATATCCAACAGCCAGCACGGGCAAGGGGCAGCGGGTGAAAGACGTCAGTTTTTACAGCGCCTGCGCCAGGTAGCGGGCGGTCACCGTGTCCTTGTCGAGGAACTCGCGCGGCGAGCAGGCCGCCACAACCTCGCCGCCGGCTGAGCCCGCGCCGGGACCGAGATCAATGATGTGATCGGCGTGCGCCAGGACGGCGCGGTGGTGTTCGACGCAGATGAGGGTGAGGTGGTCGTCGACAAGCGTGTCAAAGAGGCGCAGCAAGGTGTCGATATCTTTCTGATGCAGGCCCACCGTCGGCTCATCGAGCACGATGATGTCCGCAGTCGCCTTGCGGTCGCACAACCGCACCGCCAGCTTCAGCCGCTGGCGCTCGCCGCCAGAGAGCGTCGAGAGCGGCTGCCCCAGCGTCAGGTAGCCCAGCCCCACGGCAACGAGCTGCTCGTACACGCGCTTCGCAGCAGTAACTTTGGCCTCGCGGCAAAACTCCACGGCCTCAACCGCGGGAAGCGCGAGTACCTCCGCGATGTTCTTGCCCGCCAGCTCGTAACCCAAAACGTCGGCAGCAAAGCGGCGGCCCTCGCACACCTCGCAGGGCACATCCGCGCTGTCCATCGCACCAAACTCCACGGTCACCACGCCAGCGCCGGAACAGGCCGGGCACGCGCCCTCCGAGTTGAAAGAGAACATTCCCGGCGTGGCCCCATCGTTGGCCTTGGCGAAGGCCTTGCGCAGCGCGTCCATCGCACCGGTGTAGGTGGCCGGGTTTGAGCGCCGCGAGCCAGACAACGAAGACTGGTCGACAACGAGGATGCGGTCGTCGTCCGGCAGGCATTCCATCAGCGATGACTTTCCGGATCCCGCAACGCCCGAAATGACCGTGAGCACGCCCAGTGGAATATCCACGTCGACGTCCTTGAGATTGTTATGGCGCGCCCCGCGGATCTCCAGCGCGCCGGTGGGCTCGCGCACCTCATCCTTCAACGCCACCTTCCCGCTGACGGACGGTGCGGCACCGACGGAAAGGATTTCGCCGCCCGCCACTCCGGCGCCGGGGCCAAGCTCGACGACGCAATCCGCAATCGCCATCGTCGCCGGGTTGTGCTCCACCACGAGCACCGTGTTGCCCTTATCGCGCAGCTGCAGGAGAAGCTCATTCATCTGCGTGACGTCATGCGGATGCAGCCCGGCGGTGGGCTCATCAAAGACATAGGTGACGTCCGTGAGCGCCGACCCGATGTGCCGCACCATGCGCGTGCGCTGCGCCTCGCCACCGCTCAGCGTTCCCGTCGGGCGCGCCAGAGTCAGGTAGCCCAGCCCCAAATCCAGGGCGGCCTCCAACCCACGCAGCGGGGCCACGGCAAGCGGTGAGTTGATGGTGCGGAGCCATGCGGAGGCGTCGGCAAGCTCCATGGCGCAGACATCCGCGATGGAGACGCCGTTGAGGTAGGACTCGCGCGC
Organism: Corynebacterium sp. HMSC068H04; assembly: GCF_001811255.1. Taxonomy (NCBI): domain Bacteria; kingdom Bacillati; phylum Actinomycetota; class Actinomycetes; order Mycobacteriales; family Corynebacteriaceae; genus Corynebacterium; species Corynebacterium sp. HMSC068H04. The sequence goes on from NZ_KV803977.1 coordinate 79,426, forward strand.
GTGCTGCGCCAAGCGCGTGCTGTGGCACTCCGGGCAGTCGATGAAGACCACCGCGCGCTCGACAAAGGACCGCATGTGCTTTTGCAGGGACTCCACGGGCTTGCTCAGCACGTTGGTTTTCAGACGCGTGACCAGCCCCATGTAGCTCATGTTGATGCCGCCGACCTTGACCTTAGTCTCGGTCTCATAGAGGTCCCGCTTCTGTTCCTCGGTGAACTCCTTGACCGGCACGTCGGCTGGGTACAGCCCGGACTCGGCGTAGGCGCGCCACATCCACGAGCCCACCTTCATGCCGGGGTACATGATGGCGCCATCGTTCAGTGTCAGAGTTTCATCAACGAGCTGGCGCTTGTCGACGTCCCCCACTTCCCCCCTTCCCTCACACCTCGGGCACATGCCGCCGGTGCGCTCGAAGCGACGCACCTCTTTGACGCCATTGACCTCGATGGCGCCCTGCCCGGAGGCGGAGGGCACGTTGAAGGAATAGGCCGCGGGGCCGCCGGCGCGGGGCTCGGCTAGGCGGGAGAAGAGCACGCGGAGGTGCCCGGTGATGTCGGTGGCGGTACCGAACGTCGAGCGCGCGGAAGCCGCCATGGGCTCCTGACCCACGACGATGGCTGCAGTGAGCCCTTCCAAGCGGTCCACGTCGGGGCGGGGTGGGGCTTGCATGAAGCCCTGCACGAAGCCGGGATAGGTTTCGTTGATGAGACGCTGCGATTCAGCCGCAACGGTATCGAAGACCAGCGAGGTCTTGCCGGATCCGGACACACCGGTGAAACAGTGAGCTTGCGCTTAGGGATGCGCACGTCCACGTTCTTGAGGTTGTTTTCGCGGGCGCCGGTGACGGTGATGAATTCTTGTTCCACGGCTCAGCAGTCTACTAACGGGGCGGGGTCCTGCCCCGGACACGGCGAAGGCCCGCCGCCCCGCAGATATGCGGGTTAGCGGGCCTTCCTTACGGCTATGCGGGAACCCTTGTGGCACGCGGGAAACCTACGTTTCCCGCACGCACGTTTTAGTGCGCGTGCGCAGCCTGTGCCGGCTCTTCCTCGGCGGGCTTCTCTACAACGGAAGCCTCGGTGGTGAGCACCATGCGGGCCACGGAGGCGGCGTTGACCACGGCGGAGTGGGTGACCTTCACCGGGTCGATGATGCCCTGCTCCAGCAGGTTGCCGTACTCCAGGGTGGCGGCGTTGAAGCCCTCGCCGTTGGCCTTCTCGGCAACGTGGGCGACCACAACGGATCCGTCCAGGCCTGCGTTCTCAGCGATCCAGTAGGCCGGGCGGGTCAGCGCGCGGGCCACGGCCAGCACACCAATCTTGGCCTCACCCTCGAAGCCTTCAGCAAATGCTTCGAGCTCCTTGGAAATCTGGACCAGCGCGGAGCCACCGCCAGCGATGACTCCCTCTTCAACGGCCGCGCGGGCGGCGTTGATGGCGTCCTCGACGCGCAGCTTGCGCTCGTTGACCTCGGTCTCAGTAGCGGCGCCAACGCGGATGACGGCAACGCCACCGGACAGCTTGGCCAGACGCTCCTCCAGCTTCTCCTTATCCCAGGTGGAATCGGTGCGCTCGATTTCGCGGCGCAGCTGCTCGCGGCGCTCCTCGACGGCCTCTGCCGTACCTGCACCATCCACAATCACGGTGTCTTCCTTGGACACGGTGACGCGGCGAGCGGAACCGAGAACCTCCGGGCCAACTTCCTTGAGGTTGATGCCAACCTCAGGGTCGACGACGGTAGCGCCGGTGACAACAGCCAGGTCATCCATGAAGCCCTTGCGGCGCTCGCCGAAGTACGGGGACTTCACGGCGGCGACCTTGAGGACCTTGCGGATGGAGTTCACCACGAGTGCCTGCAGCGGCTCGCCCTCGATGTCCTCAGCGATGATCAGCGTCGGGCGCGAGGACTCCGCGATCTTCTCCAACAGCGGCAGGAAGTCCGGCAGGGAGGAGATCTTGTTGCGGACGAGGAGAATTGAGGCGTCGTCAAGCACGGCGTTGTAGGTCTCCTCCTCCGTCGCAAAGTACGGGGAGAGGTAGCCCTTGTCGAAGGAAATGCCCTCGGTGACGTCCACGGTGGACTCGATGGTCTGGGACTCCTCGACGGTGACGACGCCGTCCTTACCCACCTTGTCCATCGCGCCAGCAACCATCTCGCCGACCTCCGCATCGCGGGAGGAAACGGTGGCAACCTGGGAGACCTCCGCGGAGGAGTTCACCGGGGTGGCACGCTTCTTGAGCTCCTCGACGACCTTCTCAGCCGCCGCTTCGATGCCCTTGTTCAGCTCGATGGGGTTAGCGCCGGCTGCCACGTTGCGCAGGCCTTCGAAGACGAGAGCCTGGGCCAGCAAGGTGGCGGTAGTCGTACCGTCACCGGCAATGTCGTTGGTCTTAACGGCCACGGACTTCACCAGCTGGGCGCCGAGGTTCTCAAAAGGATCGTCGAGGTCAATGTCGCGGGCGATGGTGACGCCGTCGTTGGTGACGGTCGGGCCACCAAAAGCCTTGGACAGCACGACGTTGCGGCCGCGCGGTCCGAGGGTGACCTTGACGGCGTCGGCAAGCGTGTCTACACCGCGCTGGATGCCCTCGCGGGCCTCCTGGTCAAATGCAATCAGTTTTGGCATAGGGTTAATCGCCTACTTTTACTTCTCGATGACAGCGAGCAGGTCGCGAGCGGACAGCAGGAGGTACTCCTGGCCGTCGTACTTCAGCTCAGTTCCGCCGTACTTGGAGAAGATGACGGTGTCGCCCTCGTTGACGCCAACCGGGACGACCTCGCCCTTGTCGTTGGTGCGGCCCGGGCCGACAGCGACGACGGTGGCCTCCTGCGGCTTCTCCTTTGCGGAGTCCGGGATAACCAGGCCGGATGCAGTGGTGGTCTCAGCTTCAACGATCTGAACGAGGACCTTGTCCTCCAGCGGCTTAATGTTTGCCATGATGATTTCCTCCAAAGTGTTCCTAGTGCGCGTCCACGTGGACGCGCGCGTGCCGGTTGTGGGTGTCCAGCACAGCCGTCGTCGCGGGTGAACAACTGTGGGTCAAAACAACCTGCCTAGCACTCTACCCTCGCGACTGCTAGCCCTCAACGTTGTGGGCCGCTAACCCGTTCGCCCTCCGCGAACGACGCGGCTCGGGTGTGTACAAAGCCGGCCAACGCCAGCTTGACGACGCCCAGGGCAATAAACATTGCGCCGAATATTACGGCGAAGGACGGCCACCACAACTCCTCTACCAGCGTTCGACCGAAGGAAGCCTGTGGGGTGAGCAGGTGCTGGAGGGGCAGGAGCGTCGCCAAACACAGCGCCCAGACCACGCCGGCCGCAGTCAGGGTGAGGCACGCCGCCTCCCCCACTTGCACGCGCGCCCAGGCCGAGGGGGCGGCGCCCGCCAAGGTGAGGCCACGAATATCGGCCGCGATGCGCCCGTGCATAAGCAGCGAGGTAAGCACGGCGCCCACGATGCTAGGTGCGAAGACTGGACCCAAAAGGGCGAGGAAGGCCTGCCACGAGGACAGGGTGCCTCCGGCGCCTGCGTCGTTCCCAAAGCGCAGGCCCGAGCCGACGGCGACGATAAAGCCGCCGACGAGCACCCACGGCACGATGTGCGGGGTGGAAAAGCTTCGGCGCACGCGCACATTAGCCCCAGCGATGCCGGCCGCGCGGGTCCATTGATCCAGGACGGGCATAAGCCAGGGCAAAAAGAGCGCGACAAGGATGACCAAGCCCATCTCGGCCGAGAGGAGGTCGCCGGGATCATCAATGTGTAGGCATCCATAGACCGTACTGCCGACAGCAACGGACGCGAGCAGGAATTTCACCATGAGCCACGCCGGGTGTGCGGTGGCGTGCGGCCGAAAGACTCGGCGCAGTGGAGGCAGCGCTCCGACTAGGGCCGCGGACATGCAGACAACTATCGCAATACCAACGACCTGGCCTGTAATCGCAATGTCTGGCAAAGGGATGCCGTCGCTGCGCAGGGCGCGCACGCACGGCGCGAGCAGTGGACGGGCCGGCAGCACACCAAGAAATCCGGCGGCCGCGCTGACCACCGCGACTTGGCCCAGAATGAAAATCAGGATCATCCACCCAGGCATGCCCACCATGCGCCAGGAACGGTAGACCGGCTCGCGCTCAGCGATGATAAGGCGCATCTGCGAGAGCGTCACCAGCACTACCACGCACAGTGACATGCCCAGCACTGTGCCGCCCAGAGGCCCAGCGGGGTTTTCTTCGGCTCCGGGGGAAGCGACCAGCATGGCTAGCGCTAGGGTGCACGAGGTGGAAGACACCACCAGGGTCAGCGCTACGGCCAGCCACGATAGCCAATTGGACTGTAAGTCCTTAAGCCACACCAGCATGGGCCACCTCCTCCAAGGAAATGACCCGGTCGGCCGCCTCGGCGGCAAGGTGCGAGTGAGTCACCATGATCACGCTGGCTCCATCGCGGGCAACGGCGTGAAGGTGGGAAAGGACGGTGGAAGCGGTGGCGTCGTCAAGCGCGCCCGTGGGCTCGTCAGCGAAGATATAGGGCGCTTGGGCCAGCAATGCCCGGGCGACAGCCACGCGTTGCTGCTGCCCACCAGAAAGCTGTGCGGGCAGGCGGCTCTCCAATCCAGCGAGACCGAGCGAATCGAAGACCTCTGCCACACGGCCGCGTGCAGGGCGCCGGCCGGAAAAGCGCGCCGTCAAGGTGGCATTGCGTTGCGCGTTGAGGGATTCCAGCAGGTTGTAGTCTTGGAATACAAATGCACGCTGCTTGCGCCCCGGCGCGTTGACTCGGCCGGAAGTGGGCTTATCGAGCCCGGATAACAGGTTCAGGAGCGTGGTTTTGCCGCTTCCCGATGGCCCCATGATGGCAACGAATTCGCCTGGGGCGATAGACACATTGACGCGATTGAGCACGGTGCGGCGGCCGTAGCGCTTACTAAGGTTTTCTGCTTTTAACATGCCTTTGATTCCACTCGGCCACGCACAACAATGACATGGGGCGGGCTGCCCGAAAAATGGTGGAGCTAGCTCCACTGCCCTTCCACCGGCATGGCGGATAGGGTCGAAGACTATGCGAACCTTCAAAGCCTGTGCGTGGAGCCTCCTCCTCGGCATGCTGTGTATCCCAACCTTGGTGATTTCGGTGCTGATGCTGCCGTGGATCCCGTTGGTGGGTCGCGCCGCGGAACTTGTCGGCCGGTTGGGCGCGCAGTGGATGGGCGTGGAAATTCCACCCCGGCGCGCAGATCGATGGTTTGATTGGCAGCAGTTCTATCACCTCGTGTTGCAGTTATTGATTTCGACTGCATGCTTTACCGCGTGGACGGCCCTGGGTTTCACAGCGGGTGTGCTAGCGATAGCGCCATTCGTACCTAAGGCCGAGTTCTCCGTTGGCGAGTGGTCCACCTCCAACCGACCGCTTATTTTCTTAACCTGCTGGCTGGCTGCTCTGTTGCTTGTGTTGTTACTGGTAGGTCTCAACCGCCTCTTGGTCTCAGCGTCGGTCTCGCTGACCCGACTGGCATTGAGTCCTTCGGCCGAGGAAATGGCGGCCTCGCGTGCCACGCTTATCGATGCCTTCTCCGGCGAGCGCCGCCGCATCGAACGCGAACTGCACGATGGCCCGCAGCAGTACCTCACTGCGCTCAAGCTCAACTTGGCCGCGGCAAAACTACAAGCCCCGCCCCAGGCACAGCAGGCCTTGACTGACGCAGAACATAATGCCTCTTTGGCTCTGGCTTCATTGCGGGCGACAGTGCGTGGCATTGCGCCGCAGGTGCTTTTCGACGACGGGCTTATCCCCGCCCTCGACGAGTTACTCGCCCATTCCGGGCTTGAGACCACACTTCGCGTAGAGGGCGCTGAGAGCTCGATAGACGAGACCACAGCACTGCTGGCCTATCATGCAGTCGCCGAGGCGCTCACAAACGCCTCTAAACACGGCGCAGCCACCGAAGCCGTGGTAACGGTCGCTTTTAGGGATATGCTGCGCCTAGAAATCGTAGATAATGGCATGGGCCCCACGGCCAAAGAGCCGGACGGTGAGAGTGCAGCTGTGGGTTCAGGCACGGGCCTCGCCGGGCTGCGTGAGCGTGCTGCTGCACTCGGCGGCACAGTAACCTTTGGTGCTGATAGCACCAATGCTACGGGTAAAGGCGGCGGCCAGCTGCTGGTCAAACTACCGCTGAAGGAGGCGGAATGAAGTTACTACTCGCAGAAGATTCCGCGCTCCTGCGCGCGGGTCTGGAGCAACTACTCGGTGCTCTCGGTCATAGCGTCACGGCGGTCACAGATGCCGAAGCACTGCGCGCCATCGCAGTGCAGGAAGACTTCGACCTCATTATCAGCGATGTGCGCATGCCGCCCACGATGACCGATGACGGGCTTCAAGCCGTGCACGATCTGCGGGCAGCCGACCCCACCCAACCCGTGGTGGTGCTGAGCCAATACGTAGCGGCAAGCTATCTCGACCGCCTCCTGGAGCACGGCGGATTCGGGTACCTACTCAAGGAGCGCGTTTCTGATGTTGAAGAATTCGTGCGCACGCTTGACGATGTCGCCCGCGGCGGCACCGTGGTGGACCCAGAGGTGGTCACGGCGCTGCTTTCTGCAAGGCACACTGGTCTAGCCCGGCTCACCGCTCGCGAGCGGGAAGTACTGGGGCTTATGGCCCAAGGATTGAGCAATAAAGACATTGAAGACACGCTCGTCCTTACCTCCGGAGCAGTAAGCAAGCATGTCTCCAGTGTATTTATAAAGCTCGGGTTTCGACCCGAGGACTCCAACCGGCGGGTGAAGGCCGTATTGGCATGGCTGCGCCACACCGAGCGCTAGAAAAGCGCTGAGGCCCTACAAACAAGGGCTGGAATTAGACCTGCCGGTGGGAGTTCAGCACAGCCGCGCGCCACAGCTGGTACTCCTCCGGGTTGTCCTCGTGGTAGTTCTTCACCGCGCGGATGCCGTGCTCCACGGCCTCGGCGACCTCGTCGATGTTCTTGTCGTCACCGTCGGCAGCAACGAAGATAACCGGACCGCAGATGGAACGGATTGGGTCCTGCAAGAAGGCGGAATTGCCGGTCGCAGCTGCATTGCGCGCCAGGGAAGCCACCGGGTTCGGGTCGGCGCCTTCAGCCTTGGCGTTCGGGTTAAACAGCGCCGCGTAGGTCTGGCCATCATCCTGGAAGGCCACAGAGACACGATCCTCGGTGGTGCCGCCGAGGAATTGATTTGCGTGCTCGAGCTCAAACTCGATGGTGCGGCGGGACAGATCGGGGTTAACGAGGAATCCAGTGGTCATAGCGGTGTGAGCTCCTTATGTGCGAGCGAGGCAATTATCGGTCATCACACTACCTGCACCCTGGGGGTTGCGCATCCGCTAGCGCGCAGCAGCCACGAGCGGCACTTCCACCTCAAGCTGTGTATCGGTCCCGCATGCCAGGCCGGAGGGTTCTGCGCCTTCGTGGATGAGCTGGGCGGCCACCGCCGCGATCATCACGCCATTATCGGTGCACAGCTTGAAGCGCGGCACACGCAGCTCGATGTCCGCGGATTCGCAGCGCTTCGCCGCCAGTGCGCGCAGCCGCGAATTCGCCGCCACGCCACCGCCGAGCAGCAGTACCTTGGCGCCAGTGTCCTGGCAGGCGCGCACGGCCTTGGCGGTCAGCACATCTGCCACCGCCTCCTGGAAGGAGGCACACAGGTCCTCAACCTGGACCGTCGCGCCCTCGCGCTCGGCTTTTTCCACGTGGCGCGCTACTGCCGTTTTGAGGCCGGAAAAGGAGAAGTTGTGGCGGTTGGGCCCGCGCAGGTCCTCGGCCTTGGACAAACCACGCGGCAAATCGATGGTGGGCTCGCCTTGGGCGGCCAGCTTATCGATGACCGGCCCTCCCGGATACCCCAACCCCAACAGGCGGGAGACTTTGTCGTAGGCTTCGCCGGCGGCGTCGTCAAGCGTGGTGCCCAGTTCCTTCATGGGTTTGCCCACGGCTTCGACCTCGAGCAGCTGGGTGTGGCCGCCGGAGACGAGCAGCGCCACCGAGTGCGGAAGCTCATCGCCCTCCAGGTTGGCCACCGCGACGTGCCCGCCGAGGTGGTTGACGCCGTAGAAGGGCACGCCCCACGCGGAGGCGAAGGCCTTGGCTGCCGACGCCCCGACGAGGAGCGCGCCGGCCAGTCCCGGCCCCACGGTGGCGGCCACCGCATCTGGCTTCTCGACGCCCGCTTCCTCCAGCGCTGCCTTCATCACCTGCGGCATCGCTTCGAGGTGGGCGCGGGAGGCAATCTCCGGCACCACGCCGCCGAAGCGCGCGTGCTGCTCCATGGAGGAGGCGACGACGTCGGCGCGGATCTCCATGTGGCCGTTGTCAGACAGCTCGATGATTCCCACGCCGGTTTCGTCGCAGGAGGACTCGATGCCGAGGATTAACATCTCTCACTCTTTCGTGGTCGGTACATGGTGTGGGCGTCCGCGCCGGAGGGCTGGTAGTAGTTGCGGCGCAGGCCGTTGATGACAAAATCATAAGCCTCATAGAGGCGAATGGCCGGATCGTTGCCCACGCGAACCTCAAGGAAGATGGGCGCGTCGTGGGAATCTGCAAGCTCGACGATGGCATCCATCATCAGCCGCGCGATGCCCTGCCGTTGAGCCGCCGGGTCGACGCCGATGGTGCGGATTTCGTATTCCGGCCAGGCCGCGGGCCCCATCCGCCCCACGCCGGCGTAACCGAGAACCTCTCCGCGGTCGTCGTTGTGGTCATCGCGGTTGACGCCTGCGTCAACCGCCCAGTAGGTGGTGTGCCCCGCCGCGATTTCCTGCTCGAAGGCACGCGCCGGCCAGGGAGTTTCACCGGGGAAGAGTACCTTTTCTAGTTCGGCGCAGCGGGGTGCGTCCTCAAGCACGAGCGGACGCAGCCTCATGGTGCCGGCGTTTCCCCGATGCCGCCGACCAAGGCGGCCGAGCGCGGCTTCGCCTTCGGCTCCACGGCATCGGGACGCCGCAGGTACAGCGGGACGAGCGGCGCGGGCTCGGCAGAAAGATCAGCGCACGCAACCAGCCCCGCCGCGCGCGGGGTAGCCCACTCGCGGGGAAGGCCAGCGATATCTTCCGGAAGCCGCGGGGCAATAGACTCGGGGAAAACCAGGCGCGTGGTCTCCGGACTCGAGAGCCCAGCGGCGCCCAGTTCCAGGGCCTCCGGCTTCGACACGTTCGGGCCGCTGAGACGCTTACCGTCGGCGTAGGTGGCCCAGTAGACCTCTTTGCGGCGGGCGTCGATAGCCACCAGCCACTCCCCCGTGCGCCCGTGCGCGATGGCATCCAATGTGCACACGCCATGCACCGGCAGGTGAAGAGCCACCCCCAGAGCGGAAGCGGTAGCCATGCCAACGCGCAGACCGGTAAACGGTCCGGGCCCCGTGCCGACGACGATGGCGGAGAGGTCGGAGTAAGCCAGGGAGGCGTCGGCAAGCAGCTCCTCGATAGTCGGGATGAGCTGCTCGTTGTGAGCGCGCGTGCCGCTAATGACGCGGTCGATGCTCTCCCCGGTGTCGGTATCAACGATGCCCGTCACCAGGTCCGTGGTGGCGATATCGAGTGCAAGAACCTTCATTAGCCTGCGAGGTGCCAGTCGGTATCGACGTAGTCGGGGTTGTTCTTACCCATCTGATCCACGTAGTCCTGGGTATCGCGAATAAACTGCAGCGGCTGGCCCTGCTGGAACGGCAGCAGCGGCGGGATGTCCTGCTTGGCTGCTTCCGGCGACTTCAGCTGCTGCAGCAGACCATCACACAGGTCCACCTGTGTGCGCGGGAGCTTCTCCGCCTTGAACTCACCGGTCTGCGAAGCCAGCAAGATGTAGTTCACGTCATCAGGCACGGCCCCGTCGGCGAAGTCAATGTTCAGGTTTGTCGTCTCCACACCGCCCTTCTTGAGCTGATCTTCGGTGGCACCCGGGCAAACGGCGGCGACCGCACCCCACTCCTGGCCGTACACATCCTGCGGGATAAACATGGCGAAGTCCAGGTTCTTCGGGTACGCGCTCAGAGACTGGGCAACGGTCGACGGCTCCTTCGGCTCCGCGTCTGCGGGCCGGACCATCGGCAGGACGATGAGGGCGGCAAGAAAGACGGCGAAGCCGCCGATAACGACTGTGGTGATGAATTGACCAAGCTTGTTCATAAAGGTGTTTTAGCTCCTCACGCGGGGTAGCGGGAATAAACAGTACGGGGACATCCTACGCGACAACGATCAAACAATAATCAAGGCCAAGACCTGACACATGAGAATTTTGCCGATCATCGTCGTGGGATACACAGTGGCATAGCCGCGTTCTGCCAGCTGAGTACCGGTTTGCGGGTTGAGGTAGGCCATGATCGCCGGGTTCGTGGTCATTCCGGCGGCGATGCCGATCGACTCATCAAACTTCAGCCGCAGCACCAGCATGGATACCGCGACGATGCCGATGGCAGAAACCAGAGACAGCACAATGCCCACGCCTATGTACTTCAGGGAGGTCGGATCCGACAAGGCATCGCGGAACTGGCCGCCTGCCGACGTACCCACGCCCGCCAAGAACAAAGTCAACCCCAGCGTGGAAATCGTCTGCTTGGCGTGGAAAGGAAGCTGCCAGTTAATTGGGCCCGAGCGGCCCAGCGCGCCCAAGATGAGGCCAACGACGATGGGGCCGCCACCAAAGCCGAAGGACAACGTAGTGCCGCCCGGAAGCGGGATCGGAATAGCGCCGAAGAGCAGACCGATGAAGAGGCCTAGGGCAAAGGGCAACAAATCGACGTTGCCGAGTTTGGCTTCGGAGTCGCCGAGGAAACGGCGGACGTCGTCAAGCCTGCCCGGCGCGGTGATGACGCGCACGCGGTCCGAGTAGTGCAGGACGGTTTCCTCGTTTGGCACGACGTCGGAGTCGCCGCGGCGCACGCGCGCGATGAGGAAGCCTTCCTTCACAGTGTCCAAGTCCTTGAGCTGATAGCCCGCAACACGTGGGCTGGACACGGTCAGGCGCCGGTAGACCAGGCCATCCTCCTCATGAAGGTTGATGTGGATCTCCTCACCCAACTGGGAAATCGCGCTATCCAACGCGGGCGCTGTGCCGTTGAGCAGGAATTCCATGCCGGCGCGCAGCGGGAGCTCCGGGTAGGCCAGGTCGTGCTCGTGTGGGTTGTTCACATGGCGGGTGGCGATGACGCGCTCGCCGGTCACCTCTTGGAGGTCCCCCACCGTTGCGTCGAAATCGCGGGTCAGGCGCACCGCCCGCCACTCCAGCGGCTCTGCAATCATGCCCTCGGCGCGCGCGTCCTCAATGTGGTTCACGCGCAGCACCTTGGCACCAATCGCGGCAACCAGAATGGTTCCGATGATGCAGCCCGGGTAAGCCAGGGAATAGCCCACCACCGGGGTGCTATCGCCACCCAAGGCTTCGACGACCGCGGCCATACCCGGCGTCGAACTCACCGAACCCGCCAGCGTGCCCACGCTAATCGCCGGGTCCAGATCAAACATGCGCATCGCCAGGGTGGTCAGCCCCGCCAACACGAAGAAGAATACGATGACCACCATGGACATCTTCCATCCACGCCGGCGGAAATCTTGGAAGAAGCTACGGCCGAAGTTCAGGCCGATGACATACACGAAGATGGCCAAACCAAATTGATACACGAACGCCGGGACCACGATGTCCGGGTTGGCCGCGGACAAGCCTAAGGCCACGAACATCGCAGCGGCGGCGCCGAGCGAGATGCCGAAGACATTGATCTTGCCGACGGCTAATCCCACCGCCATGATGAGAAAAAGCGTGAGCAGGGGCTGTTCAGCAAGGAAAGCCAGCACGTTAATTCACCCATTTCCATGTGAATACGCGGACGTCATCGTCCGAATCCCGGTTGATTGTAACGGCGAGGTACGAGTCAGATAGCCGCTCCATGAAGCCCCCGCCCCATTCGGCGACGACGACGGCGTCCTCTATTTCGGTGTCTAAGTCTAGACTGTCCAGCTCCCCCAACGGATCCTCTGAATGATCCAAGAGGCGGTAGGCATCCACGTGCACCAACGTCGGCCCGCCCACGCGCGAGGGGTGCTCGCGCGCGATGACGAAGGTCGGCGACGTCACCCGCCCCTTCACCTGCATTCCGCGGGCAATACCCTGCGTGAAGGTGGTTTTCCCGGCACCCAAGGGACCATCAAGAATAACTAGGTCCCCGGCCTCTAAAGCCGCGCCCAGCTCCTCGCCGAAGGCCTGAGCATCCTCCGGAGTGGCCGCCTCGCGGTGTCCTTCGTGTGGAAAATCACTGCGCATCGCTAGCTCCTTCGCGGTATGTGCGCTGGGTGCGCCCAGTGGGGCGGCACAGTACTTCGTAGTTGATGGTCCCGGCTGCCTCGGCCAGCTCGGTAGCGCTCATGCCGCCACGGCCAAAGATAACGGCTGTCTCCCCGGCGCGCACACCGTGGGGATTAGCCCCAAGGTCGACGACAATCTGGTCCATACAGACCCTGCCCACCTGCGGGTAGAGCTCGCCGCCGATGCCTACCTGCAGCGCCCCTTGAAAGGCCCGCGGCAGCCCATCGGCATAGCCCACGCTGACGGTGGCGAGTTGACGGTCGCTATCCGCGGTCCAGGTCAAGCCGTAGCAGGTGGACTCCCCCGCCGAAATCGGCTTCACCGCAACGACGGACGCTTCCCACGTCATGGCAGGCTTCAGCCCATGGTCGCGCCCGGCCACCGGTTCGAGCCCATACAGGACCAGCCCGACGCGCACCTGCTCGAAGCGCGCCGAAGGGCGGGTCAAGGCCGCGGGCGAGTTAGCCAGATGGTTCAGCGGGCACTCAAGCCCGACCTCACGGGCAAGCTCTAGGGCCTGGCGGAACTCCGTTTCCTGATGATCATTGTGCGGGTGCTCCGGCTCGTCCGCACAAGCAAAGTGGGACATGAGGCCCAGGACGGTGATGTGGGGGGCGTCGGCAAGCAGGCGGAAGGTCTCCTCCCACGCGTGCTTGTCGACGCCCGAGCGGTGCATCCCCGTCTCCACCATCACGAAGACCTCGGTGGGCGCATCAGTGGCGGCGATGAGCGCCTGCGCGTGCGCCAAAGAGGGAATGCCGATCTGGATACCAGCGGCTAGGGCCGGGGCGAGGTCCTCCGTCGGCTCCCACAGCCAGGCAGCGATGGGCAGGGTATCAATGACCTTCCGCAGCGCCACGGCCTCGGCCAGCGTGGCCACCCCGAAGGCGTCCGCCCCCGCCTTCGCCATGACCGGGGCGCAGCGCTCGATGCCGTGGCCATAGGCATCCGCCTTGACCACGCACATGAGGCGGGCCGGGGCCACCGCCTCCTTCACGCGAGCGACATTGTGAGCAATAGCGTTGAGGTCAACGGTGGTTTTCAACATGCCCACCATTGTGCCACTTAAGGGTGCGGCGCTATTCGACGGTCACCGACTTCGCAAGGTTGCGCGGCTGGTCCACGTCGTAGCCCTTGGCGGTTGCCACACCGCAGGCGAAAATCTGCAGCGGGACGGTAGCCAGCAGAGGCTGCATGAGCGTCGGCGCCTGCGGGATGCGGATGATGTGGTTGGCGTAGGCCTCGACGGCCTCGTCGCCCTCTTCCGCGATGACGATAGTGATGGCACCACGGGCGCGGATCTCCTGGATATTGGAGACGACCTTGGAATGCAGGGAATCCCGGCCGCGCGGGGAAGGCACGATGACGAAGACCGGCTGGCCCTCTTCGATGAGCGCGATGGGGCCGTGCTTGAGCTCGCCGGCGGCGAAGCCCTCCGCGTGCAGGTAGGCGATCTCCTTGAGCTTGAGCGCGCCCTCCAGCGCGACGGGGAAGCCGACATGGCGGCCCAGGAAGAGCACCGACTTGGCATTCTCCATGGCGTTGGCCAGGTCGTAGACCTGCTGCTCGTTGTCGATGATTGCCTGAACCTTATCCGGCATATCACGCAGATCCTCGAGGACGGAGTTGACCTCATCGGAGAACATGTTGCCGCGCAGGCGGGCCAGGTAGAGGCCCAGCAGGTAGGTCGCGGTGATCTGCGCCAAGAAGGCCTTGGTGGAGGCCACGGCGATCTCCGGGCCGGCGTGGGTGTAGAGGGCAGCGTCGGACTCGCGCGGGATGGAGGAACCCTGGGTGTTGCAGATGGCGATCACCTTGGCGCCCTGCTGGCGGGCGTGGCGCACGGCCATGAGGGTATCCATGGTCTCGCCCGACTGGGACAGGGCCACAACCAAGGTCTTCTCGTTGACGATCGGATCGCGGTAGCGGAACTCGTGGGCCAGCTCCACCTCGCACGGGATGCGGCACCAGTGCTCGATGGCGTAGCGCGCGACGTGTCCTGCGTAGGCGGCGGTGCCGCAGGCGATGACGATGATCTTGTCGATAGACTTGAGCACCGACTCCTCGATGCGAATCTCATCGAGGACCAGGTTGCCGGTCTCATCGAGGCGGCCCAGCAGCGTATCGCGCACGGCTGCCGGCTGGTCGTGAATTTCCTTCTCCATGAAGGAGTTGAAGCCGCCCTTTTCGGCCGCGGCGGCATCCCACTTGATCTCGAAGGGCTTGCCCTGGGCGGGGTTGCCGTCGTAGTCGGTGATCTCGACATCATCCGCGGTGATGGTGACGACCTGATCGTTGTCCATCTCGACGGCGGACTTGGTGTAGTCGATGAAGCCAGAGACGTCCGAACCCAGGAAGTTCTCCCCTTCACCCAAGCCGATAACCAGCGGAGAATCGCGGCGCGCGGCCACGATGCGGTCTGCCTGCTCGGCGTGGATAGCCAAGAGGGTAAACGCGCCTTCCAGGCGCTTGCCGGTCAGTTGCATGGCCTTGGTGAGGTCACCGCCGGCCTCGTTGTGGAACACATCCGCCAGGAGGGTGGCGGCGACTTCGGTGTCGGTCTCGGACACAAAGTTGTGGCCCTTGGCCTCCAGCTCGGTCTTGAGCTCGGCGAAGTTCTCGATGATGCCGTTGTGAACGACGGCGAGCTTGCCGCCATCCACCACGTGCGGGTGGGCGTTCAGATCGGTCGGGCCACCGTGAGTGGCCCAGCGGGTGTGCCCGATGCCCAGGACGGAATCCTGAAGCGGACGCGCGGCGATTTCGGCTTCCAGCGCGGCGACCTTTCCGGCCTTCTTGCGCCAGCCGATCTTGCCATCGGCGTACATTGCGACGCCTGCTGAGTCATAGCCGCGATACTCCAGTCGACGCAGGCCCTCCAGCACAACGTCTAAGGCAAAGTACTCACGGCCATCGGTGTTATGGCCAATGTATCCAACGATTCCACACATAGGTCGAAATTTTACAGCATGATTTAACATGCCGAATCGCAAGGATCCTACTTAATCTCCCGCACTGTTCACCGCTTTGCTTATTCTTTCCTCTATTCTGTAAAGCGTGTCTGCGAATTTGAAGAAGCATCTCGGTACGTTGTCTAAGCGCGGCCCGCACCGCGTCCTCGTCGGAGACCTGTCTTATGCAGGGCTTGAGGGCAAGGTGTACACCCCGGTTGAGGGCAAGGGCCTGCCCGCCGTGGCGTTTGCCCACGACTGGACGAAGAGCATCAAGGACTACCACGCCACCCTGCGCCACTTGGCCAGCTGGGGCATCGTGGTGGTTGCTCCGGATACGGAGACGGGCGTCTTTGCCAAACACCGCGACTTGGCTGCCGACCTCGAATCGGCCTTGCAAATTGCCGCCGGCGTCAGGCTGGGCGCTGGCAAGATTTCGGTCTCCGCTTCCAAGCTGGGTGTCTTTGGCCACGGCATGGGCGGCGGCGTGGCTACCCTGGCTGCCGTGGATAACCCGAAGGTCCGCGCCGTCGCGGCCCTCTACCCTGCCGATACTTCCCCGTCCGCGGTTCAGGCCGCACACGCAGTGAAGGCACGCGGCCTCGTTATTGGCGCGGGCCAAGATGATATCTTCCGCGCGGGAAACCCCGCGAAGCTGGCCAACGCCTGGGGCGGTCCGGTGGCTTACCGCGAAATTGCTAAGGGCACGCAGTCCGGCTTCAGCGAGGACAAGCTTTTCAAGTTGGCGCTTGGCTCCGGCTTCTTCCAAGGTTCCGCAGTCGAAACTGCCCGCGGCCTTGTCACTGGCTTCTTCCTGTCCACCCTCGCTGGCGAATCCAAGTACGACGACTTTGCGGCTGCCGACGCCTCCGCCAAGGGCGTCGAGAGCTTCGTCGGCGAAGACCTCACCAAGCGGGCCGGTTACTAGCACGACGGGAAACGTTTCGACGAGCTAGCGCCGCAAGGCGCACATGTGCTCCGACTTAAGCAGGACGATGGTTTATTCGTCCTGCTTTAGTCGTTTTAACCGAGGAACCTCAATGAAAAGCCAGGCGATAAGTGCAATGCCCGGCAGAAGCAACTGAGCGGCTGTCCACAGTTTTATGTGGGCCATTTCTCTGTCGTATTTAATCTCAATGCCAAGCACAACAAAAGCCACCAAGAGGTACAGCATGGGAAGAACGCCCCACAAGACGTCATAAAGCCAAGGAACTGTCATGCGGTCTTCCTCCAAACCCTGGTTGATACGTACAGCGATTACTCACGCCACGGTAGCACCTGGGGCTGCTGGCGCACAGAGGAGTTTCCCGGTTTCCGTGTCACCCGCGCCTGAGCACCGATTGCACTTGACCGCGCGGGCGGCCCCGCCCCTGCCCCTGGCTTTGGCCGTGCCCTACACCCCTGGCGGCTGGGCTTCGCCTCTGTGGGTCCGGGTGCACTTGGGTTTGGGCCGCGCGCTGCGCAGATCTTTCCAGCTCATCCTGTGCCTTAGCCATGGCTTTCTCAAATTCCAGTAGCCGTGCGGCTGTGCGCTCGCGGAATCCGCGGGCGAACTCATCAAAATCATTGTGCGGCATTACCACTGCCCTGCCTTTCGTGCGTGTACAGACGATGTCTCTGAGCTTTCTTGCGGCGCTATGTCTGGTGCGGCCTCAGTTGCGGGAGCTGGCGCTGGCTCGGATGCGGGTGCTGGCGCAGGATCCGGTGCTGGCACCGGTGCTTCCGCTGCTTGCATGTGTGCAAGCTTCTCCGGCGGTGCTTCTGGCTCCGGGACATTGTTCAGCTCCGGCGGTGGCGGCGTAACACCATTGTCAGGAGCAGGTTCCGGCGCAGGCGGCGGACAGGGCTCTGGTTCTGGCTGGGGTTCGGGCTCTGGCTCAGGCACCGGCTCCGGTACAGTTTCTGGCTCCGGCAGGTTTTCGATGAAGTCCACAGCCGCCTCGGCCAAGAGGCCCAGCCCCAGGATGGCGACCCCTACGCCGAGGATTCCCAAGCTTCCGCAGCAGGATTCTTCAGGCTTGCACTCACCCGGCTCCGCAACTGGTGGCTGCTCTGGCGCCTCACAGTCTTCACCTTCTACCGGTTCCTCAGGGCACTCGACTTCCTCAGCCACCGGCTCCATATCCTCCGGGCAGTCAATTACCTCCTGTTGCGCGGGTTCGGTGGGAATCTCCACCCCTGCATCAGCTGGCTTCGTTGTTTCCATTTCACGTTGCTGCTCGCTGCAACCGCAGGACTGCGCTTCCTTCTCCGCATGGCAGCCGCACGGTGTGTGCTGCGCTTCTGGCGCAGTGGATTCCGGCTTGGGCTGCGCTACGGTTTCAGTTGGTGTGCTTGGAGGCTGGGACGGTTTCGCCGGCTGTGGCTTCTCTTCATCCGGCGGGCACTCTTTTTCCGGCGCCGCAGCGGGACGAGTTGGCGCCGGTTCCTCCGGCGGCACTACCGGTTTTTCAACCCCCTGCTCAACTGGAGGCTGCGGCGGGGCAGGTGTGGAAGGAGCCGGTGCGGGAGAAGACTGCGCTGGTGCAACAGGTTCAGCGGACTGGGCTGGCTTCGTCGGCTCACAAGGCTCAGGCTCAGGTTGTGGGCACTGCTTCGGTTTGTCCTCACAGCCGCATTCGGGTTCCGGCGGGGTCTCCGGAAGCTCGCGCTCACACACCTCAGAACAGCGCCTCTCAAACTCGCCATAGCAATTCTCGATAGCAGTATCGCGGTCCCGGCAGGTCTGCGTAATAGTGTCATTCGTCTGATCGATCAGATCCCCACCAATACGCGCTATCTCAGGGACGATGGCCTTTCCCAGAGGATGCCGCTGCAATAGCAACGTCAGGATGTTGAGTAGGGGAATGACAGCGGAGATGAGCTCTGCCACCGCAGAATCGGAAACATCGACCACATCCTCGATGGCCTCGGAGCACTGCTGTGCGGATTCCACCAGGTCATCGGCTTCGTCTCTCTCCTTCTCAAAGTCATCCTGCACGCCGCGCAGGTGATCCATGAGCGCTCCCCCGGCCAGCGATAGAACCGTCCCTAAAAGGAAATCTCGCAATCCATTGCCACCGCGCCGCGGGCGCCGAGCGCCCATCGCCGATGCGGTACTGCTAATCAGGTCATCCGGTTTAATCCCATCGACCGAGCCCACCATGTCCCCCAACAGACCAATAGGTGTGCTGGGTCCGGAGTAGCCCCCTAGGCTAGCGGCCTGAAACTGGGACACCGCCTGTGAATAATCACCCAAAAGTGACTTGACCATCGTGGACATCAGTTCATCCCCGCTTCCTGCTCACCAAGCTGGCTAGAAAGACCACGGTCGATCTCCCCGAAGGCACGCAGCTGTGCGCGTGCAGCATCCGCTGTGGCCGATATGTTGTCCAACCGCCACGCTCCGCGCTCATGCAGCTGGCTCAGCAACGCCTGAATCTGCGCCCCATGCCCGCCGAAGTCCCTGCCCGCGGATGACGCGGGAAAGTTCGGTCTGTCCCCACGATGCGCGTCACTTTGGGCGCGGGTTTGGTCCACGACGGCGTCGAGAAGCCGCGTGGCTTCGTCCTCATCAAAAAATACGTCGGGCATGAGCGCCCTCCTTCTCGTCCACAACAAACAGTGATTCCTGCCCTTATTGGACTGAGAAACCTCCCCTCCGGTTCCCCCATCACCCACAAAACACGAAACCCCAGGCCGCATGGCCCGGGGTTTAGCGTGGGTGCGTAGAACTAGACTGCAGCAACAACCGCAGCGAGCTTGCCCGCCACCTTGCGCGCCTGCTCCTCTTCAGCAGCCTCCACCATGACGCGGAAGAGCTCCTCCGTGCCGGACGGGCGCAACAGAACGCGGCCTGTGTTTCCAAGCTCCGACTCGGCGGCAGCGATAGCTTCCTTGACCTCAGGAGCCTTAAGAATGACGGCTTTATCGGACACCGGAACGTTAATGAGCACCTGCGGCAATACCGTCATCACGGAGGCCAGCTCCTTGATGGACTTCCCGGACTTCGCCATGCGCGCCATGATGGACAGGCCAGTCAGAGTGCCATCACCAGTGGTGCAGTCATCCGGCAACACCACGTGGCCGGACTGCTCGCCGCCCAGGGAGTAATCGCCACGGTTGAGCTCCTCCAGCACGTAGCGGTCACCCACGGCGGTTTCCTTGACCTCGATGCCCTGCTCCTGCATGGCCAGCTTCAGGCCCAGGTTCGACATGACGGTAGCCACCAAGGTGTTGAAGCGGAGATCGTTGTCTTCCTTCATGCCCACGGCGAGGATCGCCATGATCTGGTCGCCGTCAACAACATTGCCCTCGGCATCCACGGCCAAACAGCGGTCAGCGTCGCCGTCGTGAGCCAAGCCCAGATCGGCGCCGTGCTCGACGACGGCCTCCTGGGTCTTCTCGATGTGCGTCGAACCGCAGTCCTCGTTGATGTTGAAAGCATTGGGCTTGTTGTGAATGGCAATGACCTCAGCACCCGCAGCCTCGTAGGCCTGCGGTGCCACCTTGGAGGCAGCACCATTAGCGGTATCGACGACAACCTTGATGCCGCTCAGATCCGTGGTCACGACCTCGGCCAAGTGCTTGAGGTAGCGCTCGCGGCCGTCGGGAGCCTCCGAAATGATGCGACCAATCTTGGTCGCAGTAGGTCCGTCTTCGGTGAGGCTTCCCATGGCAGCCTGGATGCGATCCTCCACCTCATCAGGCAGCTTCTTACCGCCCGCGGAGAAGAACTTGATGCCATTGTCCGGCATCGGGTTATGGGAGGCGGAGATCATCACGCCGAGATCTGCCCCAAAGTCATCGGTGAGGAACGCGATAGCCGGGGTAGGCAGCACGCCGACGCGTACGACGTCGACGCCACGCGATGCTAAGCCCGATGCGATCGCCGCATCCAGCATCTCACCCGACACGCGCGGATCGCGCCCGATAATCGCGAGCGGTCGACGCTCATAGGACTCACGGTCCGAGGTCAATACCTCCGCCGCCGCCTGTCCCAAGCGCAAGGCCAGGATCGGAGTGAGCTTCTTGTTCGCTAGGCCGCGAACTCCATCGGTTCCAAAAAGTCGAGTCATAGTTGTTCATTATGCCTGCTACCCCATAGCTTCCGCAGATCGGGCCACCAACGATGTCTGTCTATGACTCGCGGCTTCACGTTGTGCACGCCCTACACAAAGCGAAAGCCGCCGCCTCCGTACTAGGGAAGCAGCGGCTTTCGAAAATGCAGTGCGCGAAGATTAACGCTTGGAGTACTGCGGGGCACGACGTGCCTTGTGCAGACCAGCCTTCTTGCGCTCCACGGCACGAGCGTCACGGGTGAGCAGGCCGGCCTTCTTGAGGGCCGGGCGGTCAGCCGGGTTGTAGACGTTCAGTGCGCGGGCGATAGCCAGACGCAGAGCGCCGGCCTGGCCGGTCGGGCCACCACCGTTGACGGTGACCTTAATGTCGAACTGGCCATCGCGCTCAAGGATGGTCAGCGGCTGCAGGATGTCCTGCTGGTGCAGCTTGTTCGGGAAGTACTCGTCAAAGGCACGGCCGTTGACGGAGATGTTTCCGGAACCAGCAACGAGGCGAACACGAGCGATGGCGCGCTTACGGCGACCAACGGTCTGGATCGGGCCCTCGTGGATAGCCGGGGCAGCGGTCTCAACCTCAGCCTCGGTATCGGTTGCCAGGGAATCACCGATGGTGTTGGTGAACTCCTCGGTAGCGGCGGTTGCTGCAGCGATGTCGGCAGCGTCGGCTACATTGTTGTCGATGTTCTGCTCGGTCATTACTGTGCCACCTGCTTAAACTCAAAGGTTTCCGGCTTCTGGCCGGCGTACGGGTGCTCCTCGCCCACGAAAACGTGCAGCTTCTTGATGGAGGCGTTGGAAAGCTTGTTGTGCGGCATCATGCCCTTCACAGCTTCCTCGATAACGCGGACCGGGTTGGCGTCCAGGGACTGACCAAGGGTCATGGACTTCAGGCCGCCCGGGTAACCGGAGTGGCGGTAGCGCATCTCGCGCTCGCGCTTGTTGGAAGAAATGTGGATCTTGTCCGCATTCAGGATGATGATGTGGTCGCCGCAATCAACGTTCGGTGCGTACTGGGGCTTGTGCTTGCCGCGCAGCATGTCAGCCACGGTGGAAGCGAGCTTGCCCAGAACCACGTCGGTAGCGTCGATGACGTACCACTTGCGGGTGATGTCACCGCTCTTCGGGTGGAAAGTAGACAAAATGACTCCTTGAAAGTCTGTCTCGGAACTGCCGGCCATCGCTATGTAAGCCTTGACGCGGTACATACAGCGGCCGGTGGAGACCTGCAGCCCGCGCGCACCCACTAACGACGGGGTGCGGACACATAGGTGTTTCACTTTAGTACGCAGCAGTTTGAAAACCCAAAACGCCGATATCGCCCCTCACCAACGCCTCCACCTCAATTCATTCGGGGTGGGGGTAGAGACAGAAACGTTGATGAGAAGCGATACCGGCGCCTTCACTGGGCGGGCGGTGGAAGCTGAGTCAAGGCGGCGCGTCCAGCCCTTCCATTCCCTGCGCCTTCCTTTCCTAGCCTCCGCGCCTTCCTACCTACCGCTCATCACTCATGGTGGTGAATGGTGTTAAAGAAAAAGCTCACCCACCCAGTTCAAGACTCACAGCCGGGTCGGTTTATCCCCAGCTGGCGGCAGCGCGACGGTTGACGTCACTCATGTTGTCGTTGCCCTGGGAGACCGTGGTGGAGATGGTCGCCAGCACCGTGTTGAGCTCGGCGGCCGCCTTATCCCACTTAGCTTGCGCCGCGTTATATGCCGCAGCGGAATCTCCCTCCCAGGTCGATACCATCGGCTGCAGGGTGGCCTTCAGGTCACCGAGGAGTCCATTGATGCGACCGGAGGTGGAGTTGATGTCGGCTGCGGCGCCGGCGATGGCGCCGAACTGATACTTGATTCCAGACATTGCGTGTTCCTTATCTTCTGTGTGCTCGTGTGTAATTCAACGTGTGCTGTAGTCAGTGAAAGCAGCTAGCGCTACAAGGCCAGTCCCGCGCCGCCGACGTTCTCGAAGGACTGGGCGTTATCCGCCTCAACCGTGTCGAAGTTGCGGGCATTATCCCTGATGTTTTCGCTGATGGCGGTCAGCGCTTCACGCAGCTGCTGCGCGGAGGAGTTGTAGCGCTGCATCAGGTTGTCAAAGGAAACCTGCGCGCGGCCTGCCCAGCTGCCGCGAACGGAATCCACAACACCCTGCAGACGGGTGAGCTCACCCTGTACCTCGTCATTGGTGGAGTCGACGCGGCCGGCGGTGGCCACCATTACGTCGGCTTCTGTGCGGAACGTTTGAGTCATGTTCTTCTCTTTCTGTCTTGATCCCTACCTGGGGTATATCCCTTTTCCAAGGGCTTGGTGTGTGTTTCTTTCCCCCCGAGAAGCACCCTGTGTCCTTCTCACCCTTATTGGACTGAGCTAGTGGCTCATCGGTTCCCGCCGCGTTCAAAAATCTTTTAGCTTCGCGGCGTGCTCCCTCCTACTCCTTTTTGACCAGAGATTCCGCAGCCATCCGGCAGGCGGCTTTCTGCACCACGTTGGGTTCAAACTTGGTGTGGCACCCCACGGACATCTGATGGCCCTTGTCTTCCCACATCATCCACGTCACCTGCGAACCGTCTCCAGGGTCCTCGGTATACGTCAGCCGCCCAGATTCCTCGACCGGATCACGGAGGGCGGGATCGGAGTCGATCTGTCCTTTAATCTCGGCGAAAAGGACGTCGACGGGAACGTTGAAGAGCGGATCGGCTGCCAAAAGGATGCGCAAATTGGGGTCTTCGCCGGCCGCAGTGACAAGCCCGTCCTCCACGCTGGTCCGGAATCCCTGCGGGAGTACCAGGGACATCCCTTCCACCTCGATGGCCTGCTGGCCAGGGCGCAGCTGCGTGCTGCCGGATCCCTCGGACTCCGCCTCCGTTGCGGCACCCCTAGGACGCTCATCCCCACCGGGTGCTGCAGCCGTACCCGGCGCGCCGGCAGCCACAGACGTATTCTCATCCACCTGTTCGGAAGTCGACGCCGCCACGGCCGCATCCTTGCGCCCCACCGCCCACCAGGACACCCCGGCGACGACAACCACCATGACCGCTATCGCGATGTAGAAGGGATCGACGCCTCCCCAAAACGCCGTCCAACGGGATTGCGCTGCGCGATGGGAGCGCAAACGGCGAGCTGCCCGAGGCCGCTCAGCAGTTATCTCCTTCGCACCGTCATAGTCGTACTGTTGCTCCCCCACCGCTGAGCGGGAAGCAGCCTGTGATGCGCTGACCGCAACCGGTGCCGGCGGCGGCGATGGTTCTGGCTCTAGGACCGTCGCCCCGGCACCAGCGAGTTGCCGGCGCAGGATACTCACGGCTTCGACACTGACATCCGTTCCGGATGGATCCGCCACCACCTCAACGGTGACGTCCGGCCATTCCGCCCCACAGACTTTTTCTGCCTGGTCAAGGACGGCCTCCAGCGCCCACCCCTCGGCGATTCCCGTGCCGGGCAGGTCATAGCGATAAATCGTTTCCGGGCCTTCATAAATCGTGGCGGCATCGAGCACCGTGACGATCAGCGTGGTCTCTGGCGCGGTTGTCGGTGTTCGCAGTGCGTGCGTCGCGGTCATTGGTTGTCTCCTTTGTTGCCTGTGGTCTGTGGTGGGTTGTGTGAACTATCGGCGCTCGGCACATACACCTGCGCCAAGCCCTGAGATATGCCGCGCAGGACCCATTGGCCGCGGCCTGGCGGCAGCGCTGTTGGCTTGATGCCGAAGATGGCGCCTTCGTCGCGGTCGGCGTCGAGAAGCAGCAGCGCCGGCTGCAGGTCCCGCACCGCAGAGAGGAACTGCCCAAACATCGCGCGCCCGATGCCGCCGGCTTTGCGCGCGAGCACCAGGTGCAGCCCCACATCGCGGGCATGCGGGAGGAGCTCGAGCAGTGGCGCCAGGGCAATGTCGCTGACCAGGTCGAGGTCGTCGATAACCAGGTAGATGTCCGGCCCCTCCCACCAGCTGCGCGCTGCAAGCTGGGCGGGGGTGACCTCGGGGCCGGGAAGGCGCTGTTCCAAGGTGCGCACGGTATCGAGGATGGCTTGGGTGGCCGCGCTTGCCGACGCCCCATACGCCGCCACCATTTCCTCATCCAACGTCCCCAAATGTGCACGGCGCTCATCGATGACCACGAGGCGGGCGGCTTCCCTGCCCAGGTGGCTAATTCCGGCCAGGATTACGCTGAGGAAGTTCGATTTGCCGGAGCCTTGGGAACCAATGCACACCAGGTGCGGCTGTGTGACTGGATCCCAACTAAGGACTTCGAGGTCCGGCCCGCCGATTCCCCAGGCCACCCCGTCCAGTGGCGAGCCGTCATCTGGCTCGGGCAACTCGGTGAGAAGGGCGGGCAGCATCTTCAGCGGTGGAACCGGTTCGGCACCGGCATGCACACCGCAGATGTGGGCGATGTCTTGCGGGGACGTTGCGGCAAACAGCAGGTTCTCCCCTGCCAGTGTGATTCCCCGTCCGGGCGTTGCCGGGAGCTTCTGCTGCGCCTTGCGGTCGATGAGTGAGTCCATTGCTTCACCCAGC
Source organism: Corynebacterium sp. HMSC068H04 (assembly GCF_001811255.1). NCBI lineage: Bacteria > Bacillati > Actinomycetota > Actinomycetes > Mycobacteriales > Corynebacteriaceae > Corynebacterium > Corynebacterium sp. HMSC068H04. Next base: position 104,282 of record NZ_KV803977.1, read on the forward strand.
CGCAGCTCGATACGGGCCGCGATGAGATCCCGAATAGACGGCCGCAGGCTCGTCCACCGCGCTGCAGCGATCACGACGTGGACGCGGGCGGAGGCGCCGTCGGCGACCAGCTGGGTGATCGGCTCAGCAAGGTCCTCAAAATCCGCGCCGGAGGTGCCGATGTGGTGCCAGCCGTCCACGATGAGGAAGGTGTGGCGGGGCTCCGGGCGGCGCACGAGGCCGGCGACTTCATCAACGATGCGACGGATTTTCTCCGGCTCCTCACGGCCAGCCACCCCGGCCACGTGGGGCAGCCGGTCCAGCACCCGCAGCTGCCCGCCGCCCAGGTCAATGACATAGAAACGCACCTGTCCCGGTGAATGCCGCAGCGCCAGACCGGAGGCGATACTGCGCAGCGCCATCGACTTACCCGACTGCGGTCCACCGCACAACGCCAGGTGCCCACCTCCTGCCTTAAAGTCCACGGTGAGCGGGTCTTGGCGCTGGTGGTAGGGGCGGTCAATAAGCCCCACCTCGGCGCGCAACTCTCCGCCCGCGCCGGGAGAATCTTCCCGCAAGGAAGCAACGCTGGACAGCTCCACCACGGGCGGCAGGGGAGGCAGCCAGATTCTTCGCGCCGACTGGCCACGCCGAGCAGCCTCATCCCGGGCAGCGGCCACCACGGTGTCCAGGAGCGTGCTCGAGGAATCTACGAGCTCTGCAAATCCGAGTTCTTCTTCCACCGCGCGCTGCCCTGTGAAAAGCTCCACGCGCGCGGCGTGCCGCGCATTCATTTCAGAATCATCAGGCGCTACCCGGCGCGTGACCGGGCCAGACACATAGGAGGCGTGGAAGCGAGTAGGGGCATCGGCATCCGTCTTGAGGTAGCCGGCTCCCGGCTGGGCGGGGAGATGATAGGCATCGACCACGCCGAGAACTTGGCGGGACTCCCCCGCGGAGAAGGTCTTCAATCCGATGCGGTAGGACAGGTGCGAATCCAATCCCCGCAAGCGCCCTTCCTCCAAGCGCTGGGAGGCCAGCAGCAGGTGCACATGGAGCGAGCGGCCAAGCCTTCCCACCGCGACGAAGAGCTCGGCGAAGTCCGGGTGCTGGCCTAAGAGCTCCGAGAACTCATCCACCACGATGACCAACGCCGGCAGCGGTCCGTGCTCGGCCACCGCAGCAGCCGAGGCATTGAACTCGCCCACGTTCGCAAAATTGCCCGCCTTGCGCAGCAGCTCCTGGCGGCGGTTCATCTCGCCGGAGATGGCATCATACATGCGCTCCACCAGGGTCGATTCTTCCTCCAGGTTGGTAATCACGGCGGAGGTATGCGGCAGCTCCTCACACCCTAGGAAGGTTGCGCCACCCTTGAAATCAACGAGCACGAGGTTGAGCTCCTCCGGGCTATGGGTGGCGGCCAGCGCTACGACAAGCGTTCGAAGTAATTCCGACTTTCCGCTGCCAGTAGCACCAATGCACAAACCATGCGGCCCCATCCCGCCCTGCGCGGACTCCTTCACATCAAGCATCAGCGGGTGCCCGGACTCGTCCACGCCGATGGGCACACGTAGCCGCTCAGCCGGGCTACGTCCCTGCCACATGCCGGAGGCCTGAAGCGCATCCACGTCCCGATAGCCCAGCAAGGTCGGCAGGTCCGCATCGCGACCGTGCCGGGGCGCTGCCGCAGCATCACTGCCAAAGGGGCGGTGATAGGGCGCAAGCGTACGGGCGCGCAGGAGGGCCGTGGAATCGTCGACAAGCGCACAGCGTCCCAGCTCCTCCTCCCCCGCGGCAGTAACCACGGAGAGCGCGCCCTCCGCCCGCAGATAGATGCCTTCTTCCTCAGCGCGGCGCCCGAGCGGCGAATGAGGCGTAACGCCCACGGCGATGGTGGTTGTGGGGGTATCCTCCAGCGCGTCACTGCGCGGCACGGCAACGCCGCTTGCCTGGTCCTCCTCAACAACGCGGATGCGGAACTGGGCTTGGCCCGGATCCCTAACGTGTGGCAGCCACTTCAGCCAGTTCCACTCCTCACCGTGGTACTCAATGCCCACTGTTTCCGGACCGTGCAGCACGGCCAGGTGTAGCAGCAGCGCGCGGGCAACCCCGGCCGCATCCTCGCCGGCCAGGCCAACGATGGGAAAGGCTTGCAGTTGGATGACCACCGGCATGTCCGCCAGCGTTCCCACCGCGCGCACGGTCTGGCGCAAGCTCACCGCGCACACCGGATCGAGGTCCTCCGCCGCGCCCGAATCCGGCACGTTAATGGGCGTGCACAGGGCCATCGGCCCCGTCCCCACCCGCACCTCCAAGGCGTCCGGGGAATCCGCGTCCCGTTCCCACAGGCGCGTTGTCGGAATCAACGCTCCAAGCTGCTCAGGGTCAGGGTTGCGGTGTTCTTCATGCGCGCGTTGCGCCGCCCCGCGCTCCAGCGCTTCCTCCCGCAGCGCCTTGAGGTGGCGCAGGTAGGTCCGGCGGGTCTCATCCGGATCCTGCCCGCCTCCCTGCGGGTTAAACATCATGGCCATACTGGCCAGCATCATGAGCGGAAACATGAGGCTCATGGGGCTCATCCGGCGGGCGTCCCCCGCCCCGAGAACCATGAGCGCCACCATGCCCAGCATGGCCGCGATCATGACCAGCGGCATAAGTAGGCGAACCAGTGGCACGGGTTGAGCGCGAGCCGCCTCCGGCACGGCCTCGGCGTTAATGCTGCCCTGCGGCAACGGCGGTGCCGGCTCCCGATAGGCCGGCTGCCCAGTGTCCACGACGCGTGTGGGTACGCGCATATCAAAGTCCTTCCCCCCGAAGTACTCCACCGCCTCCTGAAGCGGTGGACAGCGTGCCACCAGTAAGCCACAATGTGAGGCAATGGGCAAGGGGTTGCCCAGAAATTTTTCTCGGGGGAGGTACATTCCATGACTCGCGCACTCGCGCATTCTGTCCACGTCACCGTCCGTATCCACGCAGGTCATACCCGCAAAGAGGCGGACATATCCTTGCCGCTTTCTTCCAGCCTCGGGGAGGTGCTGGGGGAACTGCTCGTGCTTGTCGACGTCCCACCGGCCCCCATCCTGTGGCGCGCTACTACCGCGGCGGGCAAGACCATATCGATGACCACGCCGCTGGATCGCACCAGCGTGGAAGACGGTTCCGTCCTCGTGCTCAGCCCCGATGAGCCATCGCCGGCGCCGATTGTGCGCGATGCCGCGGAGGCGCTCGCTGCCGACGTCTCTGCAGCGCAGTTTTCCGGCCTGGCCGGGTTCTGGGGCGCAGCGGGGCTCATCGCCGTCGGCGCGTTGCTCGCCGCCGCGCTGTCTCCCGCGGTTGGCTGCACCGCCGCTGCGATAATCGGCCTCGTGCTCGCGGCGTGGACCCGGCGCGGCTCCCTGCTCGCGGCCTCCCACGTGGCTGCCGGGCTGGCGGGGGCGCTGGCCACTGGGGTGCCCTTCTTTGCTGGCCCATCCGGAACCGCGATTCCGGCCGCGCCACTCGTGGCTGCGGCGGCGGCCGTGGGTACCGTGGCGGTGCTCTCCCATCTGGTGCGCATCGGCGGAATACGTGCTCGGGCAAGTGCCGCGACGTGGTGCCTGCTCGTGCTCATCGGCCTGCTTGGCCCCGCCCCGCTGCTTGCCGCCACCGTGGCCCTACTCGCAGGCGCTCCCCTGTTCACCACGCGGCTCGCTGGCCTCCGGGTGCCACAACTTCCCACCGCCGGACAAGACCTGAGCATCTCCGATGAGGACCCTACGGATAACTCGCTCAAAGCCCGGCGCGCCGGGCAGGCCTACGAGGGAATCGCAGTGGGCTGCGCGCTGGCGGGCGTTCCTTCCCTTCTCCTCGTCGCGCTCAACGCTCACGAGGGCGCAACCGTCATTGTTTCCCAAGCCCTGTGCCTGAGTGTCGCGGGCGGTGTCATCGTGCATGCGGCACGCCACGCCCGGCCCGTCGCTGCGTGGGCGCTGGGAATCTATGGCCTTGCTGCTGCGTGTGCCGCGGTGGCCGTACCTCTACGCGAGTGGCAGCTGCTTTCCGCCCCAACGACGGGAACGTGGGTTCTTAGCATCGTTGCGGGTCTGGTCATCGCGGCCATGCTGTCCGTGCCGGTGTGGGCAGGCAAGCTACGGCAGATTGAGCCGACCACTATCGTGTGGTTCGAGCGCGCCGAGGCTCTCGCCCTGGCCGCGTGCCTGCCGCTGGCCGCGCACGTGGCGGGGCTCTTCGAGCTCATTCGGGGGTTGGGATCATGAATACGCTGACCCAAATAGGCGCTGTCGGCGCTGCGCTTGGTGTTTGCCTGGCTTGGGGTACCAGTGCTCTGTGTGCACCGGTAGCCGTCGCCCGCGAACCGGATACCGCCTGCGCGAAGGCCACGCTCGCCACGGCAGGGCCACAGCCCTCCGCGCAGTATGCGGAGTACCGGGCGCGGCTGCATTCCTTTGCCACGGGTGCTGGGGTGAAGGTCGCGGTCATCGATACCGGGGTGGCCGCCCATCCACAGCTGCGGGTGACGCCAGGAGCGGACTTCGTGACCCCGGAGGAGCCCGACCCGCTGCGGGACTGCGACCTGCACGGGACGGTGGTGGCCGGCGTCATCGCTGGCAAGGAACTCGGCGTGGCCCCGGATGCGGAAATCTATTCCATCCGGCAAACCAGCTCGCACTACCGGACCCCAGCGCCGGACAACGATGAGGCGGACCGCGCCGGGGCCGGCACGCTGGCCAGCCTGGCTGCCGCCATCGAAGACGCCGTCAGCGCGGGGGTTCAGGTCATCAACGTCTCCGTGGTGTCGTGCGTTCCGCCGGAAGCCGCCACGCGGGTCGATCGTTCCGCCTTGGACGCGGCGCTGCAGCGCGCGGAAGGGGCTGGGGCGGTGGTTGTGGCGGCGTCGGGAAACGCGACGGCCGGCGGCTGTGAAAAGGATGACGTGGTCTTTCCCGCGGAAGCCGAAACCGTCCTCGCGGTTGGTGCTCTGGCCACGCCGCACGACCTCGCGGAGTATTCCATCACGGCACCGCTCAGCGCGGAAGGCAGCGTTCTCCTCGCGCTGGAGCCCGGCGGCGGATGGGCCACGGGAAAGGAGGACACCGTCTTTCAGGGAACGTCCTTTGCAGCTCCCCTGGTCAGTGGCACGATCGCCTTGTTGGCGCAGCGCTACCCTGGGGACTCCCCAGCACAGCTGCGCCAGCGCATCATTGACTCAGCAGAGCCCGGGCATGGGGTGGTTGATCCTCTCACAGCAGTGACCTATCGGCCCGCGAGCGAATCCCGTGAGGAGCGTGCCGTCGCGGTGAGGCCGCAGGCGGCGCCACCCGCCAAGGGCTGGCCAATTGTTCGCCTTCTCCTCGGCGCCGTGGCCTTCCTCGCCCTCGTAGCCACCCTCAGTGCTCAGACCCTAAGGCCTCCGCGCGGCTCAAAGCAGAGCCTTCCGGCAGCAGCCGCAGGATCTCCCACGGCACCCGCTCCGGTTCCCCCACCCCCAGTGCTTTAAGCTCTGCCGCGCTAGCCAGCTCGTGGCGCCTGCCGGTGGCGGAGACCACGTGGTAGCCGTGCCCGCTGTCCACGCCCACGCCAGCCTGGAGGCCGGCGAAACGCTGCGCGGCCGAGTCCCCCGGCAAGTCCACCGTGGCCGCCACCGGCCGCATGGTTCCGGCGCCTTGCTCGTGAGTTGCGCACAACCAGCCTTGCTCAGGGGACAGGAAGTCCACACGGGTGGTGGGGAGGTTGAAGGACGGTGGGACGTCCCCCAGCGCGGCCACCTCCTGCGCCTGCGCAGGCAAACGCTGTGCGCCCAGGCCGACCAGCATTTCCGCCTGTGTGGGGGTGATGGAGAAAACACCCTGCTCCGTGCGCGCCCAGAGCTGCTCACCAGTATCCAGAATCTCCGGCGGGGCGGCCGGAAAGCTCAGCGGCTCCAGTTCGGCAAATGTGTTGAGCAGCTCCGCGGGCATGGCCCACACGGCGGTCTCCGCGGTCATCCCCAGCGCGCGCCGCAGAACCCGGCCTTGTGTGCTCGTAGCCTCGGGCAGCACGACGCGCCCCTGGCCGGTGAGCAGCCACTGCGTGCCATCGGTTTCCACTACGGCAGCGTGCTCTTCATCGAACCTGGGAACAGCGCGGTGCGCAACCACGGTCACGGTGCCAACGCGGCTGCTGGATTGCCAGTTCGCGCCCTGTGTTGATTCTTCCAAGCAGGCCGACCATCCTGGTTCCTGCCCAGTTGCGCTTGCAAGAAGGTTGGGGGCGTCTGCAATCCCCAGCGGGGTGCCCAGGCTCATCTCTTCTAAGAAGCTATCCCCTGCCACATGCGGTTCGACCGGCTCGTTGGCAATGAGTCTGGCCGAAGCCAAGTTAGCCACTGGATGATACGTGCCGTTGACCAGCGCTAAGAGCTGCCCTTCGGAGGAACGCACGACGGGCGCATCGCCGGGTTGCGGGTCCGGCTGCATCCAGGCGATGAGCCCCGAGCCAAGACTCAAGAAGGCTACTGCGGCTACCCCGCCCAGCAGGGCGCGTTGGCGCCTTTTCAATGGATCATGAATCATACGGATATCCCCGAACACGAGTCCGTGCTCGAGGCGGCGCAGTAGAAACTTGTGGCCCGATACCTGGGCCTTGGTAGTTGGCAACGCGCGTGCCATGAGAATCCTCCCCCGAATCGCAGCGCCACCCTCCCACGGCGCAGTGGGTTCTAGATTAACCCAACTCGGTGTCCTCCGCAGCGCGACGACCACGGGTCATCTCCGCCCGCGCGGCCAACTGGTCCGCATCGGGGTAATCCACGCCCACCAGGCTCAAACCTTGAGCATCAGCAAGCGGGATCTCGGAGGACCGGCTTTCTTCCCGCAGCATATGGGCGGCGAAGTCAACTCCGCGCGAGCCCTCCCCCACCCGCAAACAGCAGCCCACCAACGAGCGCACCATGGACCAGCAAAAGGCATCCGCGGTTACGTGCGCCTCGTAGAGCTGCGGCTCCGCGGGCGTCGACACGTCCTTCCACTCAAAGGCAAGGAGCTCGCGAATGGTCGTGGCGTGCGGCTTCGCCTTGCAGAAAGCCACGAAGTCATTGAGCCCCACCAGCTGATCGGCCGCGGCCTGCATTAGCTCCAGGTCCACTGGCTTGAACCACGTCGCGGTATCGCGTGCGCGAGTCGGAAGTGCACCGCGCGGATGGGTGGTGATGCGGTAGACGTAGCGGCGGCGTAAGGCAGAAAAGCGCGCGTCGAAATCTGCGGGAACTTCGGTGCAGGCGTGGACGCGGACGTCGGCAGGCAGCAACTTGGCCAAGCGCTTCACCAGCTTGGTGGGATCGCCGTCAATGCTGCGCTGTCCCAGCGCCGCCCGTGTGGTATCTAAGTGCGCCACCTGACCGCTGGCATGCACTCCGGCATCGGTGCGCCCAGCCACGGTGAGCTCCACTGGGTGGCGCAGCACCATGCTCAGCTTCTCCTCAACGGTCTGCTGAACAGTGCGCAGGCCGCCCTTCTGCTTGGCCCACCCGTGGAAGTCGGTGCCGTCGTAGGCCAAGTCTAGGCGAAGGCGAACGTTAGTCATGGATGCTAATTCTACCTAGTCGTTGGCATTCCACTCGCGATTGAGTTCCCAATCCTGGGCCGCGTGCTGGCGCTTCGCGCTCTTGCTCACGCCCAGCTTGCTCAAAGCGGCATAGCCAGCCCGCTTGGGGTGCTTTAGATTCTTCTTGGCCTGGCCGGCTTTGCGCTTGGCCTTGCGGGCGCCATCCCGAACAATGCGGGCAGACAAGCGCAGGCGCGGGTCCATGGGTTGTTCGGCTCCCCGGTATTCAAACACCGGCAGCGACCATCCAAAGTAGATCGCAGCCACGCGCAGCGCCAGCGCTAGGCATACCGTCACGACGCCAGCGACCTCATCGCTGAGCCCCAGCTCCATCAATCCCGCATAAGAAAAGGCTGCAAGAACAGAAATGGAGGCGTACAGCTCGGCGGACAAGACCAGCGGGATACGGTCGGACAACAAGTCACGCAAAATACCGCCAAAGACACCGGTCAGCACCGCAGCCACGGCAGCGATAACCAACCCATGGCCATGTTCCAAGGCCTTCTGAGCACCAAGGACACTGAATACCGCAAGGCCCAGGGCGTCGAGAAGCAAGAATACATGCCGGAAATAGTGCATTAGGAAGGACATATAAACCGTGGCGACGGCGGCGGCCACCACGGCCAAGAGGAAGCGCGGTTCCGCCACCCACGTCAACGGGTAGGCGCCCAGCACCATGTCGCGGATCGTGCCGCCGCCCAATGCGGTGACTGCGCCCAACATGATGACGCCAAACAGATCCATCTTTTGCCGGCCAGCGGACAGCGCAGCGGTCATCGCCTCGGAGACGATGCCGATTACGTACAGCACAGTAAACAGCGGGGTCATAGAGTATACGTTCTGGTCGGGGTTATATAGCCCAGAAAGCATAACAAAAGGCCGCAGCCCCACCTAAGGTGGTACTGCGGCCTAGTTAAGGCGAGAGAAGTTTACTTCTCCTCGGACTCCTCAGCAGCGGTCTCCTCGACCTCTGCCTCGGTTGCCTCTGCCTTTGCTTCCTCAGCGGATTCAGCCTCAGCCTCTTCGGCCTTAGCTTCCTCGGCCTGCTTGGAAGCAGCAGCGCGGGTAGCGCGGTTAGCCTCGGAGGTCACGGTCTCCTCGAGAACGAGGGAGATCTGGGACATCGGGGCGTTATCGCCGGAGCGGTTCTCCAGCTTGATGATGCGGGTGTAGCCACCCTCACGGTTCTCGAACTTCGGTGCCAGCTCATCAAAGAGGTAGGCAACGACATCCTTGTGCGGGATGAGCTTGAGAACTGCGCGACGGTCAGCAACGGTGCCGGCCTTCGCCTTGGTGATGATCTTCTCGGCGTAAGGACGAAGCAGCTTCGCCTTAGCGTCGGTGGTCTTGATTGCGCCGTGCTCGATCAGGCTCGCAGCCATGTTGCTCAGCAGGTGCTTCTGCTGGCTGGCGGAGCCGCCGAGACGCGGACCCTTCTTGGGGGTAGGCATTATGTACTCCTCGTGTGCGGATTAAGTGAGCGCGCGACGGGGCGCAAGTCGCGCCGTCACGATTCAGTGGAATTCTTTACTCGGAATCGTCGGAAGCCGGGTCCTTGAAGTCGCCGGTTTCTGCGTCGTAGCCTTCCAGCTGGGTCGGGTCGAAGTCCTCAGGAGTGTCCTTGAGGGCCAGGCCCAGGTTAGCCAGCTTGATCTTTACCTCATTGATCGACTTCTGACCGAAGTTGCGGATATCCAGCAGGTCCGATTCGGTGCACTCAGCGAGCTCACCGACGGTGTGGATTTCCTGACGCTTCAGGCAGTTGTAGGAGCGGACGGAGAAGTTCAGATCCTCGATCGGCATGCTGTAGGCGGCGATGTACTCCGTCTCCTGCGGGGACGGGCCAATCTCAATGCCCTCAGCAGCGGTGTTCAACTCGCGGGCCAGGCCGAAGAGCTCGACCAGGGTGCCACCGGCGGAAGCCAGGGCGTCGCGTGCGGAAATCGAGTTCTTGGTCTCGACGTCGATGATCAGCTTGTCAAAGTCGGTGCGCTGCTCAACACGAGTAGCTTCGACCTTGTAGGAGACCTTCAGTACCGGGGAGTAGATCTGGTCGACCGGAATGCGGCCGATTTCCCCGGAAGTGGAGGCAGCCGGGACGTAGCCACGGCCGCGCTCGACGACGAGTTCCATCTCCAGCTTGGCGGAATCATTCAGCGATGCGATGTGCAGATCCGAGTTGTGGATCTCCACGCCAGCCGGCGGCTGGATATCGCCTGCAGTTACCTCACCCGGGCCTTCCTTGCTCAGGTACATAACCACCGGCTCGTCAGAGTCGGAGGACAGAACCAGACCCTTGATGTTCAGGATGATTTCGGAAACGTCTTCCTTCACGCCGTTGATGGTGGTGAACTCGTGGAGCACACCATCAATCTTGATGGAGGTTACTGCCGCGCCCGGGATGGACGAGAGCAGCGTGCGACGAAGCGAGTTACCGAGGGTGTAACCAAAGCCCGGCTCGAGCGGTTCGATGACGAACTTGGAGCGAGACGAGTCAATGAATTCCTCGGTGAGCTGAGGACGCTGGGAAATAAGCATGGAGTTTCTCCTTGTCGGCGCCCGCTATATGACGCCGGTAGAAGGGGTAAAGATGAAAATGTCGAAGGATTACTTCGAGTAAAGCTCGACGATGAGCTGCTCCTGCAGCGGAACGTCGATCTGAGCGCGCTCGGGCAGCTGGTGCACGAGGATGCGCAGGGTGTCCGGAACGACCTGCAGCCACGCCGGAACGTTGGCGTCTACCAGGCGGTCCTGAGCCTCTTCGAACCATTCCATCTTCTGGGAACGCTCACGAACATCGATGATGTCGTACTGCGTAACGCGGAAGGACGGAACGTTGATCTTCTTGCCGTTCACGGTGAAGTGACCGTGGGAGACAAGCTGGCGAGCCTGGCGGCGGGTGTTGGCCAGACCAGCGCGGTAGATCACGTTGTCGAGACGGGACTCGAGCAGAACGACGAGGTTGTCACCGGTCTTGCCCGGGAGACGGTTAGCCTCGGCGTAGTAGCGGCGGAACTGACGCTCCAGCACGCCGTAGGTGTACTTTGCCTTCTGCTTCTCCTGGAGCTGCAGCAGGTACTCAGATTCCTTGATGCGGTTGCGGCCAGCCTGTCCCGGTGGGTACGGGCGGCGCTCAAATGCCATGTCGCCGCCGACCAGGTCGACGCGCAGACGGCGGGATACGCGGGTAGCGGGGCCAGTATAACGAGCCATTTTCTTACCTCTTCCTTTCCCTTAAACCTTGCGGCGCTTGGTCGGACGGCAGCCGTTGTGCGGCTGTGGGGTGGCATCCGTGATCGAGGAAACCTCGAGGCCTGCAGCCTGCAGGGAACGGATGGCGGTCTCGCGGCCGGAGCCCGGACCCTTGACGAAAACGTCAACCTTCTTCATACCGTGGTCCATGGCCTTGCGGGCCGCGTTCTCAGCAGCCATCTGCGCTGCGAACGGGGTGGACTTACGGGAACCCTTGAAGCCAACGTGGCCGGAGGATGCCCAGGAGATGACAGCACCGTGCGGGTCCGTGATGGACACGATGGTGTTGTTGAAGGTGGACTTGATGTATGCGTGGCCAGCGGCCACGTTCTTCTTTACGACGCGACGACCACCACGGCGCGCGCCGGAACGAGTCTTAGGTGGCATGTGTTACTTCTTCTTTCCTGCGATCGTCTTCTTCGGACCCTTGCGCGTACGAGCGTTGGTCTTGGTGCGCTGACCACGAACGGGCAGGCCACGACGGTGGCGGATGCCCTGGTAGCAACCGATTTCAATCTTGCGACGGATGTCAGCCTGAACCTGGCGGCGGAGGTCACCCTCGACCTTCCAGGTAGCTTCGATGACGTCACGCAGCGCCGACAGCTGATCATCGTCGAGGTTGTCGGTGCGCAGGTCAGGAGAAATGCCGGTCTTTTCCAGCAGCTCCTTGGCACGGGCAGGCCCGATGCCGTAGATGTAGGTGAGAGCAACCTCCATGCGCTTGTTGCGCGGGAGGTCAACACCAGCTAGACGTGCCATATGGCTAGTCCTTTCGGGTTGTTACGATGGTTTTCTCCTCATCCGTCCCCCGCCACGCATACGCTTCGCCCCGGGCCGTGCCGGGGAACTGTGGGCATGCTTAGCAGCGTGGGCTCAGGCCATCGCAGCCTGAGGTAGAAAGGGACGCATCAAGTGCGTCCCGTGGGTGAGGAGGCTTACTGTCTTTACTTGTAGCGGTAGACGATGCGTCCGCGGGTTAGGTCATAAGGAGACAGCTCCACGACAACGCGATCCTCCGGGAGGATGCGGATGTAGTGCTGACGCATCTTGCCCGAAATGTGGGCAAGTACCTTATGCCCGTTGTCGAGCTCGACGCGGAACATTGCGTTGGGCAGGGGTTCGATGATGCGACCCTCAACCTCGATTGCGCCTTCCTTAGCCATAACCTCTACTTTTCTGGTGGAGTTCTTCGCGCCGCGCTTGGCGACGCCCCCACCTGCATGTTTGGTGTCTACTGCCTGGTGCCCTCCGCAACCACGTCGGCTGCGTACAGACACCAGCACTAAAGCATACGCTGCGCGGAGTCGTTTTCCAAATACGGTAAGTGCAGGATAAGAGCACTTCGCTACCAGACACGCCAAAAACGTGAAAGCCTCCCGCACTGTAAGGAGCGGGAGGCTGTTGGTGTGTAGCGGTGACGCACTCACCGCTACGGGTTAGTAAATGAAGACCTTGGAACCCATCGGCACATCGTTCCAGTAGCGCACTGCATCCTGGTGGGTCAGGCGTACGCAGCCATTGGACTGGTATGCCGGGGAACCCTCATGGAAAGCATGGCCGTTGTTGGTGAAGTACATGGCGTAAGGCATCGGAGCGTTGCCGAACTCCCACGAAATTTCATCTTTGATCTTGCGGTTGATGTAGAACGTACCGGCCGGTGTCTCCTGCCCCGGCATGCCGGTGGACATCCCCTGCGCAACATAGGTGACGTTGCCGTTGCCGTCCTGCAGCCACGAGCGGCGGCCATCACGATCCACGCAGATACGGGCATCCGCGGGGCACGGGCCAACATCGAAGCGCTGAGCCTGGCGCTCAGCCTCGGCCTTGCGGGCAGCCTCCTCAGCGGCGGCTTTCTCGCGTGCGACCTGCTCAGCGTGAGCGCGCTCTGCAGCTTCGCGAGCCGCACGAATCTCGGCGTTCTTCTGCTCAATGAGGCCCGGGAAGACCAGTTCAATGGCTCCGTCGATGACGGGGCGCAGGGCATCAGCGGCCTGCGGGTTAACGCTCTGCAGCGTTTCCAGCATCTGGTTGCGGCTGTTCCACGCGTTCTCACGGGTCTGGCCGGTGAACTCATCAATCTGGGATTGGACGTCGGAGGACAGGGAATCAATCGAAGGGACCGTCTGCGCGTTTGCGGCGGGGGCAACCGAGAGAGTGGCGGCTACCAGGCCGATTGCGGTGGCGCGACGTAGGGAACGAGCACCAACAAAGGAGCGAATCTTAGACATGGGGAAAAGTATAAACCTTCCTCCGCCGATTTCCCACCTGAGTGCCGCGTTTTAGTAACGCTGCGTCAGAATTCGAGGACCATTCTCCGTTGCCGCCACGGTGTGTTCCCAGTGGGCAGCCAGCGATCCGTCGAGGGTGACAACGGTCCAGTCGTCGTCAAGCACGGCGTTGTCCTCAGTGCCCAACGCCAGCATAGGTTCAATGGCCAGGACGGAGCCTTCCTGGATGATAGGACCGCGCCCTGCCTTGCCTTCATTGGCCAGGTAGGGGTCTTCGTGCATTTCGTGGCCGATACCGTGGCCGCCGTAGCCGTCAACAATAAACAGGTCAACGCCAAACTTATCCTCGGCGCGGTAGGTGGCCTGCTCGAGGGCGGCGGAGACGTCGGTAAGCCGGTTGCCGGGGACCATGGCCTTAAGCCCTTCGTGGAGGACCCATTCGGTGGCATCAGACAGCGCCTGCGCCTCAGAGCTGAGCTTGCCGACGCCAAACGTCCACGCGCTATCCCCCACCCAGCCGTCGAGCGTGGCGCCACAGTCGATGGAGACAAGGTCCCCTTCAGCGAGGACAATCTCCTTGCTGGGTATGCCATGGACAATGACGTCGTTGACTGACGCACAGATGGACCCCGGAAAACCGCCGTAGCCCTTGAAGGTGGGCACGGCACCGGCATCCCGAATGGTCTGCTCGGCTACGTGGTCGAGCTCGAGCGTGCTCACGCCAACTGCAGCGGCGGCACGCACCGCCTGCAGGGCGCGGCCGACGATTTCGCCAGCCGCCTGCATGGCATCAAGCTCGCCCGGAGTGCGGGCCGGGATGGTTTTAGTGCGTCGACGAAAAGCCATGACAAAAAGACGGGCTACTTGCCCATTGCCTTCAGGGTGCGCTCGTTGATTTCCTCAACGGTTCCTTCAGCCTTGATGGAGATGATGGCATCGCCATAGTGCTCGATGAGCGGGAAGGTCTCCTCGCGGTAGACGCCCAGGCGTGTGCGGATGGTCTCCTCGGTGTCGTCCGCGCGGCCGCGGGCGAGCATGCGCTCGACCACGACGTCCTCGGATACCTCAAAGTTCAGCACGCCGTCGAGCTTCAGGCCCTTGTCGGAGAGGAGCTTCTCAAGAATATCGGCCTGCTCCACGGTGCGGGGGAAGCCGTCGAGAAGGAAGCCATCCTTGGCGTCATCCTGGTTGAGGCGGTCCTCCACCATGCGGGCGGTGACATCGGTCGGCACCAGCTTGCCGGCATCGATGTAGGACTTAGCCTCGACGCCGAGCGGGGTGCCCTCACCAATGTTGGCGCGGAAGAGGTCACCGGTGGAGATGTGCGGAACGCCGAGCTTTTCGCTGAGGAGGGCGGCTTGGGTGCCCTTGCCGGCACCGGGAGGGCCAAGGAGTACGTAACGCATTACTTAAGCAGTCCTTCGTAGTTGGATTGTAGGAGCTGGGACTCGATTTGCTTGACCGTGGTCAGGGCCACCGAGACCATAATGAGGATGGCAGTACCGCCGAAGGCGGAAGTGCCGCTGGCACCTGCGCGGCCCACGCCGAGGTCCAGAAGGATATTCGGCAGAACAGCGATGAGCGCCAGGTAGATCGAACCGACGAACAGAAGGCGGTTCATGACGAATCCCAGGTATTCGGCGGTCGGCCGACCCGGGCGGATACCCGGGATAAATCCACCATACTTCTTCATGTTCTCCGCCTGTTCAGCAGGGTCATACTGAACCGAGACATAGAAGTAGGAGAAGAAGATGGTGAGGACGAAGTAGAGGACGATGTACTGCCAGGAGCTCGGAGCCTGCAGGTGCGCAATCACGTTGCGCTGCCACCAGTTATCGGACACGCCCGGGGAGCCGGAGTTGACGATCTGGGTGATAAGCACCGGCATGTAAATCAGCGAGGAAGCGAAGATAACCGGGATAACGCCGGCCTGGTTGACCTTGAGCGGCAGGTAGGTCGACGAACCACCGTACTGGCGACGGCCAACCATACGCTTTGCGTACTGCACCGGAATGCGGCGCTGCCCCTGCTCGATGAAGGTGATGCCCACGACGAGGACGATGAGGCCGGCGACCACCATGGCGAAGACGAGGCCACCGTTGTTCTGCATGATGCTGACACCATCGGTGGGAAGGCGGGTAGCAATACCGGCGAAAATCATCAGCGACATACCGTTACCAATGCCCTTCTCCGTAATCAGCTCACCCATCCACATCACGAGGATGGCGCCGGAGGTCATGGTGATAACGAGCACGACGAGGGTAAAGAAGTTACGGTCCTCCGCCAGGACGCGGACGCCTTGCCCCAAGAGTTGCTCGCGGTCCGCCAGGGCCACAATGCCCGAGGACTGCAGAAGCGCCAGCGCCAGGGTGAGGTAGCGCGTGTACTGCGTCATCTTGGCCTGACCGGACTGCCCCTCCTTCTTCAACTGCTCGAAGTGAGGAATCACCACGGTGAGCAGCTGCACGATAATCGACGCCGTAATGTACGGCATGATGCCGATGGCGAAGATAGACAGCTGCAGCAGCGCACCACCGGAGAACAGGTTGATCACCGAGTAGAGGTTGCCGGATTCCTCCGTGAGGTCACGAAGGCGGCCGGCGATGGTGGCGTAATCAACGCCCGGCGACGGGATCTGCGCGCCAACGCGGTAGAGGATAATCAACACGAGCGTGAAGATGATCTTCTTACGCAGGTCGGCATCTTTAAAAGCCTGCAAAATGGCGGACACTACTTAATCCTCCTGGCCTACCGCGCTTGTTGTGCGGTTCGAATTCGCCGCGCACGGGGGTGGATCTCATCTGTTCCCAAAAGCTAAGAGCCCTCTTAAGGCATCTCATAGGAACGGTTGAACACTTTTGACCCCATTACCCTACCAGCCTTGGCCACTTTCGCCACATTAACCCCGCACATGGCCGCCCGGAGGTCCCCTTTTTAGTTTCTCCCTTAGCGCTATCCCCGGATTGGGCCTACCATTGCCTGTGTTGTCTGAAGGCAATGTCCTTACAAGATTTCTACGTCTTTTCGACCTCCCCCGAGACGCCCGGGGCGTCTCGGAGTATGGCCGTTCTTTTTCTGCCAGCCAATGAACCGAAAGAAGTATGTAGTTTTATGAGTAAGCGATTCTCTCCAATGACCGTGGCCGAGATTATCGATACCTTCGTCCCCAGCCCCAACCCCTTCCGCTGGGAGGCTTTCGATGGTTCCGCCACCGGCCCAGCCGATGCGCAGTTTACCGTCAAGATCAACAACCTCCAGGGCTTGGCCTATATCGCGACTCACCCAGGGGATGTAGGATTTGCCCGCGCTTATGTCACCGACGGCATCACTGTCGAGGGCGAACACCCGGCGCACCCCTACGGCATCTTCGATGCGCTGCACGCCATGTATGACAAGTTCACCCGCCCGGACGCGAAGACCTTGGCCAGGGTGGCACGCTCCCTGGCCTCGATGGGAGCTTTCCAGATCCAGCCGGTCCCGGAAGTCGAGCGAGCCTCGTGGCTGCGCCGCAAGCTGCACGAAGGATTGTCCAAGCACTCCAAGGAACGCGACGCGGACGTCATCTCCGATCACTACGACGTGGGTAATGACTTCTACGAGCTTTTCCTCGGTGACTCGATGACGTATACCTGCGCCTACTACCCCTCCCCCGACGCCACGCTGGATGAGGCCCAGGAAAACAAGTATCGCCTCATCTTCGACAAGTTGCGGCTCAAGGAGGGTGACCGCCACCTGGACGTCGGCTGCGGCTGGGGCGGCATGGTGCGCTACGCCGCCAAGCGCGGTGTGAAGTCCCTCGGCGTAACCCTCTCCAAGGAGCAGGCTGAGTGGGGCCAGGCCAAGATCAAGGAGGAGGGTCTCGAGGACCTCGCGGAAATCCGCTTCATGGACTATCGCGATGTCACCGAGGAAGGCTTCGACGCTATCTCCGCCATCGGGCTACTCGAGCACATTGGCGTCAAGAACTACCCGGACTTCTTTAGCT
The DNA here is from genome assembly GCF_001811255.1 of Corynebacterium sp. HMSC068H04. NCBI lineage: Bacteria > Bacillati > Actinomycetota > Actinomycetes > Mycobacteriales > Corynebacteriaceae > Corynebacterium > Corynebacterium sp. HMSC068H04. The sequence goes on from NZ_KV803977.1 coordinate 121,304, forward strand.
TCCTCAACGGCAAGCTCAAGCCGGGTGGATTGATGCTCAACCACTGCATTACCTACCCGGATAATCACAAGACTCCGAAGGGCGGCTTCATTGACCGCTATATCTTCCCCGACGGTGAGCTCTCCGGCTCCGGCACCATCACGAAGTGCATGCAGGATGCCGGCTTCGAGGTTGTCCACACGGAATCCCTGCGCTTCGACTACATGCGCACTCTGCACGATTGGTGCGAGAACCTCAAGGAGACGTGGGAGGAGGCCTGCTCTCTGGTGGGCCTTCCCACCGCGCGCCTGTGGGCCATCTATATGGCCGGCTCCGAGTGGGGCTTCGAGCACAACATCATCAACTTGTACCACTTCTTGGGCGTCAAGCTGGGTGAGGCCGGTTCTCGTTCCGGCGTGCCCGAGCGCCGCTGGTGGGAAGATTCGCGCTTCTAAAGACTTAAAGGAATTCTATGTTGACTGATCTCATTCGCAATCACCGCAGCGTCGATGCCGTGGAGATCCCGCCGGTGGGCTGGCGGGCGCACGAGGAGGGCGTCGATAAGCTCCTGCGTAGCTTCCGCGCGGTGCCGAAGGAGAAGCGCGTACGTCTGGCAAAGAAAACCTCGAATCTTTTCCGCGGGCGCAGCGGCGAGCAGGTGGGGCTCGACGTGTCCGGTCTGGGTGGTGTTATTGAGGTCGATCCGATTGCGCAGACCGCCGAGGTTCAGGGCATGTGCACCTACGAGAACCTCGTCGACGCCACCTTGCCGCACGGTCTTATGCCCTTCGTGGTGCCGCAGCTCAAGACCATTACGCTGGGTGGCGCGGTAACGGGCATGGGCGTGGAGTCCACGAGCTTCCGCGATGGATTGCCGCACGAATCCGTGTTGGAGATGGACATCCTCACCGGTACTGGCGAGATTCTCACGTGCTCGCGCGAGGAGAATGTCGATCTCTTCCGTCTCTTCCCCAACTCCTATGGCTCCTTGGGCTATGCGGTGCGCCTCAAGATTGAGCTGCGCGCAGTGAAGCCTTACGTGGAGCTGAGGGAGGTGCGCTTCCACGACTTTGAGTCCTTGGCACGCACGCTTGACGACGTCTCCCGCACCCACTCCTATGACGGCCTCGATGTCCACGGCCTAGATGGCGTGGTCTTCTCTCCGGAGGAATCCTACCTGGTCATGGCCCGTTTCACGGAGGAGGAGGGCCCAACCTCCGACTACACGAGGGAGGAGATTTTCTACCGCAGCCTCCAGCACGCCCGCGGTATCCGCCGCGACCGCCTCACGGTGCGCGATTACATCTGGCGCTGGGATACTGACTGGTTCTGGTGCTCGCGAGCCTTCGGCGCGCAGAATCCGCGGGTGCGCAAGGTGTGGCCGCGGCAGCTTCGGCGCAGTTCCTTCTACTGGAAGCTCGTGCGCCTGGACCGGAAATACGAGCTGGAGTACAACTTCATCAAGAAGCCGAAGGGCCTGCCGCGGGGTGAACGCGTGGTGCAGGACATCGAGGTCACCCCGGAGAACTTGCCGGAGTTCTTGGACTGGTTCTTTGCGGCCTCCGATATTCAACCGGTGTGGCTGTGCCCGATTCGACTTCGCGAGGGCGTCGAAGACCTCGTCGGCACCGGCTCTCTCGCGGCTGATTCCCCCGCCCCGTGGCCGCTGTATCCTCTGCGCCCAGGCCAGACCTGGGTCAACGTGGGGTTCTGGTCGGGCGTGGAGGGCAATCACGTCGACCCCTCCGCCCCGGGAAACGGCGCCTTCAACCGCGTCATCGAGGCTAAAGTCAGCGAGCTCGGCGGGCATAAGTCGCTGTATTCAGAAGCCTTCTACTCCCCCGAAGAATTTGCCGAGCTCTACGGCGGTGACCTGCCGGAGCGCATTAAAGCGCTCACTGACCCGGACAGCCGCTTCCCCGGCCTCTATGAAAAGACGGTCAACGACGCGTAGCGCGCTGCCTTCCTAGGCAACTGCATCGATGCGATCATAACCGTTGGTGGCCAGGGCCTTCATCACGCGGTCCACGGCGGCTTGGTCGGTGTCGGGGTTGTAGGTTTCCAGGAAGACGATGTGTGCGGTGTCGTTGCCTTCGAAGCGAATGGTCATGAAATCGTGGCCCAGCTCCTGGGTGGCAAGGGCCAGCTCGCGCTGCACCGCCAGCTCGCCGCTGGGCAGGTTCTCCGTGCTGGTGGCGGACTCTGGCTGGGAGAGCATCTCCTGTGCATCGACGGGACCAGTAACGCCAGCCAAGGGCAGAAGTGCGGCGATGGCGGTTGCCACGATGGAAGATACGGACGACATAACAATCTCCTTAACGCTTACTAAGATTTAACCAAGAGCCATACTACTCTTCTTAGCTCCGCGCGCACAATAGGCATGAAAAATCCCCCTGCGCCGCACGAATGCGGTGGACAGGGGGAAGAAATCTACTGAGTAGAGATTTACTTGGTGGTGGCGGTGCCGCCAGCAGCCTCGATCTTCTCAACAGCAGACTTGGAGAACTTGTCAGCGGTGACGTTCAACTTAACGTTGATGTCGCCGTTGCCCAGAACCTTGACCGGCTGGTTCTTGCGAACCAGGCCAGCAGCGACAATGTCCGCTACGGTGACGTCGCCACCCTGAGCGAAAGCCTCTGCGAGGTCAGCAACGTTGACTACCTGGTACTCAACGTGGTTCGGGTTCTTGAAGCCCTTGAGCTTCGGCAGACGCATGTGAATCGGCATCTGGCCACCCTCGAAAGCAGCGGAAACCTGCTTGCGAGCACCGGTGCCCTTGGTACCGCGACCAGCGGTCTTACCCTTGGATGCCTCACCGCGGCCGACGCGGGTCTTGGGCTTATTGGAGCCTGCGGACGGGCGCAGGTCGTGGAGCTTGATGATATCAGCCATGGTTTACTCCCCTGCCACTTCTTCGACGGTGACCAGGTGACGCACCTTGTGAACCATGCCGCGAATAATCGGGGTGTCCTGCTTTACAACAGAGTGTCCGATGCGCTTGAGACCAAGAGCCTCAATGTTGGCGCGGTGGTTCGGCTTGGTGCCCACAAGGCCCTTTACCTGAGTAATCTTCAGAGCCATTGCTTATGCCTCCTGACCTGCGCGCTTGCGCAGCATCTGGGCCGGTGCGACCTCCTCGAGGGACTTGCCGCGACGTGCAGCAACTTCCTCCGGGCGAACCAGCTGCTTGAGGCCGTCCACGGTTGCGCGGACGACGTTGAGAGCGTTGTCGGAGCCCAGGGACTTCGACAAAATGTCCTGCACACCGGCGCACTCAAGCACCGGACGAGCAGCACCGCCGGCGATGACACCGGTACCCGGAGCGGCCGGCTTCATCATGACGATGCCAGCTGCGTCGCGACCCTCAACCGGGTGGGTAATGGTGCCGGCAATCATCGGGACGCGGAAGAAGTTCTTGCGAGCCTCTTCTGCACCCTTCTGGATTGCGGCCGGGACTTCCTTGGCCTTGCCGTAGCCGACGCCAACCATGCCCTGGCCGTCGCCTACGACGACGAGAGCGGTGAAGGACATGTTGCGGCCACCCTTAACGGTCTTGGAGACGCGGTTGATGGTCACAACGCGCTCGATGTACTTATCGCGCTCATTGTCCTGGTGGTTGCGGCGGTCGTTACGACGGCCGTTGTTGCGACCCTTGCGGTCGTTGTTGTTCTCGGCGGAGCGTCCGCCGTCACGCTGTTCACGGTCCGACATTAGGCGTTCCTTCCGTTGATGTTTCCGTATGCCTTAATCATTAGAACTGCAGACCACCTTCACGAGCAGCTTCGGCCAGCGCAGCAACGCGGCCGTGGTACTTGTAGCCTGCACGGTCGAAGACGACCTTCTCGATGCCAGCGGCCTTGGCGCGCTCAGCGATGAGCTGGCCTACCTTGGCAGCCTTGGCCTTCTTATCGCCCTCGAGTGCACGCACGTCGGCTTCCATGGAGGAAGCAGCGGCCAGGGTGTGGCCGGCCAGGTCGTCGATGACCTGAACGTGCATGTGGCGGGAGGAGCGGTGAACGACCAGACGCGGTGCCTCAGGGGTGCCGCGGAGGGTCTTACGGATGCGGAAGTGGCGGCGCGCGCGTGCTTCACGACGACGCGAGGAAATGTCCTTGCCAACCGGGGTGCGCTTTGCGTTTTCAGTGTTAGCCATTGCTTACTTACCCGTCTTTCCGACCTTGCGGCGGATCTGCTCGCCGTCGTAGCGAATACCCTTGCCCTTGTAAGGATCGTCCTTACGCAGGCGGCGGATGTACGCGGCGACCTGTCCAACCAGTTGCTTGTCAATACCAGATACGGAGAGCTTGGTTGCGCCATCCACAGCGAAGGTGATGCCCTCCGGAGCCTTGATGAGGATCGGGTGGGAGTAGCCCAGAGAGAACTCCAGGTCCTTACCCTTCTGCTGGACGCGGTAACCAACACCGAAGATTTCCATCTTCTTGGTGTAGCCCTCGGTCACGCCAACGACGGCGTTGTTGACCAGGGAGCGGGCCAGACCGTGCAGTGCGCGGTTCTTGCGGTCGTCGTCCGGACGGGAGACCTTGATCTCATCGTCCTCGACGGCTGCGGTGATCGGCTCCGGCAGCTCAACCTCGAGGGAGCCCTTGGACCCCTTTACGTTGACAACCTGGCCATTGATGGTGATGTCGACGCCCTTCGGGACGGCGATAGGTGCTAGACCGATACGAGACATGTGTCAATCCTCCCTTACCAGACGTAGGCGAGAACTTCTCCGCCTACACCCTTCTCCTGAGCCTGACGGTCGGTAAGCAGACCCTGAGACGTGGAAATGATGGCCACGCCCAGGCCGCCCAGAACCTGCGGCAGTTCGGTGGACTTTGCGTACACACGCAGACCCGGCTTAGACACGCGACGCAGACCCGACAGGGAACGCTCACGATTGTTGTACTTAAGCTCGAGGGATAGCTCGCGGCCCTCGACGGAGTAGTCAGCGATGTAGCCTTCCTGCTTCAAGATCTCGGCGATGTTCGCCTTGAGCTTGGAGGTCGGCATCGACACGGAATCGTGGTGCGCATTGGATGCATTGCGCACGCGCGACAACATGTCGGCAATAGGATCAGTCATAGTCATATGAGTGACCTGTAACCTTTCTCGTTGCGGTTCCCTTAAAGCTCACCAAAGCGTTTTCCGTGTGATTTCGGGCTACTCACGCTCCCCGCGGTCAATACCGCGAGGCGCTCGCCACCCTTTGATACAGACAACGGTCCGCTGTCTACGGCGAGGGGCCTACAACAAAGTAGATGTGTTCAATTCTTCCGGCTTGGCACATTTGCGCACCTCCAGCGCCATTTTTGCGGCGCGGAGGAGGAAAAATGCAAGTCCGTCGGCTTACTCTACCCGCTGACATGCTGTTTTCCAAAACGCGTTAGCATGGGAAGTCATGAGTGAAGAACAGGACCCCATCCGCACGGCACACCAGTGGCTTGAGGAGGCTGCCGAGCTTGTCGGCGTCGCCCCGGCCGACGCCACCGCCTTGATTAGAGAACTCCTCGATCTGACTAAGGACGTCGCGCATACCCAATCGCGCCCCGCTGCCCCGCTGACGGCGTACCTGGTCGGTTTGGCCTCGAAGGACGTCGACGAGGCCCGCACCCACATCGCCACGCTCAAGGAGGCCCTCAACCGATGAGCGGGCGCGTCAACGCCACCTTCGCCGTGACCAAGGTGCGCCTCGATGAGCACGGAGAGGTCATCCAGGTCGATACCCGCGGCGATACCGTCGCCGGCGAAGAGCCTTTGGAGATCCGCGTGGGCGGACAAACGCTGACCACGACGATGCGCACGCCCGGCCACGATGTCGAGCTGGCCCATGGTTTTCTTCATTCCGAGGGCCACATCGAGAAGGCCAGCGATGTCACCGAGGCGCGCTACTGCGCCGGTGCCTCAGTGGACGGGCGCAACCCCTATAACCTGCTCGACGTTGAGCTAGCCAACCCCCACGCGATCAGCCTCGCCGATCTCCGCCTGACGACAACCACGTCTGCGTGCGGAGTGTGCGGCACCTCCTCTATCGAGGCGCTGATGATGCAGTCGCGATACTCAATCCCACAGGTGCCGGTGGATCCGGGGATCGTCGCCAAGCTGCCCGGCGCCTTGAAAGCGGAACAGAAGCAGTTCCGCAAAACCGGCGGCATCCACGCCGCGGGCGCCTTCACGCTCGAGGGAGAACCCGTCGTTGTACGCGAGGACGTCGGCAGGCACAACGCCGCCGACAAGGTCATCGGCCACCTACTGATGGAAGGAATGCTGCCCGCCAGCGACCTCATCCTGGTGATGAGCTCGCGCGCCAGCTTCGAGCTGGTCAACAAGGCTGCTATGGCCGGCTTCGGCATGCTCGTTGCGGTCTCCGCGGCCTCCTCGCTGGCGGTGGAAACCGCCCGGGAAACCGGCATGGCGCTCGTGGGCTTTGCCCGCGGCGACCGCTTCAACCTCTACTCGGGCGAACTTAGTCGCGGTACGCCTCCGGGCCAGAGTTAAGCCAGGCGTACACGCCGCCAATAAGGAAGCCGCCGCCGATGAGGTTTCCCACCCACACGATGGACCAGTTGGCCAACACCGCGCCGAGGGTAAAGCCTTCCGGCAGCGGGCTGGCGCAGAAGAAGGTCAGGGTCATCAGGCAGAAGTTGGCAATAACGTGCTCCAGGCCTAGGCCCACGAAGCAGGCGATGATCGGCACGATGACGAAGAACTTGGACACCACATCCTTGGCAAAGACCGCGCCGACGATAGCCATGTTGACCACGAAGTTGGCCAGCATGGCCTCCACCAGCAGCCCGCCTGGGCCCTTGGTCAGCTTGCCCATCGAGAGGTTAGCAATGAGATGGTTGGGGTCGATTCCGCCCAGCTTGGCCGACATTCCCATGGCTGCGGCAAAGAGGGCAGCACCAACCAGGTTAAACAGCGTCGTGACCACCAGCAGCCACAGGCCCTTGCCCCAGCCCACCTGTTTAGTTACGGCGCCATAGACCATGTACATCATGTTGCCGGTGGCCAGCTCCGCGCCGAGAAGGACGATGGCAAACAGGCCCAAGCCGAACAGGCAGGCAAAGACCAGCGAGCCCATGCCTTCCACATGCTTCTCGACGCCCATCCCCATCACCGCAGCAAACGCCGTACCGATGGCGAGGTACACACCCGCCAGGGTGGAGCGCACGGCGAACCGGCCAAAGGACTCGTCGAGCAACGCAACCTTTTTCTTGACCGCGGCTGCCGAAGCATCATTCAGGGACATTTCTTACCTCACTGGGGGACGCAGACTTCTCAGACGCTCGTAGTTTACTCCCAACCTCAGACATCATCTTTACTCAGGGGAAACAAGACCCCAAAAAGGGCGCAGACACAAAAATTCCCCCGGAGCTCCTTCACGGAGTGCCGGGGGAATGATTCAAGCGCTACTTTACTTGAACGGGAAGCCGAGCTCGCGCAGGAGCTTGCGGCCCTCCTCGTCGTTGGTAGCGGTGGTCACGACGGTGATGTCCATACCGCGCGGGCGGTCCACCTTGTCGATGTCGATCTCGTAGAACATGGTCTGCTCGGTGAGACCGAAGGTGTAGTTGCCGTGGCCGTCGAACTGCTGATCGGAGAGACCGCGGAAGTCGCGAATACGCGGCAGCGCGATGGTCAGCAGGCGGTCCAGGAACTCCCACATGCGGTCGCCGCGCAGGGTAACGCGTGCGCCGATGGGCATGCCCTCACGGAGCTTGAAGTTTGCGATGGACTTCTTAGCGCGACGCACCTGCGGCTTCTGGCCGGTGATAGCGGTAAGGTCCTCGAGAGCGCCGTTGATCATCTTGGAGTCGCGGGCAGCGTCGCCCACACCCATGTTGACAACGACCTTGGTGACGCCCGGAATCTGCATCACGTTGTCGTACTTGAACTCGTCGTTCAGAGTCTTCTTGATTTCCTCGCGGTAGCGGGTCTTCAGACGCGGAGTGTAGTTCTCGCTCATGTTAGATGTCCTTCCCGTTGCTACGTGCGATGCGGACCTTCTTGCCGTTTTCGTCGAAACGGTAGCCCACGCGGGTCGGGTTGCCCTCGGAGTCAACGATCGCAACGTTGGACACGTGGATCGGAGCTTCCTGGGTAACGATTCCGCCGGACTCGGCGCCACGCTCGGTAGCGGAGTTAGCAACGTGCTTCTTGACGCGGTTGACGCCCTCAACGAGGACCTTGTCGCGCTTCGGGTATGCCTCAATGACCTTGCCCTTCGCGCCCTTGTCCGGGCCCGAAATGACGATCACCATATCGCCCTTATGAATCTTCATAAGATTAGATCACCTCCGGTGCGAGAGAAACGATCTTCATGAAGCGCTTATCACGAAGTTCGCGAGCAACCGGGCCGAAGATGCGGGTACCGCGCGGCTCATTGTCGCCCTTGAGAATAACTGCGGCGTTTTCATCGAATGCGATGTAGGAGCCGTCCGGGCGACGGGTCTCCTTCTTGGCACGGACGATGACGGCCTTGACGACATCGCCTTCCTTCACGTTGCCACCCGGGGTGGCTTCCTTGACAGTGGCAACGACAACGTCACCAATGCCAGCGAAACGTCGAACGGAGCCGCCGAGAACGCGGATGACGAGGAGCTCTCGTGCACCGGAGTTGTCGGCGACGCGCAGACGCGATTCTTGCTGAATCACTATGGGTCTCCTGACCTGGATTAACGTGCGTCAAGATTTCCGTCCTTGACACACCTGGTCTACTTGCTTGCGTGGCATAGGCTGTGCGACGAACTCGCTGTTCACAGCGGTCGAAGGGTCTCGGTGTGGCGATTCGGAAACGCATCGCGCTGCACCGACCGACCATATGCAACCCATACATTCAAGCATGTCCCCCACTGTTTCCCCAAATCGCGCACCCCACTGTTTCCCCGCCCCCACAGAACTTCCCATCCTCCCAAACCCAAATGTGCAGACGCGGAAGTGCAGAGGCGCTGGTGGACGTCGTCAAGCGCACGCGCAGTGCTTGGCGACGACCGTGCTGTACTTCCAGGTCTGTACTTATGGAATCGGCGGACGGAGGCTCTAGGCCTTCTCCGCCGAAGCGGCGGTGGTGGTAGCCGCAGGTTTCGGCTTCGGGTCCACGGTGAGTAATGCATCCCCGAAGGTGATTTCCGCACCGGTGGCATAGGCCGGGAGGACTGGGCCCGTCTTCTTCGAGTTGGATACCACCACAGGTGTTGTCACCGGGTAGTCCGCCGCCTTGATGGCGGCGATATCGAACTCGCAGAGGAGGTCACCGGCCTTGACCTCATCGCCCTTGGAGACGTGCGAGGTAAAGTGCTCGCCCTTCAGGTTCACGGTGTCGAAACCGATGTGCATGAGGATGTCAACGTTGTTGCCGTCGGCATCTTTTCCACGCACGGCATAGGCGTGCTTGGAAGGGAAGGTGACGGTGACCTTGCCATCAATCGGGGAGACGAGGCGCCCCTCGCTCGGCTCGATGGCCGCGCCCGCGCCCAGCTTGCCGGCGGCAAACATCGGGTCGGAGACCGATTCCAACGCGATGGCCTTTCCGGCCAGCGGGGAGGCCACGCGGTAGGCATTCGGATCAGCGGTGGCGGCAGGAACCGCACCGCCTACGTCGGCGTTGGCGGTACCGACCTCATCGGGATCGATGGAGCCGTTCTTGGAGATGAGGTAGCGGCCATATACAAAGGCCACGCCGAAGGAGAGGATGAGGGAGACGAAGGCGCAGATGAAGAACTGCGTGTAATCCTCCGGGCGCATTGAGACGAATCCGATGAAGCCGGCGGCGCCGAGGGCGGTAGCTTTGACGTCGAGAAGCGCGATGAGCGTCGAGGCCACTGCGGACGCGCCCATGCCGATGTAGAACGGCCAGCGCAGGCGGAGGTTCACACCGAAGATAGCGGGCTCGGTAATGCCGAAGAGCGCGGAAACACCCGAGGCGCCCGACAGGCCCTTGAGCTTCTCCGACTTGGTCAGGAAGTAGACCGCCAAGGCCACGCCACCCTGGGCAATGTTGGCCATGGAGGCCACCGCGAAGATGAAGGAACCGCCCTCGTTCCACAGCATCGTCTCAATCGGCGGGAAGGACTGGTGCAGGCCGGTAATGACGATCGGTGAGTAGAACAAACCGAAGATGAAGCCGCCCACTGGGCCGGCGAAGGTGTAAAGGTCGTTGAGCCCAGCGCCGAGCATGTCGCCCGCCGTGCGCAGAATAGGACCAACCGCGATGAAGGTGATAAAGCCCGTCACCAGCAACGTGAGCAACGGGGTGAGCATGAAATCCACGGTGCCCTTGAGGTGCTTGTGCAGGAATTTCTCAATCGTGGCCAGAATCCACGCGATGACCAAGATCGGCAGGATGGAACCCTGGTAACCCGCCTGGGCCACATCGAGGCCGAAGATATTCCAGTAGGACATCTCCCCCGCCTCGATGGTCGCGGCCACCTGATACCCGTTCACCAGGTCCGGCATCACCATGGCCATGGCCATGCCCGCACCGAGGAACTCGTTGCCGCCGAAGCGCTTGGTGGCGGTGAAGCCCACCAGGATAGGCAGGAAGGCAAACGGCGCGGAAGCCAAGAGGTTGATGAGCCCGGCGACATCCGCCATGGCCGGGAACATCTCGATGACGGATTGCTCGCCGAACAGCCCGTTGGCGGTCAGCACATTGTTGAGCGCCATGAGCAGACCGCCGCCGACCAGAATCGGGATGAGCGGCACGAAGATATCCGCGAGGACCTTCACTGCCCGGGAGAACCAATTGCCGGAGTCGGCGGCGATGTCCTTGAGCTTGTCAGTAGAAACTGCGATATCCTTCGAGGTCATCGCGTTGATCTGGTCGAATACGATGTTGACATCGCCCGGGCCGACGATGACCTGGAACATGCCCCCGGCCTCAAAGATGCCCTTGAGGTCCGGATCGTTTTCTAGTGCGGCCGTATCGACCTTTTTACTGTCTTTCAGCACCATGCGCAGGCGGGTGGCGCAGTGCGCGAGCGCCACAATGTTGTCTTCGCCGCCGATTGCTTTGAGTGTTCGCGCCGCGACCTGTTTGTGATCCATACCGGCGTGCCTCCTCGGAGAGTGAGATGAATTAAATAGCTTCACCTCCCATTAGACACGTTACCCAACATAAAACCAATCATTCGGGCGCAAATATAGGAAAATTCACACCCTACCGGGCTTCCCAGCCGCGCCAGCGAGCGTCACCGGCACCAAAGACTGCCGACGCCCCCGCAATCCGCCCATCACCTGCAAAGACCTCCACCGCGCAGCCATCAGCGACAAGCTCCAGTGTTCCTGCTGGACACGGCACGACGCGTTCATCTTCGCCAGAGGAGAGTCGCAGCTCTCCCCCGCCGTAAGCTACGAGGAAGGCGGTTGCACCGGAGGCGTCGACAAGCGCATAAGTGCCCTCCCCAGCCTGCAGCGTGGCCACCGAACCGAACCCCTCTCGCGCCGGCTCCGTCGGCGCAGACCCTAGCGACCACAGCGGTGCCTGGCGCAACCAGCCATCCTCCAGCCAGACGCGCCGCGGAAGCGTCAGCGTATGCACCCAGCCCTGGGCGACAGTCGGGGTGTCATCCTGCGCGGGCAGCCCCATCCACCCCAGCATGATGGCCTCTCCATCCTTCTCCACCAGCTGCGGCGCATAGAACTGGTGGCCATAGTCCACCTCGCTGAAACCGCGCTCCACGTGGAAAACCGTGCTCTCAAGCCGGCCCACGAGGTAGCCGCACTGGTCGGAGGAGGCGTAGTGCGTGGCGTTACCGCGCACGGGATCTAAACCTTGCGGGCAGATGACCAGGACGTCCTTGTCCTCGCCCGTGGCGCGGTCCCGCAGCGTGAGCAAATTCGGGCATTCCCACATGTAGCCGCCCGGCACCAGGTCGGGGCTCAGGCCCGGCTCAGCGCCTGAGGTGTCAAAGGTGAGCGCACCCTCAAAGGACCACTGCGCCAAGTCCGTGGAGCGATAGAGCACCACGTGCCCGGTTTCATCCTCCGCCTGGGCGCCGAGCACCATGCGCCAGCCGTTCTTGTCGCGGGTGATCTGGGGATCGCGGTAATGCCCGGTGAAACCTGCGGCGGGCCCGTCGATGAGCGGGTTCGCTGCGTCGTGCTCGTAGAAGCCGCCTTCTGGACCGCCGGCATCGACCGCGCGGACGCGGTTCTGCGAGGGAATCCGCACGCCATCGCGCTTGAGGTTGCCGGTATAAAACAGCCAGACGTCCTCGCCGTCGACCACCGCACCACCGGAATAACAGCCGTGGGCGTCGTGCTCACGGATGGGATAGAGCGCGTCCGGGAAGTGCCGCCAGGGCTGCGGCTCGCTCAGGGAAGTCACGGCGTGCCCCCAGCCCGTCTGCTTCGGCGCGTGTGGGAAGCAGGGGTCGTGCTGATAGTAAACGTGCAGGTTATCGCCATCGAAGAAGACCCCGTTTGGATCGTTAAGGCGACCAGACGGCGGGGAGAGATGGAAGTGCGGACGGTAGTTCATGCTCCCGATAGTATGGGCTCTATGGACATTATGGTGTGTGGCGAAGGCCTCGTTGACCTCGTTCCGCGCGGACGCGGGGGGCTGGCGGATCTCACCCCAGCGTTGGGCGGCGGCCCCTTCAACGTGGCGGTCGCGGCGGGGCGTTTGGGCGCAAGCGTGGGTTTTCAATCGCGGCTTTCGCGGGATGCATTCGGGCAGGCGCTCGTGGAGCGCCTACATAAAGAAGGAGTGGATACCTCGCTCGTGCAGCGCGGTGACGAGCCCACAACGCTGGCGGTCTGCAACATCGGGGAGGACGGCTCGGCCACCTACTCCTTCTATACGGAGGGCACGGCGGACCGGCTGGTGGAGCCTGTGCTTGCTGACGTCCCCTGGGCCTGCTTCGGCACCGTCTCCCTCGCCCTGGAGCCGGGCGCATCCCGCTATGCCGAGCTGCTCCAGGAGCTTGCGGCGCAGGGCACGAAGGTGGCCTTGGATCCGAACATCCGCCCCTTCTTCGCCACCCCGGCGCACCGCGAGTTTTTGTTGTCGTTGCTGCCACAGGTCACGCTGCTGAAGCTGAGTGAGGAGGAGGTTGAATTCCTCGGTGAGGACGCGCTTTCGCAGGTGCCCGTGGTCGTGACCACGCGTGGCGCCGAAGGTCTGAGCGTGCGCACGGACTCGGTGTCGCTGCAGGTCCCGCCGGTTACGGTGGAGGTGGCGGACACCATCGGCGCGGGCGACACGGTGATGGCCGCGCTCTTAAGACAGTTGGTGGAGCGGGACATTAGCGCTTTGAGCGTCGAGGAGTGGCAGGAGATCCTGCACTTTGCGGCGACGGCCGCAGCCATTACTGTTTCCCGCACGGGCGCGCAGCCGCCCACGCTTTCTGAGGTGGAGGAACTACTATGAGCTATCCCCTGCGCACGACCGGGCTCCACGGCCTGCTCTTCCTCGTGGTGACGGTGTCCTTCATTTTGCCCGTCGTCTTCGGCACGGGCGCGCTTCTGCCGGTGCCAGCTGCGGTGGTGCTGTCGGTGCTGTTGGGAGGCGCCGCGCTTGTCGACGCCTCCTACCACGCCTTCTCCCCCGCCCAGCGCCCCACCCGGGGGCTGCGCGCTATCTCCGCGCTGGGCGCGGTTGCGCTCATCGCGGGCTGGCTGGTGTGGCTCAAGGTCTTTCGCACCGTCGACCTGGCCAGCGCCGCGCCCTACCGTATCGGCACGTTTCTTCTCGCGGTGGGCGCGGTGCTCAGCGTCTTTAGCATCGCTATCGCGCTCACACACCGGCGGGTGCGCTAAAGAATATCTGCCGGTATGTAGGGCATGCGCAGCGTGCCCATCGGGACACTCACATCGCTTTGCCAGAATCCGCTCGTGGCATCGATCGGCAAGGTGGCCTTCATTCCTTCGTAGCCGTCCCACAAATCCCCATTGCCGACTATTCCGATGCATTCCTGGTTTGCACGAACCTCCACCTCACCCGGCCTGCCGCTCTTGGTACCGCTCAACGTGGTGGGCGCGTCCAAGGCCAGGACCCACACCTCTTCCGAGGCATATTCGGGCAAGACGATGCCGGGCTCTCCACCGTCAAGGTCGCCTGCTTTTGCCTTGTGTACGGTACCCGACACGGTAGACGGGACATCGGCAGGATTGCCCTCGCTACGGACGCGATCCTTCCGGTACACGCACTTGTCAATGCCGCTGGCGGCGGAGGTGCCCGCGCCGTCTTTAGCTACATCTTGTGCGTTGGGCGTCTTCGCGCCGTCAGCCGAGCCAAAATCAGCGGAGCCAGGTGTATAGCCGGCTGGTAGCGTCGGGTTGGGTCCGGCCGCTTCGATGCTCGGTTGTGGGTGCGCGTCCTCTTCCTGGGCCTCCTCCGTGGCTGAATCAGCGACGTCGACAGCATCTACGGTGGAGGCGTCGGAAGCGACAGGTGCAGGCTCCTCCGCGGTGCAACCGACTAGGGCTGCAACAGAGGAAGCGCAGACAAGGGTAAACAGAGAGCGAGAGAACGCGGACATAGAGAGTTTGGCCTTTCAGGAGATGAACGGCCTTACCCTAACACGTTCCCGCAGCTGAATCCCCATAACTGGAAACCGCTCCCCTGACGGGCTGTTGTCTCTGGCGTGCCGGATGCGGAAGCCAAGGGCGCATAAAAAATGGCCCCCACGTAAACCGTGGGGGCCATTGATATCGAGGAGGGCTAGATTTTACTTAGCCTTCTCCACGATCTCGACGAGACGGAAGTGCTTGTCCTTGGACAGCGGGCGAGTCTCGGCGATGAGAACGCGGTCGCCGATGCCGGCGGTCTCGTTCTCGTCGTGCGCCTTAACCTTCTTGTTAGTGCGCATAATCTTGCCGTAGAGGGCGTGCTGCTTGCGGTCCTCGAGCTCGACAACGATGGTCTTGTCCATCTTGTCGGAGACAACGATGCCGGTGCGGGTCTTGCGAGCGCCCTTTTCCTTCTTAGTGTTCACGTTTGCCTCACTCATGATTAAGCCTCAGCTCCCGGAGCAACGGACAGGCCCAGCTCGCGCTCGCGCAGAACGGTGTAGATGCGGGCGATGTCGCGCTTAACCGTGCCGATGCGGCGGTTGTTGGTCAGCTGGCCAGTGGCCTTCTGGAAACGAAGGTTGAAGAGCTCTTCCTTCGCATCCTTCAGGCGGGTCTCCAGCTCAGCGTTGTCGAGCTCACGGAACTCGTGGGCGGGGGTACCGGTAGCCATTAGAACTGGTCCTCCTTCTTGATGATGCGGACCTTGCACGGAAGCTTCTGGCCAGCGCGGCGCAGGGCCTCGATGGCAACTTCGTCGTTCGGGTAGGTCATCTCGAAGAGGATGCGGCCCGGCTTAACGTTGGCAACCCACTTCTCGACGGGACCCTTACCGGAACCCATACGCACGCCGAGCGGCTTCTGGGTCAAGGGGCGGTCCGGGAAGATGTTGATCCACACCTTGCCACCGCGCTTAACGTGGCGGTTGATGGCAATACGTGCGGCCTCAATCTGGCGGTTGGTGATGTACGCCGGCTCGAGAGCCTGGATGGCGTAGTCACCGAAGTTGATGCGGTTACCGCCCTTGGACACACCCGAGCGGGTCGGGCGGTGCTGGCGACGGTACTTGACGCGCTTAGGAATCAGCATGGATTAGCCCTCCTGCTTCTGCTGTGCGCGCTGACGACGCTGGCCACCACGGCGCGAGCGACCGTTACGGTCACCGCGGCCACGGCCCTGCGCCGGAGCGTTCAGTTCGGACTCGCGCACGCCACCGACAACGTCACCCTTGTAGATCCACACCTTGATGCCGATGCGGCCGAAGGTGGTGTGGGCCTCTGCGGTGCCGTAGTCGATTTCGGCGCGAAGAGTGTGCAGCGGAACGCGACCCTCGTGGTAGCGCTCAACGCGAGACATTTCTGCACCGCCCAGGCGGCCGGACAGCAGAATCTTGATGCCCTTGACCTGCGGCTGGCGCATAGCGGACTGGATAGCCTTGCGCATTGCACGACGGAATGCGACACGGTTAACCAGCTGCTCCGCGATGGACTGCGCAACCAGGGTTGCGTTGGCGTCGACCTGCTTGACCTCGAGAATGTTGAGGGCAACCATCTTGCCGGTGAGCTTCTCCAGCTCGCGGCGGATGCGGTCAGCCTCAGCGCCGCGACGGCCAATCACGATGCCCGGGCGGGCGGTGTGAATGTCCACGCGGACGCGGTCGCGGGTGCGCTCGATGACGACGTCGGCAATGCCGGCGCGGTCGAGGCCCTTCTCCAAGTACTCGCGGATCTTGATGTCTTCGGCTACGTAGTTTGCGTAGTCCTTATCGGCGTACCAGTGGGTCTTCCAGTCGGAAGTGATGCCCAAACGTAGGCCGTGAGGATGGATCTTCTGGCCCATTACTTGGCCCCTTCCTTCTGGCTCTCGACAACCACGGTGATGTGGCTGGTGCGCTTACGAATCATGAATGCGCGGCCCTGTGCGCGCGGCTGGAAACGACGCATGGTCGGACCCTCGTTGGCGTATGCCTCGGAGATGACCAGGGTGCGCGGATCCAGGCCGAAGTTATTCTCAGCGTTGGCAGCTGCGGATGCAACGACCTTGGCAACCGGCTCAGCGGCGCCCTGCGGAGCGTACTTCAGGATTGCAAGTGCCTCGGCTACGGACTTACCGCGGACCAAGTCGATGACGCGGCGTGCCTTCATCGGGGTAACGCGGACGTAGCGAGCCGTTGCGGATGCGGAGGTGATGGTGTCACTCATCGCTTATCGACGTCCCTTCTTGTCGTCCTTGACGTGACCCTTAAAGGTCTTGGTGGGTGCGAACTCACCGAGCTTGTGACCAACCATGGAGTCCTCGACGAACACCGGCACATGCTTGCGGCCGTCGTGGACGGCGAAGGTGTGACCGATGAAATCGGGCAGGATGGTGGAGCGGCGAGACCAGGTCTTGATGACCTGCTTGGTGCCGGCCTCGTTCTGAGCATCAACCTTGTTGAGGAGGTGCTCATCGACGAACGGGCCCTTCTTAAGGCTGCGTGGCATTGTTTACCTCCTCTTAGCGCTTCTTGTTCGGGCGACGACGGCGCACGATCATATTGTTCGAGTAACGGTTCGGGTTGCGGGTGCGGCCTTCCTTGTGGCCCCACGGCGACACCGGGTGGCGACCACCCGAGGTCTTACCCTCACCACCACCGTGCGGGTGGTCGACCGGGTTCATAACGACACCGCGGACGGTCGGGCGGACGCCCTTCCAGCGCATACGGCCGGCCTTGCCCCAGCGGATGTTCATCTGGTCAGCGTTGCCAACCTCACCGACGGTGGCGCGGCAACGGATGTCGACGCGACGGATCTCAGAGGACGGCATACGCAGGATGGCGTACTTGCCCTCCTTACCCAGCAGCTGGATGGAGGCACCAGCGGAGCGAGCCAGCTTAGCGCCAGCGCCCGGCTTGAGCTCCACAGCGTGGATGGTGGTACCGGTCGGGATGTTGCGCAGCGGCAGGTTGTTGCCAACCTTGATATCTGCGTTCGCACCAGCCTCAACGATGGCGCCCTGCTTCAGGCCCTTCGGGGCGATGATGTAGCGCTTCTCGCCGTCTGCGTAGTGCAGGAGGGCGATGTTAGCAGTACGGTTCGGGTCGTACTCGATGTGAGCGACCTTTGCGGGGATGCCGTCCTTGTCGGTACGACGGAAGTCGATGAGACGGTAACGGCGCTTGTGGCCACCGCCGATGTGGCGGGGGGTGATGCGGCCGTAGTTGTTACGACCACCAGTCTTGCTCAGCGGGCGCAGCAGGGACTTCTCCGGGGTCGAGCGAGTGATTTCCTCGAACTCGGACACGGAGGATGCGCGGCGACCCGGAGTTGTCGGCTTGTACTTACGAATAGCCATAATTCTTCCTTTTCCTTTCGGCTCTTCGGTGGGGCTTAAGCGCCTGCGCCGAAGACGTCGATGGAGTCGCTGCCTTCACGGAGCGTCACGTAGGCGCGCTTGGTGGACTTACGCTGACCGAAACCGGTGCGGGTGCGCTTGCGCTTGCCTGCACGGTTCACGGTGTTCACGGAAGCAACCTGCACGCCGAAGATCTGCTCGACGGCATCTTTAATCTGGGTCTTGTTGGAGTCCGTGGAGACGTAGAACGTGTACACGTTCTGCTCCATGAGGCCGTAGGACTTCTCGGACACAACCGGTGCGATGATGACGTCGCGCGGGTTAGCGAGCTTAGCCATTACTTCTCCTCCTTAGCTTCCTCGGCAGCGCCGGTAGCGCGCTCGACGAAGGTGTGCAGAGCCTCAACGGAGAACACAACGTCGTCCGAGTAGAGGACGTCGTAGGTGTTCAGCTGGCCGGCGTCCAGGATCTGGACGTTCGGCAGGTTGTTGGCGCTGCGGCGAGCATTGATGTCCTCGCGGCCGATGACCAGAAGAACGTTCTTGCGGTCGGTGAGGCGCTCGATGAAGGCCTTGGCCTGCTTGGTGGACGGGGTCTGGCCCGGGACGAGCTCCTCGATGACGTGGATGCGCTCGTTACGTGCACGGTCAGACAGTGCGCCGTAGAGAGCAGCCTTGATCATGCGCTTCGGGGTGCGCTGGGAGTAGTCACGCGGGACCGGGCCATGCACGGTGCCGCCGCCGGTGTAGTGCGGAGCACGGATGGAACCCTGGCGGGCGCGGCCGGTGCCCTTCTGGCGGAACGGCTTGCGACCACCACCGCGGACCTCGCCGCGGGTCTTGGTCTTGTGGGTGCCCTGACGAGCGGCAGCGAGCTGTGCGTTGACAACCTGGTGCATCAGAGCAATGGATGCCTCGGTGTCAAAGAGCTCGGCCGGCAACTCAACGGTGCCGTTGGTCTTACCGTCAGCGGTCTGGACGTCTAGCTTGAGGTTGCTCATGCGTGTGCACCGCCCTTCACTGCGGTCTTAACGGTGACGAGACCACCGCGCGCACCCGGGATAGCACCCTTGATGAGCAGCAGGTTGGACTCGGCATCAATCTTCTGAATCTTCAGGTTCTGGGTGGTCACGCGGTCCTGGCCCATGCGGCCAGCCATGCGCTTACCCTTGAAGACGCGGCCCGGGAACGAAGCGCCACCGATGCCACCAACGCGGCGGTGAGCAGCCTGGTTACCGTGGGCAGCGCCCTGGCCTGCGAAGCCGTGGCGCTTCATGGCGCCGGCGTAGCCGTGACCCTTGGTGGTGCCGGTGACGTCGACGAAGGTCACGCCCTCGAAGATGTCCACCTTGACCTCCTGGCCGACCTCGTATGCGGAGGTATCGTCCATGCGGATCTCGGCGACGTAGCGGCGCGGGGTCACGCCAGCCTTCTTGAAGTGACCAGCGGCCGGCTTGTTGGCCTTGCGCGGGTCCTTCTCGCCGAAGGCAATCTGGATGGCGTTGTAGCCATCGGTTTCCTTGGTACGGATCTGGGTAACCACGCACGGGCCAGCCTCGACGACGGTCACCGGCACAACGCGGTTCTCCTCGTCGAAGACCTGGGTCATGCCGAGCTTGGTGCCCAGAATTCCCTTGATCTCGTTTTCACTCATTGTTTGTTCTCCACCAAATACGTTGTGTCGATCGCTTACTGAATATTCACGTCGACGCTTGCCGGAAGGTCGATGCGCATCAGGGCGTCAACGGTCTTCGGGGTCGGGTCGAGAATGTCGATGAGGCGCTTGTGAGTGCGCATCTCGAAGTGCTCGCGAGAGTCCTTGTACTTGTGCGGAGAACGAATAACGGCGTATACGTTCTTCTCGGTTGGGAGCGGCACCGGGCCGACAACACGAGCACCC
The DNA here is from genome assembly GCF_001811255.1 of Corynebacterium sp. HMSC068H04. Taxonomy (NCBI): domain Bacteria; kingdom Bacillati; phylum Actinomycetota; class Actinomycetes; order Mycobacteriales; family Corynebacteriaceae; genus Corynebacterium; species Corynebacterium sp. HMSC068H04. Next base: position 141,032 of record NZ_KV803977.1, read on the forward strand.
GTACGGGTAACGGTCTCGACGATCTTCTTAGCAGAAGCGTCGATGGCCTCGTGGTCGTAGGCCTTCAGCCGAATGCGGATTTTTTGTCCCGCCACGCTTATCCTCTTCCTCGCTTCCCCACTTTCACATACCCGGCCTATCCGGGGCGTGAAGCGGTGGGAAATTGCTTCTCGATTTCTCTATAACGTTGTCCGGGCTGGAAGCCATGGCTCAACGCCAGTTGTCTGACTGTCATGACGACCACGAGAGTGACTTAAGGCAAAGCCCAGAGTGCAGTGCTCGTGACGGGGTACAAGACCCGTAGTCAAAGTAAATAGGAAGAAGACTGGGGCGTTAGATCTCAACGATCCGCAACCAAAGTCTTATTCATATACTGCCGCTGTTTATTTGCCATGCCCCTTCTCCGGTCCATCTTCTCGGGTTGTCTCTGCTCAAGCGCGGACCTAGCCCGATCGGATGACCTTCGCGTGCAGCTCTGAAATGAACTCCACAACAAAGGTGTCATGTTCGCCTTACCAGCAACAACGCCCTACAAGCTTGCGCCTGCGGCTACGTTGCTGTGTTAAAGCAACCCCTGTATTTAAGCACGTAACCTCGCGTTTTCCAAACTCCTGCCGAAACAGTGGGTAACATCACGTTTTGGGCAAGGATTGCCTCCCCGCCGCCCCACGTTATGCGTTCGGCGATAAGCTCGTGACGTAGGTACCAACTACACAATGAAAAGGATTGAGCATGGCTGAGAACACCACCCCCAAGGACGTTGCCGAGCAGAGCACTCAGGCTGGCGACGCCACCCCGGCACCCGCACCGGAGCGCAACAAGAACCTGGAGACCGACTTCGGCACCACCCGCATCGATGACGTCGTCGTGTCCAAGATCGCCGGCATCGCCGCCCGCGAGGTTTCCGGAGTCGCTGCCCTCGGTGGCGGCGGCGCCCGCATGATGGGTTCTATCCGCGAATCCTTCGGTGCTTCCGAGGACGTGCGCCAGGGCGTCACCGTCGAGGTGAACAACGGCACCGCTTCCATTGATATCGCCATCATCGCCGAGTACGGCGTGGCCATCCACGAGCTCGCCGAGGCCATCCGCCGCAACATCATGAATGCGGTCGAGCGCATGACCGGCCTGAGCGTGGACCGCGTTGACGTCGTCGTCCACGACGTCAAACTGCCGAAGGAAGAGCAGGATTCCACCGAGTCAACCCCGGCGGTTACCCAGGGCCAGGCATAACGTGGCCCCTGCCGAGCTGACCCCCTCCATCGCGCAGTCCATAGTGGCGGCGGTGACGGATCTGAGGGGCGTCGCCAAGCTCTCGCCCGGCCGGTTCGGGGAGGTCGCGCTCCTGTTTCCCGGTGAGCGCATACGCGGCATCCGCCGCCCCACCCCGCAGGATGACACGCACCTGGAGCTGCACGTCGTCGTTGATGTCAGCGCCGGCGTTCCGCTCGCCGAGCTTGGTGCCGCCACCCGCACCACCGTCCGCAACACCTGGCCCGCGGCGCGCCGCGTGGACGTTGTCTTCGACGACGCGGTGTAGAGGAACCGACACACAGAACTAAAGGAAAACCATGAAGAACTACACCTCCCTCGGCGTGATTGCCGGCTTGGTTCTGGCCTTTTTCATCTACCTCGGCGTGTGGTACGTCGCGCTGGCGGTGCTGCTCGCCGCGGTCGGCGGCGTCATCGGCGCGCATTTCGACGGCCGCATTGACCTCACCGCGGTGTGGAAGGGCGTGGTCGGCCAGGATAGAGGCCGAGGCTAGTGAGCACCGATTCCACCGGGGTCGCCCTCGCCGGGCGGACCCGCTTTTCCCTGCGTGCGATGGAAAAGGTCATTAACTCCGCCATTGCGAGCGTGCCGGGAACCGCGGCTGTCGACGCTAAGTTAGCCGGCCTCGCCGGCCGCGCCTTTCCGCGCGTGATGGCGCAGATGGACCCGGATACACAGATGGTGGCGGTCGACGTCGACATCGCTGTGTACTGGCCCTCCCCCGTCACCGCAGTGGCGAAGGCCGTCCGCACGGCGATTCGGGAAGCCGTCCGCGATTTCACGGGTTTTCGTACCACCCGCGTCAACGTGACGGTCGCCGGCGCGGTCGCGGGCGAGCGCACGACCGCACTGGCGGTCGACACCCGCGCGCCGCTATCTCCGCAGATTCCCGCGATTGTTCCGGAACGTGCCCTGAAGCCGGTAGAGGTCTCACCGCACGCAAAGGTTCACCAGGTTGCGGTTCCTTCACCGGTGTCGGTGCGTGCGGTGGCGGTGCCGGAGGCGGTGAAGGTGAGGGGCGTCGGCAAGCAAGCGGACGTTGAGGTGCGCACGGAAGGTTTCGGCCCTGGCGAGCACCGCTACGACGAGCTGCGCCCTGTTCGCACAGCCCCGCCGCAGCCGCTGCGCGCTGTCGCCACACCCGCACCCGTGGACGTCCGTTCCGTACCGGCTCCGCGGGGATTCGCGCTGCGCCGCGTTGAGGCTCCCCGCCCCGTCCAGCCGCGGCGGGTTCAGGTCCCGCAGGCTGCTCCCCTGCGCACCCCGCACGCCGAGCCGCTCCAGCTACGCCCCATTGAGATTCGGCCTTCCGCCGAGTTCACACGCCGGGTCGACATTCCACGGCCGACGCCGCTGCGTGCCATCACTATCCGCGAAGGAGTCCATCATGAGTGAGAGCTCCCTTCCCGTTGGCTTTGGCCAGCGCCCGAAGGCATCCCCGCCGGCGCGCGGGTGGACCATCATCGTCGGCATTCTGCTGCTCGCCGCGGCCGTCGTCGCGGGGCGCGAAGCCTGGGTCGTGGGTGCCAAGGAGGGCGGTGTCTCGTGGCTACAGCCATTCATCGACGTGATGTCCACGCCGACTGTCGCCACCTGGATGCTGGTCGCCGGGGGCGTCGCCATCGTCGTCGGGTTGATTCTGCTGTGGGCGGCGTGCGCGCCGCGGAAGGCAATGCACGTGCAAATTGGGTCTGAGGACGCGTCGATGTGGCTGCGCGCGGTGGATATTGCCCGCGTGGCGTCGGCGACGGCGCGGCGGGTGCCGGGAACTGTAGCGGCGCGGAGTCGGGCGAAGATTTCACAAGGCCGCTCTCAGATCACGGTGACCGCGACGGGCGATACTGACGACGCTCAGCTCAAGGCCCGTGTCACTGAAGCCGTAACGGCGGCGCTTGCGGCGATTACTCCGCCCCCGGAGATCACCGTGGTGATTGAGAATGATGAGGAGGAGGTTGCCAATGTCTAAGACGCTCGCGGGTATAGACCGCACGATTCTCGCTGTCTTGGGGCTCCTGCTCATTGCGTTGGGCGCGTGGCCGATTCTTATACACTTCGAGGTTTCCTTCGCCACATATTTGGCGTCCTGGGTGGACCACGATACGTGGGCTGGCTTGCCGGAACAGACCTGGTGGCCGTATGCGCTGTGCTTGGCGACGATCATCTGCAGCCTCGCCGGCCTGTGGCTCGTCATTAGCAACCTGCGGCACCATCGGTTTAACTCGGTACCCTCTGATGCCTCCGATGAGGAAGGCGCGATTAAAACGGAGATGTCTGCGATTGCGGGTGCGGTGGCGGATACCCTCGCGGCGGTAGAGGGCGTTGAGAAGGTTTCGCGGCTCGTGGCCTATGACCGCTCGCGGCCGACGCTGCAGTATGAAGTGTTGGCGGATCCTGATACGCCCTTGCTGCGTATCAAGGACGCCATTGAGGTTAATGACAGTGACTTCCGCGCGGCGTTCCCTGGGATGGATGTGGATACGCGGTACAAGGTCCACTTCACGAAGGTCCAGTCCGCCTAAGCGCAGCGCGCGTTGAGCCTTCAAGCCCCTCCCCTGAGGGGCTTTTCTTATCCCTCCGCTACCCGCGACCAGGTAGTTTCTTCTTCCGGTTGCGGGGCCCACGGTGCTGTTTTAGT
>NZ_KV803978.1:0-52720 GCF_001811255.1 Corynebacterium sp. HMSC068H04
CAACCTCACCAACACATCCTGTCGTTTAGGCCTTGATACCTGGCTTCGGGACGACACCCACGTTGCAATTTGGTGATCCATCGAATCAATCAATTCAAACGCTCTCCGCGATTCGACAATCACGTTCACATTCAGAAGACTGTCCATGTGAGCGACTTTATTACGCAAATCGTTACAGTGCGATACGTTCCAATACGTAATCGATCCGTCGGGGTCGGTCACATTAGGGAACGCAGACTTAATAGCCTGATTCCATAAAACTTGTCGTCCTACATTCTCGGGTGCAGCGTGATTAGCGTTAGGGTGATGATTCGGTAGTAGCGTACGCCAAAGACCGAAAGTCGTATGGGAAAGCACATCATCATGAGTGATAGCACAACCGTGACGAGGATGAGATGAAGGACGGCAATCTACCGCTGCTTGTGCACGCCTAATCGACTTTTCCCTCTGGGAGCCGACAATCGAACGCAAGGGGCGAGGAGGCGGATCAAGTAGCCAGCTTTGAGGACCATTATTACGGGCATTCCAAGCAAGCAATTCCTTGTCAATTGCGTTTCTCAGAAAGATTTCTGTTAACGCCAAAACATCTTTAACAGCAGACGATAACTCTGCATGCCATCCATATAGCGCCAGCGCGCGCTTACAGTTCCCGCCACACTCATCCAAAAACGGTTGCATGCGAGCATCCGACAATCGGTCGACAATATGCCTTCTGTCCATACCAGTATCCAACCACATGTCTGGCAGATTCCACCGGCGTTAGCCGGTCGCCTTACGCCACTATGGACATAACACTCACACGTTAAAACAGGGTGAGTTAGAACAGGGTGGTCGACGGTGGTTCGTCGATAAGCTCTGCGTAGTCGTTGCGCACATTACCCACCGCCGGGTCCGCGGGACGTGCCTGAAAGCCCCGCACGGTGCTCGGCTCCAGAAGCGCCTCCCCCGCCAGCCAGGGCGCGATTTCCTCCGTGGCCAAAAACTTGGGCAGCCGGTGGTGCAGCCATGCCATCTCCTCCGTGGCATCCGTGGTCACCATCGTGGCCGACAGCCTATCCATACCCGTGGCCCACAGCCCTGCTGCCCACAGCAGGCCATCGGGACCGGTGACATAATAGGGCTGCTTCTTGGCCTTCTTATCCTCACCGGCTTTCCATTCGTAGTAGCCGTCCAGCGGGATAACGCAGCGCTGTGCTTTGAAGGCATCACGGAAGGAGGGTTTCTTCGCCACGGTCTCCGCGCGTGCGTTGAATAGCGGCGGGCCGTCCGGATCTTTCTTCCAGTGCGGAATAAGCCCCCAGCGTGCGGGCTCCACGCGAGCGGTATGCTCCTCGGTTCGGACGATGGCGATGGGCTGGGTTGGGGCGATGTTATACCGCGCCGGTGGCAAGCCTTCCGGCGCGTGGACCTCCGTGATGGACTCCCACGCGCCTACTTCCTCCAGTAGGGACTCGGTGAACAGAACAAATCTTCCGCACATGCCCTTTATTATGGACTACATGTCTGAATTCTGGAGCGCACCCCAACCGTCTGGGCCCTTGTCCTGGACGCAAAACCTCCCCGGGTCAAAATCGATGACCAACCGCGCCCTCATCCTTGCTGCGCTGGCTGACTCCCCGTCTATCATCTATAACCCGCTGGTCTCCCGCGATACCAACCTGATGAAGGAGGCCTTGCAGGCCATGGGCGTGGGTATCTCCGAACAAGGCCCGCATCTTCATGTGACTCCCGGAAAGCTGCATGGAGCGAAGGTAGATTGCGGCCTGGCCGGCACAATTATGCGCTTTTTACCACCGGTGGCAGCGCTAGCGGATGGCCCCGTTGTCATCAACGGTGACCCATATGCCCGCAAGCGCCCTATGTCCACGATGACCGCGGCTCTGCGTGAGCTGGGCGTGGACATTGTGGGCGACAGCCTGCCGCTGACCATCACCCTCCACGGCGTTCCGGAGGGCGGCGAGGTCACCATCGATGCCTCCGCCTCCTCCCAGTTCGTCTCCGGTCTGCTCCTGGCCGGAGCACGCTACCGCAAGGGACTAAGCGTGCGCCACGAAGGCGGCACAGTGCCCTCCCAGCCACACATCTTGATGACCGTCAGTATGCTGCGCGAAGCCGGTGTCCGCGTCGAGGTGGGCAAGGACACCTGGGACGTGCACCATGGTGAGATTGAGGGCCGTGAGTGGCGCATTGAACCGGATCTTTCCAATGCCACTCCGTTCCTTGCCGCTGCCGCCGTCTCTGGCGGCAGCGTGAGCATTCCGAACTGGCCGGAGGAAACCCACCAGCCGGGTGACGCCTTCCGAGGCATCCTGGAGCAGATGGGCGCGAAGGTCGAGTATGTCCCCCAGGCTCCCGGCGAGGCGTCTTACTTAAAGGTGACCGGCCCGCAGGAAGGCCCGCGCAGCCTGCGCGGCATCGACCTCGACATGGGCGATATCGGTGAGCTCACCCCCACCGTGGCTGCGCTGTGTGCTCTGGCCTCAACGCCATCGACGCTGACTGGCATCGCACACCTGCGTGGCCACGAGACGGACCGCCTGGCGGCTCTCGCTGCGGAGATCAACGCCCTTGGTGGCAACGTCACCGAGCTTGACGACGGCCTCCGCATCACCCCTGCCCCACTCCACGGCGGGGTATGGCATTCCTACGCGGATCACCGCATGGCGACAGCCGGAGCCATTATCGGATTGGCCGTTGACGGCGTCCAGGTCGAGGATATTGATACCACGTCCAAGACTCTGCCTGGCTTTGCTGATATGTGGGAGGCCATGATCCGTGGCTAGGCGCGCAAGTAGCTACGACGAATCCGACGTCCGCATCCGGCCCGGAAAGGGGTCGCGACCGCGCACGAAGGACCGCCCGAAGCACAAGGATGCCAAGTTTGGCATGGTCATCACCAAAGACCGCGGGCGCTGGGGTGTCGCGCTTGATAACGACGGCCCCGTGGTTACCGCTATGCGCGCCCGCGAGATGGGCCGCACTCCGGTCGAGGTTGGTGATCGGGTCGGCGTCGTAGGCGATACCTCGGGTAAGAAAGACACCCTCGCACGCATCGTGAAGCTCGAGGAGCGCCGCTCCGTCCTCCGGCGCACCGCAGATGACACCGACCCTTATGAGCGCATCGTGGTAGCAAACGCCGACCGCCTACTCATCGTGAGCGCCGTGGCCGATCCGCCGCCGCGCTCCGGGTTCGTGGAGCGTGCTTTGATCGCTGCCTTTGCCGGAAATATCCAGCCGGTGCTGTGTCTGACGAAGACAGACCTCACTGATCCCACCCCGTTTGCACAGGAGTTTGCGGATCTGGATGTCACCGTGGTGGAGGCTGGCGTCGACGACGGGCTGGAGCACGTCTGTGCGGCCATCGACGGCCACGTCACCGCTCTCATCGGCCACTCGGGCGTGGGAAAGTCCACCCTGGTGAACCGGCTTGTCCCCGATGCCAACCGGGAGACCGGCGAGGTTTCCGCCGTGGGTAAGGGAAGGCACACGTCGACGCAGTCGGTGGCGTTGCGTTTGCCCGCTGAAGGAAGCACGCCACACGGCGGCTGGATCATTGATACCCCCGGCATCCGCTCCTTCGGCTTAGCCCACATTGACGCGGAGAACGTCATCGAGGTCTTCGACGATCTTGCCGAAGCCATCGAGGACTGCCCGCGTGGCTGCACGCATGCTGGGCCACCTGCGGACCCCGAATGCGGGCTCGACCTAAGCATCGAAGAGGGCACGGCTTCTGCGCGCCGTCGCGATGCAGTGCGCACCCTGCTGGCGTCCCTGCGCACCAATGTTGACTGGGCTTAAGGCCCAAAGGGCCTTAAGCCCGAAGCTTCCTAAAGGAAGGGGCTTGCGCGTTCTTTAGGCACCGAGGCTTTAGATCGGGAGCATTGCCGTCAGCTGCGGCGGCAGGACGGTCTTCAGGTAGGGGCCTGCCGCGCGAAGAGCCATGAGGATCACGGCCAAGCCACCGGAAACCCCGAGGATGACAGCGCCGCCCGTGTCAATGTTGGAGGAGGTGTTGCCACCGCCTTCTTGTTCCTTATTGAGCTCTTCTTTCTTCGCACAGGCGTTGAGAGCTTTAACGTAGTCGGGTGCAATCTTGCGGAAGGTCTCCGCCACCGCAATGTTGTTCTTGGCGCGCTTGGCGGATTCCTCACCACCGAGTTCAGCATCTACCTCATAGCCAGCTAGGGCACGGTAGAGCTCTTCCGACTGATTCTCCACGTCACGTGCACGCTTTTCGGCGTCCTTGGGAAGAATCTTAAGGCCATCCTTCAGCAGGCTGCTATCGACATCGTTGTCCTTCGACTCCGCATTCTTAAGATCGCTCGCCTCCTCCTCGCTCAAGGTAATGGTGCACTTTTCATCCTTGATGGAAGTGGTCACGGCTCCGGCCGTGGGGGCAACGACACCGCTGGCTAGGACAGCAACAGACACGGTAGAGACGGCAACTACCCGGCGAAGACGAGAGGAAGACATGCTGAGGGGACCTTTCGATCAGGCTGACTATTACCCCTGCAGGCTATCAGCATTTAGCCCAGCTTGGGCAGGTAATCACCGAACTCCTTGTACGCGGCCAGACCGATGCTCACGATGCCGAAAAGGATGGCGATAATAACGCCTGTCGGCCCCTGCGAAGAGCCCTCAAGAATTCGCAGCCACGGAGTCTTAGGCATCACGGCCATGTCGGGGTCCGGATTGCTGGGGTCCGGTTTGTTGTTAGCAGTTCCTTGAAGAGAGCTCCCCTGCGCGGTCTGGTTAGTCTGCACTGTTGGCGCTACTGCTTCCTCAGCTCCGGCAGCTGGCACTGAGACGAGAGATGCGGTGCTCAGGGCCGCAGCGGTGACAAGGCTAGCTAAGCGAGTTGCCTTCATGGTGGTGCTCCTTTTCTGGCGACGACAATAAAGGCTCAGATTAGCACCATGCATGAACCCACGGCGATGAAAGCCCAGAAAATACTTAGAGAAGCTCCACGAGGATAGGCAGTTCAGTCGGGTCATAGAAGGCCATGAAATTATCCAGGGCATCACCGACGGCGAGCTCAGCATCTTCGTCACCAAGGTCGGCGTTATCGATGGCGTCGATAGCCTTGGCAGTAGTGGCTTCGGACTCTTCGATGTCCACGTGGATGGCCTGAAGATTGTCCTTCGTGATGGTCGCGGGATCCAGCGCCACGACCGGTTCCCCCATGTCCGGCTTCGGGGTCACCACGGACTCGTCCACGTCGACGGAAATGACGACTCGGCGGTGCGGAAACTTCTCCTCATCACCGATAGCCAAGAGCCTCAGCGAAGCCATAGATGCTTCGAGGAAAGCGGAGTATTCGATCTCTTCCTCGTCACCCTCGGTGTAGAACTCGCGCAACGCGGGGGTTAGCGCAAAACCCCAGCCGCTGCGGGCAGTAAGCTGGCCGGTTTCCTCGAGCTCAGCCAACATGGAAAAGGTTGCCGGCAGGAAGACGCGCACATCCTTCGACACTTAGAACTCACCTTCAATGTCGAAGACTGCCTGAACCTCTACGCTCGTGCGGTCGAAGACGGTGTAGAGCATGCCGACCATGCCGTTTTCCACCGCCGCACGTACGTTAACGATGGAGTCATCCACCATGACACAGTCATTAATCGGCAGATCAATGGCATCCGCTGCGGCTTGGAAAGCAGCGCGCTCCGGCTTCTCAGCGCCGACCTCACCAGAAAGCACAACGGCATCAACGATGCCGCGGTATTCCCACTCACGAATGTGCTCAGCGCCCGGGCCGCCCGGATCGTTGGAAAGGATTGCGGTGGCAACTCCGTTTGATTTCGCGGCGGCGAACAGATCCCGCCAGCGCTTGACGTCTTCTTCGGTGCCGTCAAGAACGCCTACAAAATCGACGATGAGTCCACGCATATTATCTACCCTTCGCATTGAACTGTGTTTATCGTCCGAAAGTATAGCGAACATACCGCCTGCCCGCTCTCACCGGCTTATGCACTGCAGTGCTCTAGCCGCATATAGGCCTACCGTGGCACAATGAACGTGCGTCCACCTTCCTTCACCGCGCCCGCCCTGAACCTAGCCTTCGTGCACTCCTCCGCCCCGCTTATCGCGGAAGAGGACGCGATCCCCATGTACACCCCCATCCCTGGCATGAGCCATTTGCAGCTGTATGTCGCCCCACAGCGTATCCGTTACGAGCGTCAACCTACTGCGGGTGACCTCGCTACGCGGAAAGAGATCCACGGGCTTGTAGTCATAGTTCTAGAAGTTGCCGCCGCGCTGCGGCCTTTAAGCCACCTCAACAACCCACGTTTTGCACCGGAAATTGCAAACCATGTCCGCGCTTGGCGGAAGGCCCAGGCGTCCTCGGAGTGGCGCGGAGGGATGGCGCTGCGTAGCTTGCATGCGCGCTCGAATGGCGAGTTCTTCGGCTCGGTGCTCATGGGATCGACGCGACGCGCCTTTACCGGCGCCGCCGTTGGACGGCACCTGAGTTCCTTCCGGTTGCTTTCAGTCGGCATACATCCCCACGGCAACGGGGAGCCGGAAGTTTAGAAAAGCGACCCCAGCTTGATCAAGATTGGCGTCCAGTCGATGCCCGCGAATGCAGCGGAAGCACTCACCAAAGCCAAACTGATACCGCCGAACATCGTGGCCCCCACTACCGGTGATTTCTTGGTGGTTTCTTCCGCACTTTCCGGCGTGGCCACTGCGCCACACTCGGTGGGAACAATGTCCTGGGAGCTGAGGACCGTGTCCTTGGCGGATTCATCTCCCTGCGAGCTCAAGACAGAAGAGAGCTGGCACTGTTCTTCGGGAGCAAGCTCCACAGCAGATGCAGCCGCGCCGCCACCCAGCAGGGTGGCAGATGCGAACACGGATAGACCTACTCGCACAGACAAGCGGCGCATACTCACTCAACCTCCGAAGAATAATAATTACTAATTTGCCAGTATATACCTAAGTGCCTCCAATAAAAAAGACGCCGCGGGGAGTACTTCCCACACGGCGCCTCGCTGCACCTCAGCGCTCAATAACGCTGTGGCGTTGGCATTTACTAGGCTTCCGCCTCGTCCGCGGCGTTCGCCTCTTCCTGAGCCTTGAACTGCTTACGCAACATAAACAGCTGGCGCACAGTTTCTTCCTTCACAGCTTCGTTCATGGCGTTGAACATGTCGCCGCCCTCCTTCTGGTATTCCACCAGAGGATCACGTTGTGCCATTGCACGCAGACCAATGCCCTCCTTGAGGTAGTCCATCTCATAGAGGTGCTCACGCCACTTCTGATCAATGATCGGCAAGATGATCATGCGCTCTGCATTGCGCATCTGACTCTCGCCGCCGATGGCGCTGACAGACTCTTCAAGTTTGTCGTACTCGGAGTTGGCATCAGCCACCAGTGCATCGCGCAGCTGATCGGCGGAGATTTCGCCGGCGGAGCCGTACTCGGTACCGTCGACAAGCTCCTCATGCGTCTTGGTCGGCCCATACAGGGACTCCAAGGCATTCCACAGCTCGTCCAGGTTCCAATCCTCCACATAGCCGGTGGCCGTAGCACCCGCCACGTAGGCAGACACGGTGTCGTCGATCATCTCGCGGATGTTGTCCTTGATGTCGCTGGCCTCAAGGATGTCGTGGCGGGTAGCGTAAACCACCTTGCGCTGTTCGTTCAGCACCTCGTCGTACTTGAGCACGTTCTTACGCATCTCAAAGTTCTGGTTCTCAACCTGCGCCTGTGCGCCCTTAATAGAGTTGGACACCATCTTGGCCTCAATTGGCACGTCATCCGGCACGTTGAGGCGGTTCATCATGTTCTCCATGGACTGGCCCACGAAGCGCACCATGAGCTCATCACGCATGGACAGGTAGAAGCGGGTCTCGCCCGGGTCACCCTGGCGTCCGGTACGGCCGCGCAGCTGGTTATCAATACGACGCGACTCGTGGCGTTCGGTACCCAGCACGTACAGGCCGCCGGCCTCGCGGACCTGGTCACCCAGCTTCTTGGAGTGTTCCTTTTCGCGATCGATTTCGGCGTCCCAGGCCTCTTGGTACTTCTCTTCATCTTCGAAGGGATCGAGGCCGCGATCGCGCAGCTTTTCATCCAGGATGACCTCGGGGTTACCGCCGAGCACGATATCGGTACCACGGCCGGCCATGTTGGTGGCTACGGTAACGGTGCCGGGGCGGCCGGCACGGGCGACAATCTGGCCCTCTTCCTCGTGGTGCTTGGCGTTAAGCACCGAGTGCTTGATTCCGCGCTTGCTCAGCAACTGGGAGAGGTATTCGGAGCGCTCCACAGAGGTTGTACCCACCAGCACCGGCTGACCTGCGGCGACGTGTTCCTCAATGTCATCAACCACCGCGGCGAACTTCGCCTCTTGGGTCTTGTAGATACGGTCGGAGTGGTCGATACGTTGGTTCGGCTTGTTGGTCGGAATCGGCACCACATCGAGACCATAGATGGAGTGCAGCTCGGCTGCCTCGGTCTCTGCGGTACCGGTCATGCCGGAAATCTTCTCGTACAGGCGGAAGTAGTTCTGGAGCGTAACGGTGGCCAGAGTCTGGTTCTCGTTCTTAATCTCCACATCTTCCTTAGCCTCAATGGCCTGGTGCATGCCCTCGTTATAGCGACGGCCAGCAAGCACGCGGCCGGTGAAGCTATCCACGATGAGAACCTCGCCGTTGCGGACGATGTAGTCCTTATCGCGGGTGAAAAGCTCCTTGGCCTTCAGGGCGTTGTTGAGGTAGGACACCAGCTGGGAATGCTCTGGGGCGTAGAGGTTCTCAATGCCCAGCTGATCCTCAACGAATTCCACGCCTTCCTCCAGCACACCGATGGTGCGCTTCTTGTGGTCCACCTCGTAGTGGATACCTTCGCGCATCTTCGGCGCCAGCTGGGAGAAGACGCCGTAGAACTGGGAGGAGCCGTCAACCGGACCGGAAATAATGAGCGGGGTACGGGCCTCATCGATAAGGATGGAGTCAACCTCATCCACGATGCAGTAATTGTGGCCGCGCTGGACCGTGTCATTCAGCGAGCGGACCATGTTGTCGCGGAGGTAGTCAAAGCCCAGCTCGTTGTTGGTGCCGTACGTAATATCGCACGCATATGCTTCCTTGCGATCCGCAGGGCGCATCTCAGAAAGGATGACGCCCACGGTAAGGCCTAGCCAGCGGTGGACACGGCCCATCATCTCGGCGTCACGCTTGGCCAGGTAATCGTTGACCGTCACGATGTGCACGCCCTTGCCCTCCAGCGCGTTGAGGTAGGCCGGCAGCAAGGAGGTCAGGGTCTTGCCCTCACCGGTGCGCATCTCGGCGACGTTGCCGAAGTGCAGGGCTGCACCGCCCATGATCTGCACCTTGTAGTGCTTCTGGTCGAGCACTCGCCAGGCTGCCTCACGCACGGTGGCAAAGGCTTCGAGAAGAATGTCATTCATCTTCTCGCCGTCCGCCAGACGCTTCTTAAACTCGTCAGTCTTAGCCTTTAGCTCATCATCCGACAGCGCCGCGAATTTATCTTCTAGGGCAATAACATCATCTGCAATTTTAGCCAGGCGCTTGACGGTGCGTCCCTCACCGGCACGGAGCAGCTTGGAAAGTCCAAACACGTCTAGATAATCCTTCTTGTCGCGACAAATAAGTTAACTCGTCGCCATTGTACTCACTAGCTTTTCTGTAATGATTCGCCACCCAACCCAAAGTGCGAATCCGGCCACTGCCCGGCACCCCTCTTGCGGCCGCCTCCTCCCCACGCAAAGCTCAGCAGACAGGGATTAATGGATGTTAATAGAGACTTAAGAAAGCTCCCTGTCCCCGCTGCGCGCGTGCGCTGCGGGGCAGGGAGCCTGTGGGTTGGGGCGCTAAGACCCTTGAAGGCTTAGGCCTTAAGCATCAGCATCCGTCAGGGAGATGAGACCGTAGTCGAATGCGTGGCGGCGGTAGACCACGGAAGGCTTGTTGTTCTCTTCGTTGATGAAGAGGTAGAAGTCGTGGCCAACCAGCTCCATCTCACTGAGTGCATCATCAACAGACATCGGGGTGGCGGGGTGCTCCTTGAAGCGCACAACCTGGCCCGGGCGAACATCCTCGACGGTCTCTGCGTAGGGGTCGATGTAGCGCTCTTCCTTGGCCGGCTTGGCTGCTTCAGCCTCGGCGACCAGCTCAGCGGCAATCTCACCAGTACCCTTCTGAGCGCGGTGGCCGGACTTCACGTTCTCGCGACGTACCTTTACCTTGCGCAGGGAGCGCTCCATCTTGCCCAGGGCGGTTTCGAGCGCGGCGTAGAAGGAATCTTCCTTGGCCTCGGCGCGTGCGATGTGGCCCTTACCAGTGGCGGTGATCTGCAGGCGCTCAGCCTCGGACTCGCGGCGCGGGTTCGGCTCGTGCTGCAGCTCCACGTGGAAGAACGTCAGGGTCGGATCAAGACGCTCGATCTTGGCCAGCTTTTCAGTGACGCGGTCCTGGAAGTGCTCCGGAACCTCCACGTTGCGGCCGGTGATGGTGACCTGAGCGTTGGTCTGCTGGGACATGAAATGCCTCCCTATTCTCGTGGGGACTGAATGACTGCACATTCTGCGGACGCTCACAGCCCTGTGATGAGGGGCTTGATGCCCGCTTCCCTGTGACACCCCTCATGCTACCACTGGTCATAACCAACCCTGTCAGTGGCCCCCTCTGCGCATGCTTGGCGACGCCCCTCCCTACGCATCTGCCAGCACAATCGCGCCGGCCACATCACCCCCGATGGCCCACACGCGAGCGGCGCTGGCGCGAAGAGTTGCGCCGGTCGTGATGACGTCGTCGACAAGCAGCACACTGCGTCCCACCAGTTCGCGGGCACAGGGCCGCAAGAGCACTGCCCTGCGCATATTGTCGGCGCGTTCCGCCGCGCCGAGCTGCGACTGGTCCGCACTACCTTCGGCTGTGCTCAAGGCATTGACCACGTCCCAGCCCGGAAGCCGGGCGGACGCCGCCTGGCACAGCGCAGCGACGGGATCACCACCGCGCTGGCGGGCCGACGACGCGCGTGTGGGTGCCGGCACGAGCAGCGCGGTCTCCGGAATATCGCCGCGTGCGCGCAGGTACTCGATGCCGGCAGCCAACACCGCACCGAGGTGAGCTCGCACCGCCTGGTGCCCGCGTTCCTTCATAGCGATGATGACCCCACGGCGAGTATCGGAATAGGGGCCAAGGGCCCAGGCCGGGAAACCTAGGGGTTGCGGGCGTTCCACGCGGCGTGGCACCTGTCGAAGGTGTTCCTGGCAGGCCGTGCACAGCACCCCGCCTGCGGTGGTCTCACCGCCACACCCCGCGCACGGGCGCGGCAGGAACAGTTCCAGAAGTGCGGCGGCGGCCTCCCCTATCCCCCGGTTTTTCGGCATGCGCCCCACTCTAGCGCGACTCTAGCGCGCGATGATGGGTGAGGAGCGCACGCCCTGCAGACCTTCGACCTCACGCCAATAGGAGCGCTCGGACCCGCCCGCAGGAAGCTGCAACAGGGCGTGCGCATCGGTGACGTAGTGCGTCGACGGTGAGGACGCCACCGCCACCACGGGCGCGGTAATGTTTCCGGTAGGCAGTGTTGTTGCCGAAGAACCATCTTGCTCGATGCGCCACACCGGAGAGTTCGAGGCGGAGGTACCCACGAGCAGGGAGCCGTCCGTCTGCCACTCCACCGACAGCGCCGAACCGGTCAGCTCCGGGCCTACTTGGTGGACGTTGACTATGCGGCGCTCTCCCGACGTCGCGCGGGCAACCACGCCGGTGTACACGCTGCCGTCGATAATCATGGCGATGCGCGCTCCCGTGAGTGACAGACGGATGACCGAAATCTCTCCCTCCACGTTCTCCAACGCGGAGGTGTCAACCTCGGCGGTGCTCAGCTCTCCGGTGGCCGGAGAACGCGTCACGCGGACCACGTGTTTGCCGTCGACGACGGTCCACGCCACCTGGCCGCCCACCTCAAAAGTGGGGCGGGCCAGAGTCTCGCCCTTGATCGAATTCTCGAGCTCGTGGCCCAGCTCGCCCATCGTTAGCTGCGACTCCTTCTCGGAGCGCTTGCGCACGGCGGCCACCATCCCCTCATCGGAGATATCGGCGGACTGAATGTCATGAATCTGTCCGGCCATGCCCGGCACCTCGGCGCTGCCTTCACCCTTAACCTCAAGCAGCGAACCATCGTTGACTGCATAGAGCTTGGGCACCGATTGGGCGGCTACCTCGGGGTTAAACTCCGCGAAATCATCAATGATCATCTCCTCCATGCCATCCACAAGCGGGCTGCCATCGATGGTGGCTCGGACGGAGTTCGTGATCTCGGCGTTGTTGAGGGTCCACACCAGCTGGGCGGCGAACTTAAGGCGCTCCTCCTGAGTCATCGAAGCCATGCCGCTGAACTCATAGACTCCATCATTGATTCCCAAGAAGGTGGCGTCCTTGGGGATCAGGCTGGAAGTTGCCGGCGCGATATCGGAAGATGGCCCCTGCAGCAAAAGCGTGACCAGCTCCGAGGCAATCGAATCCTTTCCCGAATAAAGCCAGCGACGATCCGCCACAAGCAGGCGTTGAGTCGTATCGAAAAAGTACAGCGACTGCGGGCGATAGCGATTGCGCAATTCGGTGCGCTCAATCACGGCACCGGTAGGCAGATCCGTAATGCGCCATTGCCCATTGAATTGGCGCAGCCGAACGGTCGCCTCAAGACGCGAGTTATCGGGGACATAGGCCCCGCCATTGGCCAGACGGCCGATGATATTGCCGCGCACCGAATACTCCAGGGCACCGTCCTCCATGTTCGAAGTCACCAGATCGATGGAATCCACCACGAGAACGGTGTCAGTAGGGTCCCAAGAATTGGCTATCTCAGAGGAAAGGAAGGTGCGTGCGGCAGCGTAGTTGCCGGTGGGAATCGCCACGGCCGAATAGAAGTCACGGACAAGCAAATCAGGTTCGCTATCGGCGCGCGGCTCGACGACGGCATCGTCGGCCCGGTCATGCGGTTCGAAGGTACTAATCACCTGCGGATCGGTGTTATGCGGCAACGTCGAACAACCAACGAGAGCGGTGAGTGCGACGCAACTGAGTACTGCGAGCGGGCGGCGGGCTGGAATCATCGCTGAGCCTCCTCCTCGAAGTCGGACACGCTGTCTTGGTTAAAAGGCGGCTCCACAGCGCGGGCCTCACGCTCGGAGGGCCACACAATCCCGTTGTCCGTTTCTGCTTTAACCGCAGGAGCCTCCGGATCAGCGCTCAGCTCAAGAGCGAATTGTTCCTCTGCTTCTATGGGCTTCGGTGCCCCCGGCACTTCCAGAGCAATGGGCTCGGACTCCACCTGCTGCCCCGGAGTGCGTGGAAGGATCAATCGGAAGCGCGAACCGACGCCGTAGTAGCCGATGGCGTCGAGCGTGCCCCCATGGAGCACGGCATCCTCGCGAGCGATGGCAAGGCCCAAGCCGGTTCCACCAGAATGGCGCTTGCGCGAAGAATCCGCGCGCCAGAAGCGGTTGAACACCAGCTCTTCTTGGCCTTCCTTGAGCCCCACACCGGAGTCGGTGACGGCGATGCCGACGGCATCCTCAGTCGCGCCGACGTCCACGATGACGGGATTGCCCTCAGAGTGGTCGATGGCGTTCGCAAGCAGGTTGCGCAGGATGCGCTCGACGCGACGCGAATCGCATTCCACGGCGACGGGTTCCTCCGGCAAATGAAGGACGACCTCCACTCCGAGCTCCGAGGCGAGGTGCTCCACTTGGCTCAGCGCGGAGTCCACGCAGGAGCGAATGTCGATGGAAGCCGTGGAGAGGTCAGCCACGCCGGCATCGTGGCGAGAGATCTCCAACAGGTCCGCGAGCAAGTCCTCGAAGCGATCCAGCTCCTTGATGAGCAGCTCCGCCGAGCGCTTGGTGTAAGGGTTGAATTCATCCGCATCTTCCGCGATGACATCCGCCGCCATGCGCACCGTTGTCAATGGCGTGCGCAGCTCGTGGGACACGTCGGAAGTGAACTGCCGCTGGAGATCGCCATACTCCTCCAGTTGGGTGATCTGCTTAGACAGCTTATCTGCCATGTCGTTAAAGGAGGAGGCGAGGCGGCCCATTTCATCGTCTGAGTTGACCACCATGCGCTCACGCAGGTGGCCGGCAGCAAAGCGCTGCGCAATGCGCGAGGCGGAGCGAATCGGAACGATCACCTGCTGGGTTGCCAGCCAGGCGATGCCGACGAGGAGGACAACCACCACCACTCCGGCAGCCGAGAGCAAACCACGCATGAGAGCCATCGTGGATTCCTCAGATTCCATGGACAACACGAGGTAGACCTGGGTATTCGGAATGTCGCTTTCAATGGGCGTGCCCACCATCAGCGCGTTATAGGTTGCTCCCGATTGCTGGTCCACCGTGGCGTATTGCTGCACGACTTGGCCCCGGCCAACGAGCTCGCGCATCCCGCCGGGGATGCGGTAGCCCTCCGGGGACGTTGTGGCCGTGCCGTCGGAATTCTCCACGACGATGACCGGTTCATACACGGCCTGGGCGTCGGGTTGTTGCGCCGATAATTGGCCCAAGGCGGCGCGTGCAGAATTGATGCGCACCTGCGTTGAGTTTGCCGTACCGGTGGCATCGATCTGCTGTTCCACGGCCACGCGGGCGCGATCAAGCTCCTGAAGCGCCGTGTCCTCCTTCTGGCTCACCAGCTGCTGCGTCAGCACCGACACCAGCGCGTAGGCCAGGATGATCATGACCACCGTGGAGGCCACCAACATCATGCCCAGGACACGTGTCTGCAGGGAGGTGCGCCAGCGCTCGACGACGCCATCCCGGACTCGCCTTAACCAACCAAAAATAGCGGCAGTCCTTTACTCGGCGGTTTTTCCAGTCTTGTACCCCACGCCGCGCACGGTGAGGACGATACGCGGATCCTCGGGGTCGTGCTCAATCTTCGCGCGCAGGCGCTGGACGTGCACGTTGACAAGGCGCGTATCGGATGCGTGGCGGTAACCCCAGACAGATTCAAGCAGCGCCTCGCGAGTATGCACCTGGCCGGGCTTGCGCGCCATCTCCAGAAGAAGGTCGAACTCCAGCGGAGTCAGCGAGATTTCCTCGCCGCCCTTGCGGGTAACGGTGTGCTCGGGGACGTCGATAAGCAGGTCCCCCACCTCAATAATTTCTCCCGTGCCCCCATCGATTCGACGCAGGCGCGCGCGGATACGGGCGATGAGCTCCTTCGGCTTGAAGGGCTTGGTGATGTAATCATCCGCACCCGATTCGAGGCCGAGAACCACATCAACGGTGTCTGTCTTCGCCGTCAGCATGACGATGGGCACCGAGGACTCAGTACGAATGGCGCGGCAAATATCCACGCCATTCATGCCCGGAAGCATGAGATCCAACAGGATCAGATCCGGGTCATGCTCGCGGAAGGCCGGGATCGCCTCATTTCCATCGTTAACGGCAATAGGCTCCAGCCCTTCTGCCTCGAGCACGATGGTGAGCATTTCGGCGATTGCCGGGTCATCATCCACGACCAAGATTTTCGGTGCCACTTTATTGTTCTCCTACAAGCTCCTTGACAGCTTGGATAATCATATCGGCATCCGCGGTGGCGATCCACCGCCCTGCCCACTGCTGCTCTGCTAAGCGACGGTAGGCGGCCGCCGTGCGAGACTGCAACGCGGCATCGCGCTCATAGCGGTCGCGGTTGCGCCCTTCATCCTCTGCTGCACGGGCCACGGCACGCTGACCGGCAAGGGCGACGTCGGTATCCAAAAAGATCTGCAGCTGCGGCACCGGCAGGCCGAAGCGTTCAAACTCGAGCTCATAGATCCAATCGACGATGAGCTCACCGCCGACCCGCGCGGCGGAATACGCAGCGTTGGACGCCACATAGCGATCCAAGATGAGCAGGCTATCCGTGGACTCAGCGGCGGCAAGGAGCTGCTCTTTGGCTCCGTGCCGATCCAGCGCAAAGAGCGTAGCCATTCCATAGACCGAATCGGTCAGATCCCCCATACGCCCATACAGGGCCTCCTGCGCGAGCTGCGCATGGATGGACTCTTCGTAGCGGGGAAAGCTCAAGACTTCGACATCGCAGGCTAGTTCTTCCCGCAGGCGCTGGGTAATGGTGTTTTTACCCGCGCCATCGATTCCTTCAATACTGATCAGCATGCTGTTATATCTAGCGTGTACCTAGTGCTGCCGTTAGGACAAGGCCTCGATGAAGGGCTCGAGGTCGTAGTCTTCCTCGACCTCTTCGAGCAACTCCAGGGCATGTTCGTTGAGGTTTTCGCTGCCGGATCCGGCGAGATCCCGGATGAAGGGATAGTCTTCGACGACTTCTCCGGCGCTGAACGGGGCGCCTGCCCAGATCGCGGCTATCGTGGCCGCCGCCAAGGCGTTACGCTGCTCCTCCTCGGTCTGTTCTTCGCCCGAGACCGCAAGCGCGCAGGCGTCATCTACCGCGGCAACGATTTCTTCATCCTCGAGGTCTGCCAGTTCATCCAGGAAGTCGACGTTGACCTCGTCGGCGAAGATGTCCTCATCCCATGAGCTCATTGCTTTCTCCTTCATCCTTAAGTGAATTAGGGGTCTGTGTTTTTATCCGCGTTCGTGTATCCACGGTGGGCCGGTGCAGCTTCGCGGGCGGGCGCTCCGCGCAGCCGGTATCTAATCCAATTTCTACCATTCTTTAGATGCCCTCATGCAAGGCTTCGGTCAGGAGCGCTGTTTTATTACGGTCACACCGATCCGCGCCGTCTTCCGACTGCCCCCTCCTCCTGTCCTCCTCCATATGTTGCATTTCACCCACTGCCCTATACCACGCCTGAACGGGGAATTTTGCCCAGGCCATTTACTATCTCCAGATTTGTGTTATCGTTGTTACCGACTTGTGACATTTACGCAGGCTTTTGTGCAGGAAGGAGAGCGCCCCGCATGACGAGCAGTTCACGCCGCATCTTGGTCTTTGTCGCGGCCGGCCTCCTCTGTGCCGTCGCCGTAGGCGTCGCAGTGTGGCGCATGAGCGCGCCCGAATCCGTCGTGTCTAAGCCCTCCGCTGCCACCGCCGTGTCGAGCACCGCGTCTTCCGCTCCCTCGACAACGCATTCCTATACCACCACGGCTGCCCCGACATCCACGCAACCGAAGCAATCGAAAACCAATGTCGCCGCGCCGGCGGAGGATCCCTACCTGGCGCCGAATGCCGTGGTGAACCGCACGGAGCCGGTTGGCCCCACGGCCGTTTATCGCCCCGACAATGTTTCCTCACTGCAGAACCAGCAGCCGCAGGCAACTCCGAACAATCCGTACCCGCAGGTGCCGGTCAGCACGGCCCCTGCCGTGCCGCCAACGGACGGCTCTACTCCGGCCTCCGAAACACCGATTCCGGGTACTCCTCAGCAAAGCTCCGAGCCCACTCAGCCGTCGGCCACGCCGGAATCTCAGACCGCCGTGCCGCAAGAGGGCCCAGTGGAGGACCAGGACGGCAGCCAGCCCGCTGAGCAGCCGCAACCCAAGGAACCTACGCCCTCGCAGAACACTGGAGTTCCTAAACCCCTTGACTCCTTCATCCCGCGCCCCGCCGGGTTCACTCAGAACGCGCCCGCGCCTAGTGCGGATCCGGAGCCGAAAGCGCAACAGGGCGAGCCTACCGATGCCGCTCCACAGGGCGGCGAGGTACAAGGCGCCGATGTAGTGGAAGCAGTGGAGCGCGAATCCGCGGCTTACCGCACCAACGAGGCCGCCCCGACCCCCGCCGCGCCGACGGATGATGCTCCCGCGGCGGAGGAGCCTTCCGCAGCGACCCCCACCGCTTCTCATTCGGCCGACAACGGCGAGACTACCGCCGCATCAGCATTGACGCAGTCCGCCTAATTACCCGCGCCGTTAACTAAACGGCAGCAGAGTTAACGAAACGGCCGCAGGCTAAACGCGGGCGATAAATACCTCGGTGCCTTCGCCACCGGTGGAACGAACAGAGGCGGCCGGGTCGCTAGCGGGAATCCACGCCGCGTGACCCGCGCCAAGGCTGACGTTTTCTGCCTCGGCATTGCTCAGCGCCACCGAGCCGGAGGTGCACAGCACAATCATGGGGCCATCGCTGTCGACCTCGACGCTCTCCTCACCAGAAAGCTCGACGCGGTCCAGCAGGAACTCCTCAATCGGCACCGGGTAGGACCATGCCTCTGCACCCTTTATGCCTCCTGTCTCGGCTGCGTCTTTCAGGTCCACGCGCGGATCTTCAGCCGCCTGGTAGGTGAGGACTTTAACCAGCTCGGGGACGTCGACAAACTTCGGGGTCAGGCCACCGCGCAGCACGTTATCGGAGTTAGCCATGATCTCTACGCCCAGGCCAGAGACATAGGCATGCAGCTGCCCGGCGTCAAGGTAAATCGCCTCCCCTGGCTGCAGGACGATGTGATTGAGCAGCAACGCGCCCAACACGCCGATATCCCCCGGGTATTGCTCGTTGAGCTTGGCCACGGTGGCCATCACGGTGGCCATCCACGGCTCGCCCGCCTGGTTGCTGCGCAGGCGCTCGCCCGCCGCTACCACCGCGCTGATCAGCTCCTTGCGCTTGGCTCCCGGGATGGTAATCCACGTGGTAAACAGCGCGCGGAGGCTGTCGCCTTCAGCGGCAGGATCGGTGTCGAGCATGCCCTCGTAGTGAGCCAGTTCTTCGCAGTCCAAGGCCGCAAAGAGGCTGCGGGTCTGCGCTAGCGGACGGAAACCCGCCATGGCGTAGAACTCCGTGAGCGCCACGATGAGCTCTGGCTTGTGGTTGTCATCCTTGTAGTTGCGGTTTGACGCCGTGAGGTCGATTCCCGCCGCGTTCTCGCGGGCGAAACCTTCCTCGGCCTGCTGCTTCGAAGGGTGCGCCTGCAGCGACAGCGGCTCTGCAGCCGCCAAAATCTTCAGCAAGAAGGGAAGGCCGGCGCCATACTTGTCAGCCACCCGCTGCCCCAGCTGGCCTTGCGGATCCGCCGCGATGATCTCATCCAGCTTTTCTCCCTCAATCGTTGAGGGATCCGCCGGGTGCGCACCAAACCACAGCTCAGCAACCGGGCTTTGAGCCTCGGGCTCGCCGAGCAGCGTCGGAATCAGCGTGCGCGAGCCCCACGAGTAATTGCGGGCAGCACTGGTGAGCAACTTCATTGACTTCCTCTATTTCACGTCGTAGGCGGTCGCGGCATAACTGCGCGTAATCAGCTGCAGCGCGCGGGCCAATTCCCCACAGGAGGTATCGGCGCTCGCCGCTGCGAACGAGTGGGGAAGGTTCGCCTCTTCCTGTCCCCATAAAACAACTCTCAAGGGTACCAAAGGCTCCTCCGCTTCAAACGGGTCATAGAAGATGTCCGTCGGATTTGTCTGCAGAATCGGCCCTAAGCCTTCCGCGTCGACGACGGTCCCGCCTAGCCCATGGACTGCCCACAGCGTGCCCGCCATGCGGGCAACGAGAGCGTCGAGGTGCACCCGCGTGCGCTCCTCCGAGAACGCATAGGGATCGGGTCCACAGCTGTGGATGATTCGTCCGCCTTCCACAAATTCACGCAACGCGCGCCCGGGGTTCGTCGTGGAATCGCGCTGCGGTGACAGCGCTTCCAGCTCACGGTCCACGGCATCGGCAACGTCCTCCAACCGGCGGGAGACCAACACCGGGTCTTCGCTTAACACCGCGCTCACCGCATGCACGGCCGTGATGGCGCGCACCGGTGAAATCCCTTCGGCCGTGGGAAGGGTGTCGATGACGACGGTGTCCTCAGGAGCATCCTCGATTTCATTCAGCAGAATCGTCGTCGCCCCTCGGCGCGCGGCGTCGTGCAGCGCGCGCTCTGCCCATGGGCTATCCCCCGCCACCACCACGACGTCGAGGGCACCGGTAAAGAGCGGCAGCGATTCGCTGACCATGATGGGAACCTCAGCGGGCTCGGCTAGGCCCACGGCGACGTGGGCAGCGGCGCGGGAAACCTGGTCAGCGGCAAGGACGACGATGCTGCGCGGGCGCAGCCCACCCAGCACGCGAGCCAGCTCCGGTACGGCGGCGGCCACCACGCGAGCTTGCGCGCCTTCGTGGGCGATGTCAAAGAAGCTCACGGATTCGGGGTCATAGGAAGTCATAAGCCCGAGCATAGCTAGGATGAGTGGCCATGAGCATTCATCCGGTAGTCCTTGTCGGCGGCGGCCCTGGCGCGTGGGATCTCATCACCGTGCGCGGCATGCGGGCGCTGCAGGAAGCCGAGGTCATCGTGGCTGATCACCTCGGCCCCACTGCCCAGCTGGATAAGCTGTGTGATGTTGACGCCAAGGAGCTTATCGACGTCTCCAAGATCCCCTACCGCGCCCAAGTGGCCCAGGAGCGCATCAACGAGGTCCTCATCGAGCACGCCCTGGCAGGCCGCCGCGTGGTGCGTCTGAAGGGCGGCGATCCTTATGTATTTGGTCGCGGCTTCGAAGAGCTCACCGCACTTACCGCCGCGGGTCTCCCGGTGGAGGTCATCCCCGGAGTGACCTCGGCGGTGGCCGTCCCCGCGCTGGCAGGAACGCCGGTGACTCACCGTGGCGTCGTCCATGCCTTCACGGTGGTCTCCGGGCACCTGCCGCCAGGACACCCCAAGTCCTTGGTGGATTGGGCAGCACTCGCGCGGTCTGGGGCCACACTTTCGGTCATCATGGGTGTGAAGAACGCGGCGGCCATTGCCACCGCGCTGATCGACGCCTCCCTTTCCCCCCACACCCCCGTACACATCATCCAGGAGGGCTCCCTCAACGGTGAGCGGGCATTCCACTGCGAGCTGGCTCAACTAGGAGCCACAATGGAGGAAAACTCGGTGGCTCCGCCAGCGGTCATCGTTATCGGCGAGGTTGCTGGGCTCTAGTCAACGCCTATACGGCAGGTTTCTATGATCGCGGCGAGCTCACGCCGACGGGTTCTGAATCCTCCGCAGGAGTGCCGGCAGGAAAGCCATCGCGTCCGGTCGGCTCCGTGGTTTCGACAACGCGGCTGCCGCCCCGCTGGGGCGCGGTGCTGGCACCGCTGTGCTCGTTTTCCTTGCCGCCAGCGCGGCGCGCACGGCGGGCGTTTCCCCACACAGTCACCGCCACGCCCAGAACGAGCGCGATGAACTGCACGATGAGGGTCTGCGGGTGCTGCAGGGCCCACCCCAAAGCTTTGGGGATGTTGAGCGCCACGATGGCAGTTCCGACGAATCCACCGAGGAGTGTGGGATTGATGCGGGAAATGAGCCACGCCGCAACCGGCGCAGTGATCGCCCCGCCGATAAGCAGGGCCACGACCGCGGCAGCGTTGGCCACGATTTCTTCCCAGAGGCCAACGATGAAGCCTGCCGTCGCGCCAAAGGTAACAAGGAATTCTGCGGTGTTGACGGTGCCGACAATGCGCCGCGGTTGTTCGCGGCCGACCGCCAACAGCGTCGAGGTGGAAATCGGCCCCCATCCGCCGCCACCCGAGGCGTCGACGAAGCCTCCCAGCACTCCGAGGCCGGCGAGGAAAGGAGTCGAATGCGGCCGGGATTCTCGCGGTGCGGCGCTGCGCGTTCGCGAAAAGCGCCAGACCAGGTTGATGCCCAAGGCGATGAGGATGGCGGAGGTTACGGGCGCGGCTGCTTCCAGTGAGAGGTTGGACAGAACCGCCGCCCCGATGAAGGCAGACAGGCCTCCCGGCACACCGAGCTTGAGCACGGTGGGCCAGTGCACGTTGCCGAAGCGCCAGTGGCTGATTCCGGAGACCAGAGTGGTGCCGAGCTCCGAGGTGTGCACTACCGCAGAGGCTGTTGCCGGCCCCAGACCAGCCAGCAACAGGATGGTGGTAGAGGTTACGCCAAAGCCCATTCCGATGCCGCCGTCGACAAGCTGCGCGGCAGCACCCGCCAGCGCGATGAGGATGAGGCTACGCATGGGCCACCTCCGCATAGCGATGGGACACAATGCCGGCGAGGGCCTCCCCTAGCGGAGGGAGCACACGCCTGGGCTGCTCACTGGTATGCCTAGAATCCCCTTCGAGGCGATCCAAGAGCAAGCCGGGACTCACGAAGAGCGGCACGACGACTTCCTGATTCCCCTCCGGCCCCACGGGCCGGCGCTCGCCGCGCGTAGCAAAAGAGACCTCCGCCGCGCAGCCGGTGAGCTCGCCCACGCGCCGCGCCAGATCAGCTACCGCAGCATTAGCACGCTCATCGGAGGAACCGACGGAGTACACCACGACGGTATCCGTTCCTTCCGGCACCTGCTGCGCGAGCAGCCTTGCCATATCCTCCCCGGTGCCGAGGCCGCGTGCTTGGCGGAGGGTGACTCCGGAGGCCGCGGAGGCCTGGGCCAGTGCAGCGGGGACGTCGACGCGCTGGTGGTAGCCCTCTGTAAAAAGCAAGGGCACAACAATCGCCTCGCGCACGCCTTGTTCAGCAAGGTTGTGCGCGGCCTCTTCGAGGGGAGGATCGTTGAACTCGAGGTGCGCGGCGGTGGCTGGCGCACCGGCAAGCTCGCCGGCAGCGCGGGTCAGGGCCGCCACGCTCGCTGCGGCCGCGGGATGGCGCGAGCCGTGCGAGAGGGTCAGCAGTGCGGTGGTGGAATTCGGGGCTGTCATGACTGGGCGGTGTCCTTTTCCTAGGCGGTGGCGGTGGAGTGGCCGCGGCGAGCGAGGGAGCGCTGCAAAGCCTCCGTTGAGGACACCGCCAGCGCGGGCGCTACCGGGGCATCGTCTTGGCCGTGGAAGCGTACGGAAAAGATGCGGAGGCATTCTTCGCACTTCCAGGCGAAGTCATCTTCTTCATCGGGGAACAGGTTGGTCCCAGCGCAATAGGGGCAGTAGGCGGGATGGTTGCGGTTGGGGTTGGGCTTGCGGCGGAAATTCATTGCAAGTCCTCCTCGTCCGCGCGCAGCACCCAGTGGCGGAACTGCTCGCCGTCCTCGCGCTGCTCCTTGTATTTATTGACCAAGCGGATGACATAGTCGGGGACTTCATCGGCCACCACCTTGTGCCCGCGCAGCTTGCGGCCCCAGTCCGGGGATAGGCCGAGGGCACCACCTAGGTGAACTTGGAAGCCTTCAACGCGATTGCCATCAGAGTCAGTGACTATCTGTCCCTTCAACCCAATGTCCGAAACCTGCGAGCGCGCGCAGGCATTGGGGCAGCCGTTGAGGGCGATGGACAGCGGCACGTCGAGGTCGCCGAGGGTATCTTCCAGGATGTCGACGAGCTCGATGGCGCGGGCCTTGGTGGTCACGTGGGCGAGCTTACAAAATTCCAGGCCGGTGCAGGAGATGACGCCGCGGCGGAACTCCGAAGGCTGGGAGTACAAGCCCGTCTCATCCAAAGCACGGGACAGGGCGGGGATATCCTCTTCCTCGACGTCGAGGAAGAGAAGCTCCTTCATCGGGGTGGTACGGATGCGGTTGATTCCGAATTTCTCGGCCACGTCGGCGATGGCGATGAGCTGCTCGCCGGTGGCATGCCCCACAGTGGGCTTGACGCCCACGTAGAACTTGCCGTCCCGCTGGCGGTGCACGCCGAGGTGGTCGCGGCTACCGGGGGCGATGGGGAGCGGGAGGCCGTCGAGAAGCGGCGCGTCCAGATACTCCTCTTCTAGAACCCTGCGGAACTTCTCAATGCCCCACTGCGCCACGAGGAACTTCAGGCGCGCGCGGTTGCGGTTGCGGCGGAAGCCATAGTCGCGGAAGATGCGCGCGACACCGGCCCACACCTCCGGGACGCGCTCAAGCGGGATCCATGCGCCGAGGGATTGCGAGAGCATCGGGTTGGTGGACAGGCCTCCGCCCACGAAGCAATCGAAGCCCGGCCCGTACTCAGGGTGCTCGGTGCCAACAAAAGCGATGTCCTGGATTTCGTGCGTCACGTCCTGCCGGGAGTTGCCAGAAATGGCGGTCTTAAACTTGCGCGGGAGGTTGTGAAACTCCTCGCGCGGGAGATAGTTGTTCTTGATCTCCTCGATGGCCGGGGTGGCGTCGATAATCTCGTCGGCCGCCACGCCCGCTACCGGTGAGCCTAGGATGACGCGGGGCACGTCGCCGCAGCCCAGCAGGGTATCCAAGCCGACGGAGCGCAGTTTCTCCCAGATGGCGGGAACGTTTTCAATCTGAATCCAGTGCAGCTGTATGTTCTGGCGGTCCGTAAAGTCCGCGGTGGAGCGCGCATAGTCGCGCGAAATCTCCCCTACGGCGCGCAACTTGGCGGGATCGGCGCGTCCGCCGTCGAAGCGCACGCGCATCATGAAGTATTCATCCTGCAGCTCGGTGTTGCTGAGCTTAGAGGTCATCTCACCGCCCAGGTTCTGGTTGCGCTGGGTGTACAGGCCCAGCCACTTGAAACGGGGAGCGAGATCCTCGGCGGAGATGGAAGAAAATCCCTGCTTGGAATAGATATCGATAACGCGCTGGCGCACGGCCAGGGCATCGTCGGCCTGCTTGATCTCCTCGTCGGAGTTCAGCGGTGCAGTGCCATCAATCTTCCACTGGCCTTCCGGTTTCTTCGCGCGTGGCTTTCGCTTTGTGGCGGTGGTCATAATTTGCTACCTTTCGTCGGTTAGTGAAAACCTACCGGTCTAGACAAAGCAGACAAAGCAGTCTTTTTTATTTTCTCCCGAATATGCAAAGCACGCTGGGTTTATGCCACAATGTTCTCCGAATGTAATTAGGCCCAGTTGCCCTACAGCAGACAAGCCGGTTCAATGAAACCCACGCTTGTTTAGACCTAAGCTTTCGTTAGTTACTACAACATTCCGAAAGGCCATCATGACCCAGCAGCCCCTGAAAGTAGCCGTCATCGGCGCCGGCCCAGCCGGCATCTACGCCTCCGACATCCTGGTGAAGAAGACTGGCGGCAACGTTCAGCTCGATCTCATCGAGCAGATGCCAGCCCCCTTCGGGCTCATCCGCTACGGAGTGGCTCCGGACCACCCGCGCATTAAGGGAATCATTAACTCCCTGCACCGAGTGCTCGACACCGAACAGATCCGCCTTCTGTCCAACATCACTGTGGGCCGCGATGTCACCGTCTCCGAACTCGAGGAATACTACGACGCCGTCGTCTTCGCCACCGGCGCCGTTGGTGACCGGGGCATGCAGATCCCGGGCTCCGATCTCGAGGGCGTCCACGGCGCCGGCGAGTTCGTCGGTTTCTACGACGGAAACCCGCGCTTCGAGCGCTCCTGGGACTTGTCCGCCACCGACGTCGCCGTGATCGGCGTGGGCAACGTGGGCCTCGACGTGGCCCGCATCCTGGCCAAGACCGGCGATGAGCTTAAGGAAGCCACCGAGATCCCCGATAACGTCTACGAGTCCCTGGCCAAGAATCAGGCCACCACCGTGCGAGTCTTCGGCCGCCGCGGTCCGGCACAGGCTAAGTTCACCCCGCTGGAGCTCAAGGAGCTCGACCACTCCCCCACCATCAACGTGGTGGTGGACCCGGAGGACATCGACTACGACGAGGCCTCCCTCAAGGCCCGCGAAGAGGCCAAGTCCTGCGATCTGGTGTGCCAGACCTTGGAGGGCTACGCCATCCGTGAGCCCAAGGATGCGCCGCACACCCTGCAGATCCACCTCTTCGAGCAGCCGGTGGAGTTCATCGGTGAGAACGGCAAGGTCACAGCAGTAAAGACCGAGCGCACTGCCCTCAACGGCGATGGCTCCGTCACCGGCACCGGCAAGTTCACCGAGTGGCCGGCACAGGCCGTCTACCTGGCCGTGGGTTACCGCTCTGATGCCATCGAGGGCGTTCCCTTCAATAAGCAGAAGAACGTCATCAACAATGACGGCGGCCACGTTGTCGACCTCGACGGTGACGTCGTGCCGGGCCTCTACACCACCGGCTGGATCAAGCGCGGCCCGGTGGGGCTCATCGGTAACACCAAGTCCGATGCCACGGAAACCATCGGCATGCTGCTTGCCGACGCCGATGCGGGCAACCTCTCCCACTCCCGCGAGGAGGACATCGTGGAACTCTTCAAGTCCAAGGGCTTGGAGCACCTGACCTGGGAGGGCTGGAAGAAGCTCGACGCCGCCGAGCGCGCACTGGGTGAGGCCGAGGGCCGCGAGCGCAAGAAGTTCGTCGAGTGGGAAGAGATGGTCACCCACTCTCGTGACTAAGGCGCACGCGCCGAGCACCTAACCGTGCATGTCTAAGACAAACACAGCGGGCGCGGGGAGGAAGCACACACGCTTCTCCCTGCGCCCGCTGTGCGTTTCGGGAGGCCCGCGCAGCCAATCGTTACGATGGTGGCGCGCTCGTCTTTATAATGAAGCCCACCCTCATACAAGGCGGATAAGATTTGACTTTCGAGATTGCATATAACCAGCCCACAGCGTTTTTCTGGCAAGACCTTGAATCCACCATCGCCACCGTCAAGAGCGACTTTGATCCGCTTTTTCTCAACTTCGTTGAAATTGACAAACCCGCTAAGCCACTATCAAATCTCGATCGAGTCTGGATCTTCCAAGAGCAAAACGGAATAACCGCGGTGAGCTATTCGCTCGACGAGTCAGATCGCCTGTTCCAGCTCCTCATTCACACACATGAAGAACTCGAACATCCGCCCCTAGGGATGGCGATTACGAAGACCGAGGTTTCCCGGCAATGGGTACTCATTGCTTACTCGAATCAGCTAGATGCGATGACGCGTTCCTACTCCCAACATTGGCTCGGGAAAGAGACCACCGAAGATTCAATGGCTCCCGACTTTCCAGTAAAAGCTCAAGATATGAACGAACAGCGCATTCTCGAATTCCTTGAAGAAAACGGCCTCGACGTTGCCATGTCTTCAGCTTCACCAAGAAGTGCACGATATTTCCTCGTCACAAACCGAGAACTGACTCTAGAGGAGTGGGAGGAATACTACTCTCGCATGGGAAACTGAGTTACTCTACAACCAACAATGGCACCAGCGACGGAGCAACAATGAGCACAGAACGAGTAATCATCCACCTCCCAACCACTCCAGCCGCGCCAGATGAGATCTACAACCTCGTGATCTCCGCTAGCCAGGCAGAAAACCACTTCTCGCAACAAGCTCTGCAGCTCTACCAATACCTCACCAAAGTATTAGCGCCACACAAGATAGCTGTGGAGCTCACCGGATCAAATTGCCTTGCCATCAGCGATTTCGACGACCACATCGCCCAGTTACTCCTATCCGTCAGCCCCGTGCTTTCCTACTTCGCAACGTTCACCGTCCTCGAGAACGAGCAGTTGGTGTGGACATTTGGTGATGAAAACTCAAACTTCACCACCGAAACGATGGAGTACCAAGCGCCTTGGGCTAGTCTCCGCAGCATTCCTTACTGGATTGATTACATCACTACAAATGCTTGGTCGCTAGCGAACCTCAATGTGGGAACCGATCCGCGGGATTTCCTGATCATCAGTGACAACACCAAAATTGAGCATTACATCCAGTGTTACTTCAGCCCAGACAGCAACAACTACCGCGTAGAAATGCGCCTCGGCGATGCTCTGCACCACTACTGGTGCGATAAGAACGACGCCGCAAGTGTCATCCAAGAACTCTCCACCTGGATGACTGCCCCCCCAACCACTCCACCGCTGGGTGGAACAAACTAGATATTTCATAGCTCACGTCTCAAGGTTGCACGTGTGGTGAAAGCAGTTTGAGTAAATTGAGCTGACCCGTGCCCACTTCTAGGCGGTGCAGTCCTACTTGGTGCCCAGTAGCTCCTGGATGCTGACGACCGACTTCGTCGCCTTACTCACGTCGCTGCCCTCGACAGAGGAGGGCGGCGGGTAGAGGAAAATGCCCTGCGTCAGTGCCAAGGACGCCACATCGTCCTGCCAGCCAGGCCAGCGCAGCCCCTCGAAGACCACATCGAGGCCGCCACCCAGCGCAGCAAGAAGGAAAGCCGAGTAGCCGCCACCAAGCCCATCCCATGTGAGGGTGTCAGGCCCGAAATAGCAGACCTCGCCGGGCGCAACACCCAGCGCACCGCCATCGATGGCGAATAGGCCGCCGAGGACATCATGCCCGACAATCAGCTCGCCGGGCGGCGCCGACATGTCGCCGCCCAACCCGTTAGCTTCCGCGATACTCGGCAGGTGTTCGCTGCCGCCGCCGTACAAACGTATCCAGCCGTGGTCGACGACGATACCGCCGGTGTGCAAAGCAACGGCTCCCATCGGTGATGCGGCGGTAACCTGCAGCTCCCACAGAGAGCGCCGCCCTCGCTCTGAGTCAATGGGCAGCACGACTGCATCAGATTCAGCCAGTGGCTTCTGCAAGTGGGGCCAGGCCGGTTCGTCGACGGCAATGAGGCTTTCGATGTCACGCATGGAGGCTCCTTCGCTTGTCATGTTCATGCCTTCAGCTGGAGGGGCGGTGGCGGTTTTCTAGGCGCGGATGATGCCGAGGACCTCGTCGACGATGGCCTGCACCTCATCAGCGGTCTTGGCCTCAACGTTGAGGCGCAGCAGCGGCTCAGTGTTGGAGGCGCGGACGTTGAACCACGCGTCGGTGCCCTTCAGCTGTACGGTCACGCCGTCGAGCTCGTCGACGGACTCAATCTTGTCCGCCAACTCATCGAGCACGCGCTGCGTCGTAGCCTTCTGGTCATCCACGGTGGAGTTGATCTCACCCGAGGCCTCATAGCGCGAGTACTGCGCCATGAGCTCGCTCAGCGGCTTGTCCTGCTCACCCAGAGCAGCCAGCACGTGCATGGCAGCGAGCATGCCGGAGTCCGCATTCCAGAACTCCTGGAAGTAGTAGTGCGCGGAGTGCTCGCCACCAAAGACCGCCTTCTCCTTGGCCATCTGGGCCTTGATGAAGGAGTGACCCACGCGGGTACGCACGGCCTTGCCGCCCTTCTCCGCGATGAGCTCCGGAACGGTCTTGGACGTAATCAGGTTATGGATGACGGTGGCACCAGGGAACTTATCCAGGTAGCGCTCCGCGACCAACGCACAGATGGCGGACGGGGACACCGGCTGGCCCTTCTCATCCACCACGAAGCAGCGATCCGCATCGCCGTCGAAAGCAAGGCCGATATCCGCCTTCTGTTCGACGGTGAACTTCTGCAGGTCCACCAAGTTCTTCGGATCCAGCGGGTTAGCCTCGTGGTTGGGGAAGGTGCCGTCGAGCTCAAAGTAGAGATCCCGAACGTCGAAAGGCAGGCCCTCAAAGACCGCCGGGACGGTGTGGCCACCCATGCCATTCGCGGCGTCGACAGCCACGACCAATGGGCGGGAGTTCTCCAGCGGCACCAGGCCGCGAAGGAATGCCGCGTAGTCCGGAAGAACCTCACGCTCAGTGACGGTGCCCGGCTCACCGTCGAAGGCCGGGGTGCCGTCGATCAGCATGTCCTTGATCTGCTCCAGCCCCGTCTCCTGCCCCACCGGAACAGCGCCCGCGCGGCAGAGCTTGATGCCGTTGTACTTAGCCGGGTTGTGGGAGGCGGTGAACATAGCGCCCGCGCAATTGAGGTGGCCGGCGGCAAAGTACAGCTCATCGGTGGACGTGAGGCCGAGCTGGATAACATCAAGGCCCTGCGCGGCAGCGCCCTCAGCAAAGGCGGCTGCCAGCTGCGGGGAGGACGGACGCATGTCGTGGCCTACTGCCACGGTGGTCTCCCCTTCCCCGCGGAGGATGGCGGCGTAGGCCGCTCCAGTATCGCGGACGAGGGTTTCGTCGATGTCCTCGCCCACCACGCCACGGACGTCATAGGCTTTGATCACTGCATTGAGCTGTTCACGAGTTCGCATAGCCCACAAGCATACCCCCGTCGGTCGCGGTAATCCGCGTGCGACGAACTAGTCGGCGTCCGGAACCACCGTCAGGTGAGCGCGGCGGCGCTGGCGGGCATCGTGGACGCGGCGGGTTCGGAACACGGGGTGGTTCGAATTCCGCGGATCCGCGCCGTCGAAAGTAGCGGAATAGTCAATGGGATCGGCGCCGGAACCAGCAGTGGAATCATCCACCAAGCCAGTGGTCACGCGCCCAGCCTCACGGACCGCCTCGGCGAGAGCTGTAAGGTCATCATCCTCATCGAGCTCGATGCGGTCAACGCGCACCATTTCCCATCCTTGCGGGGCGGTAATTCGTGCGCTGTGCTTTTCGCACAGATCCCAGGCATGGGGATCGGTTTCTTCGGAGAGCGGGCCCACGACGGCGGTTTGCTGCGCATAGGCATAGGTCAACGTCGCCACGGCGGGACGGCCGCAGCCGGGGCGGGAGCAATGGCGAGAGCTATTCACGGGCCCAAGTCTAAACCCTAACTTGAGATTTAGATAGTTCAGCGCGGCGCGTCTCGCCGCGAGCCCACCTCGATGCGGCTTAGACTAAGCCGCATGACCACGCCCCGCCCGCATATTCGCCCGGCCCGCCACCGCCATGGCCGTGGTGCCCGCGGACCGCTGTTGCCGCAGAATACGCCGCGCTACCGCAGCAGCGCCGAGCGCTTCGACATGGCCGCGCTCGAGGCCTACGCCCCCATTCACAATGCCTTTGCCGAGCAGCTCACCGGACTCGATCTCGCCGTTGATACCGTGCCCCGCATGCGCCTCTCAGTTGATATGACTGTGTTGCCGGATGAAATCATCGCCGATGGCCCTGTTCCGCTCGGGCGCATCGTCCCGGCGGGCGTGGATTCCAAAGGCCAACCCACGCGCGCCCGACTCGTCATTTTCCGCATGCCCGTGGAGGAGCGCGTGCACTCCGCGCAGGAGCGTGAAGAGCTACTGTCCACGGTGCTAACCGCTCTGGTGGCCAATTACCTCAACGTCGATCCCGGTGATATCGATCCGCGTTTTACTTGGTAAAGGCTAGGGGTGCAGAGCGACCCTGCCCTAAAACCACTTCTCCCCCTCACCGCCGAGACCCGAGCCAAATGACATAGGACTGTGCAGTGAGGGGGAGCACTGATGCTGGTTAGTAGCTGCTTTGAGCTCTAACCAATCTCACGCTTGAGGCGGCGACGCTCACGGTCCGAAAGCCCGCCCCAGATACCGAAGCGCTCGTCATGCTCCAAGGCATACTCGAGGCATTCATCACGCACCGCGCAGGCCTGGCAGATGCGCTTGGCCTCGCGGGTAGATCCTCCCTTCTCCGGGAAGAATGCTTCTGGATCCGTCTGGGCGCACAGCGCCTGGTCTTGCCACTCCTGCTCGACGGCACCAAAGAGTTCATCGAGCGACATCTCTGCAGCAGCACCGCCACGGAGAATAGCGCTGTTATTCGTTGTATTGTCCACGCCGCTTCCTTTCTCCGAGGTCGTTTCTCTCTTAATTCGATGGCACCGACCCTACACCGAAAAGATTTTTCGGTGCCGTGCCCGCCGTGCCGTTGATTACACTGATGTCATTTCACACCGAATCACTAAATATCGTCAACCTGTCGCGGGAGATTTTTCGGCGGCCCCAGCGAAAACGCTGTACAGCATCCCCAACTTTCACATCCGTCACAGATCGCCCATCTAGGGGGCAATCATCGGGGGTACTACATGTAGTGCCCGCCCCCAACCCTGTGAACAATTCTAAGGTTGCTTCGGCGTGTCGCCACCCAGTTAGGCAAAACACATGGATCTCAATCGCACCATGAAAACCATGCGTCACGCCCAAAAGATACGGAAAGCACCGAGAAGGTTCCTTCCTCCTCGGTGCCTTGTCCTCCTTTTACGGCGCAGCGCTTAGGCGTCGGAGCTGAAACGCACGCCAGCGTCCGGAATGCTCACGCCCGGGAAGACGCGCATGCCGCCCTGCAGTTCGCAGCGCGCGCCAATGGTGGCGCCTTCACCAATAACGCAGCCATCGATATGCGCGTTGGCACCGATGTGCGCGCCCGAGGCAATGATGGAGTTATTAATGATGGCACCCGGCTCAATGGTCACGCCGTCGAAGACCACCGTGCCGTCCAGACGCGACCCCGCCCCAATGACAGACCCGCGGCCCACAGCCGTACCCGACAGCAACAGCACGCCACCGGCAATACCCGCGGACTCATCCACCACGGACTCGCCCGTGCGGCCCACCAGCAACGGTGAATGTGCAATGCCGCGCACCAGATCGGAAGAACCGCGGACGAAATCATCCGGGCGGCCCATGTCGCGCCAATAGGAGTTGTCCACGTGCCCAACCACTAGGCGGCCGGACTCCAGCAGCTGCGGGAAGGTCTCGCGCTCCACGGAAACCACACGGCCCTCCGGGATGGTCGCAATAACATCCTTCTTAAACACGTAGCAGCCAGCGTTAATCTGGTTCGTCGGCGGATCCTCGGTCTTCTCCAAGAAAGCGGTCACCCGCCCGTTGGAATCCGTCGGGACGCAGCCAAACGCGCGGGGATCGGCAACGTTGAGCAGGTGCATCGTCACGTCGGCATCCTTCGAGTGGTGAGTATCGAGGATGCCGTTGAGGTCCATACCGGATAGAACGTCACCGTTGAACACCATGACCGTATCCTGGTGCAGCTTGTCGTAGACATTGCGGATACCGCCGCCCGTACCCAGTGCGGTTTCCTCCACGACGTACTCGATCTCCAGACCCAGATCTGAGCCGTCCCCGAAGTACTCCTCAAAAACCTCCGCCTTATAGGAGGTGGAGAGCACCACGTGCTCAATCCCCGCGTCCTTGATGCGGGCGAGGAGGTGCTGAAGGAATGGGTAGTTGGCCGTGGACAGCATCGGCTTCGGTGTGCCAATCGTCAGCGGGCGCAGGCGAGTGCCGCGACCTCCCACCAGAATGACGGCATCGGCCGTCGATCCCCACTGGGGCGCTGATTCAGTCATATCGTTCCTTAATCTCTTTTCAGATAAGCCACCGTTAGTGTATAGGCGCACCTAGCTCAGGAGCCGTCGCGGCACGCGCTTAATACCAGCCCACGTACTCGCAGCCCCAGCCACAAGGCCACGCGCAGGGGCGCTTGGTACCAGTGCGGGTGCCTGTCCGCCTGGAAGCGATAGGCCGAATCATGGTGCGCGCGCAGCATTGCGCCGCGGTGCGCCTGCGTCGAATGGCCTTTGGCGTGGGTAATCACCGCCGTGGGGCAGAAGATATTGCGCCAGCCGGCGCGGACGAAGCGGTCACCTAAGTCCACATCCTCCAAATACATGAAGTAACGCTCATCAAAGCCGCCAATCTGTGCAAAAGCCTCCCAGCGCACCAACAGACAGGAGCCGGATAGCCAGCCGGCGGGGCGCTCGCTGTCCATGTCGGCGTCATCGCGGTAGGCGCGCGACCACGGGTTGGAGGGCCAGATCGTTCCGAACAGCGCATGGCCAATTCCCGTGAGCAACGTGGGCACTGCGCGCGCCGAAGGATAGTTACTGCCATCCGGCTCCACGATGCGCGGCCCCACCGCCGCGGCATCCGAGTGACGGCGTGCGCACGCAATCAGCTCATCCAGGGAGCCTTCGCTAAAGGTCACGTCCGGGTTGGCGATGAGGAAAAATTCGTCATCGACCCCACGCGCACGCACAAAGCGCGCGCCGGCGTTCATCCCCGCGCCGTAGCCGATGTTGCCGCCGGTATCGAGGAATTCCACGTCCACGTGTTCCCGCGCGGCGGCTTCTGGCACCCCGTCGGTCGAGCCGTTGTCGGCAAGGATGGTGAGGGTAGGGCGGGACGTCGCCAAGCGCAGCGATGCCAAGAAGTCGCTGAGGTAACGGCCGGGAGAAAAGGTCACGGTGACCACGGCCAGGGGTTTCTGTAAATTCTTCACGATGAATCTGAGCGTACCCAACGCCAACGCGCGCACGCGCCCGCGACACTGCTTCACGTTTTTGCAGCGAGCTCACCTAAACTAGTCCCGTGACTTCCCCGAACTCCCCGCGCGCCGCCCGCCATATCCAGGCCGCGCCCTCGCAGTCCGCGCCCACCGCCCAACGAGGATCGACGCCGGTGAAAGCCATCGTCGCTTTCTTGTCCGCCGTCGTCCTCGTGGTCTCCGGCGTGGGTTACTTCACCGTGGGCAAGCTGGGAAATGACATCTCCTCTGCGTCGAACCTGGCGCTGGGCAACCAGGGTGGTTTCAAGGACAGCAGTCTCGATGGCGCGGTAGATATCCTGCTCGTGGGCAAGGACTCCCGCACCGACGCCAAGGGGAATCCGCTTTCCGAACAGGAGCTGGCAGATCTGCATGCCGGCGTGGACGAAGGAGAGGAAAACACGGACACCATCATGGTGATCCGTATTCCGAACGATGGCTCGCGCGCGACTGCGGTGTCCATCCCGCGCGATACCTATGTCCACGACAGCGAGTTCGGAAACACCAAGATCAATGCCGTCTTCGCGCTCCACAAGTCCGCCAAGATGGAGGAGCTCCAGCAGGAGAACGCTGAAGCTGAGGCAGCAGGTAAGAAGCCTCCTCACACGGAGAAGGAGATGGAGAAGGAGAGCACGGAGGCCGGCCGTGCTGGTCTCATCTCGATGGTGCGCACGCTCACGGATGTCAGCGTTGATCACTACGCTGAGGTGGGGCTCTTGGGCTTCGTGCTGCTTACCGACGCCGTCGGGGGCGTCGATGTCTGCCTCAACAATGACGTGGATGATCCGATGTCCGGTGCGAAGTTCCCGAAGGGGCGCCAGACCCTCAAGGGCTCCGAGGGCTTGTCCTTCGTGCGCCAGCGCTACGACCTGCCGCGCGGCGACCTCGACCGCATCGTGCGCCAGCAGGCCTACATGGCCTCGCTGACCTCGAAGGTTTTGGATTCGGGAACGCTGACGTCCCCGGGCAAGCTCAACAAGATTTCCGATGCCGTGGAGCGCTCCGTTGTCATCGATGATGGCTGGGACATCATGGGATTCGTCACCCAGCTGGCCGGTTTGGCCGGCGGCAACGTGACCTTTACGACGATCCCGGTGACCTCCATTACCGGCGTGGGCGATTATGGCGAATCGGTGGTGACCATCGATACCGCGGAGGTCCACCGCTTCATGGATGATCTGGCCAAGTCCCAAGAGAAGGCTGAGGAAGAAAAGAAGTCTGAGGATGCCGCCACGGACAAGGCAGCCGAGGAGGGCGAAAAGCCCGTGGCCGAGGACCTCAACCTCCACGTCCTGAACGCCGGCACCGTCGACGGCATGGCCGGCGGAATCGGCGCGTGGTTGAAGAACGTGGGCTACACCGTTGAGCGCACCGCCAATGCGCAGTCGGGCCTGTATACCGAGTCCCAGATTGTGGCCGCGGATGCCAACGATGAGCGCGCACAGGCCTTGGCTGAGCAGCTCGGTGGCCTGCCGGTCACGGCCAACGAGGAGCTCGAGCCGGACACCTTCATCGTGGTGGCAACTGATGACTACTCCGGTCCGAAGGACGACTCCGCGCAAGAAGAGGAGGCTTCCGCCGAGACGAGCGAAGGCGGCGACACCCAGCAGGTGGGTACTCCGGGCGATGACTTCGGTACCGCGGAGGTGGCACCGGAAATCGACGCCGGCGGCGACGGCCCGCGCTGCGTGAATTAAGAGCGTCGTGGCGGGCTGAGCGCCCGCCACCTACGATGGGCGGACATGGAACTCCTTCAGCATCTCTTGTCCGCCGATGCCTCAGCTCCCCGCCTCAGCGTTTACAACGAAGCTGACGGCACCCGCATGGACTTCTCGGCGCAGACGCTGGAGAACTGGACCTCCAAGATTGCCAACATGCTGTTGGAAGAGCTCGACCTTGAGCCCGGCACCGATGCTCGCATCCTCATCGACCTTCCGGTGTCGTGGCAGGCTGCCGTCATTGCGCTTGGGGCACTAGCCGCGGGCATCCCCTTTGACATTACGGATGGTGCGGCTGCCCCAGAGCCGCACGCCGATAATGTCGCCGTAGTTTTCACCTCCCCGGAGGCCTACCTCGAGGCCACCGCCGGCTCGGCTTCTACCCCACTGGTCGACACGGTGCTGGTCACGCAGGATCCTTTTGGCCGCGGCGTGGTTGAAAGCGGCGGCGAGTTGCCGCTCGGCACCATCGACTTCGGCCCCACGGTGCGCTTTTATGGCGATCACTTCTATGGTTCCACCACTCCGCTTCCGGAGCTTTTCCCCACCGAGTTGGGCGCTGAGCGCGTGCTGTCTCCAGGGTGGAGCGACACCGCCTCCTTCCAACGTGCTGTGTTAGAGCCACTGGCTGCGGGTGGCTCGGCCGTCATCGTGTCCGGCTTGTGCTCGGCGGACCGCTTGGAGGAAATCGCGGCCAACGAGAAGGTCACTGTCCGCGCTTGAAGCCTGTCGTGAGATAGTAGACCGATGTTCAGCTGGCTCTACGTCTTCATCGGCCTACTCATCCTTGTGGGCACAATCTGCCAGGGCACCATCGGATTCGGCCTGGGCACCATCGCCACCCCAATCTTGGCGCTGATTAAGCCGGAGCTTGTTCCCACGCTCATCTTGTTGCTGGCCTTCGTCATTTCAACCACGACAATGCTCAAGTCACGCTCGGCGGTGTCGTGGGACATCGTGGCCATTTCCTCCATTGCGCGAATACCCGGCTCGCTGCTCGGTGCCTGGGCCATTGCCTCCCTCTCCCACCGCGGGCTCTCCCTTTTCATCGGCTGCGCCGTCATCTTTGCCATGACCTTGTCTAGTCTTAGCTGGTCGCCGAAGCGAACCACCACCAACATCGCGGTGGCGGGCGTCGCCTCTGGGTTCCTGGGTACGTCCACCTCCATCGGTGGTCCGCCGATGGCGTTAGTGCTCAAGGGCTACGACCCCGCCCGCATACGCGGCACCCTGTCGGGCACGTTCATCATTGGCTGCGCCATCTCGCTGGCGATCTTGGCCTTAAGCAGGCAAATCACCAGCCTGCAGCTCACCGCGGCCGCGGCCTACCTGCCGGTAGCCATCGTGGGCCTCATCGCCGCCGGCTACCTCAACCGATTCATCAACGCCACGGTGCTCAACCGCATCGTCATCGTCGTGGCGATCAGCGCGGCTGTGGCGCTCATTGTTGAGGGGCTAGTTGCTGCCTAACGACCGCGGCCTACTGCCACGACCACGCTCCACACTGTCCGTTCTGCCAAAGTTATCGCCTCCGACTCAAGATCTGGCAATAACTTTGTCAACTAGGGCAGTCGGGCGGCTGCGGGACGTCGGGCGGCTCAGGCAAGTCGGGCGGCTCAGGCAAATCGGGCGGCAGATACCCTAAGTGCTCGCTGTATTCCCAGGGCTTTGGCTTGGGCGGCAACACTCCCTCATGCCAGAAGCCGATGAATTTGAAGTAGCGCTTCTCGAAGTCCGGATTCCTGGCATTGGCTATCTGGTCGATGACATAGTCCAGATGATGTGCCACGCAATGACCTGTGTAGCGCAACGTGAGCCACCCAATCAGCGCACCCTCGTTGTTCTTCCAATGGTCTCGTAGCCATGCCTCTCGCTGGGAATGGAATTTCATCCCGTTGATTTCTACCGCAACCTTGAGCTCTGGGAGCACGATGTCCCAGGTGTAGTGGCCGATAACAACGTTGCACTCAACTTTGAGCCCATGCCTCTTCAGTCCCTTCGCCACCTTGACCTCCGCACCGGAATCCGTGAACAGGGCGGCTTGCTCCAGCATCCGTTGGCTTGCAACAGGGATGACATTGAGTGCTTCGCGGTGGCTGTCCAAGCGAGCACGCCCCGACTTCGAAGAATAGATAGATTCGAAGACGCGAATCCCCAGATCAGGACTAACGGACTTCATAGCGACAAGAGGATTAAGAATCCGGATCCCCGACAAAGTGACAAAACTAGTGACGCTCACCCGTGAATGCACATAAAAGGTCGATGCCGGCATTCGCTCCACGCTGGCGAGCCTCAGCGGAAAAGTGACAGGCTCGCCAAGGAGTACCTGGGCAGCCGTTGTACCTGTCGCCTTAAGGTATGGACGGTGCTCCTGCAACAGCTTCAAAAGCTCTAAAGGCTCAGGCCTGCCCCAGACGTAGATTCCCTTGGCGATTCTCGCAATCTCCCCACGGCTCACGCGAGTTGCAAGCGCGCCTTTAGATAGGCCGCGCACAACGCCATGGTTCATGTCATTCCCCCCGGAAAGTTTGGCCTCCACGCTAACATGGCGCCCCGCCACATGCCGAGCAACTGCCCGTTCTGCCAAAGTTATAGCCTCTGATTCAAGATCTGGCCTGATTTTTGGCAACAACGACAGTTATGCCCAATGCAAACTAAGCAGACCCTAGCGAAGCGACCCCTCAATAAAACTGCGGAACCGCCGAGCAATCTGCTCTATCTCCTGCCCCGCGAAGTGGCCCGGGGACCATGCCGCCACCAGTGGCACACCGCCCAGCGCGCGCTCGCCATCAACGACATCAAAGCCCACCAGCCGCGCCGGCTGCAGCTCCGTCATTAAAGCTACAGCTCGCCCGGTACGCGCCAAGGCGCATAACGTCGCCGTATCATCGCACTCCACGTGCGAGCCCAGGGCATAGCCAGCCGTGCCCACGAAGGAATCCACCACCCCGCGGGACACGCTGCGCCGCGAGGGCAGCGCCACATTTTCCTGCAGCAAGCGCTCAACCTCCACGCTTGTCGAACCCGCGCATTCCAGCGCCAGCGGGTGCGTCGGCGGCACCCAGGCGCGCACCGGAATCGTGCCCAGCGGCAAGGAAGCCACGTCATTGCCCGGCGGGATGGTAGCAATCACCATGTCGGCGGTTCCTTCCAGCGCGTCGAAGACGTCGTAGTGCGAGACCGGAGTCGTCGTAAGCAGAGGAATCGACGAGCCGGCGGCCTCTATAAACGGAGCGAGAAGCGTCGACATCGTCGTCGGCGTGGCCGCCACGCGCAGCGCCGGAATTCTGCCAGCCCGAAGTGCCTCCACCGCCTGCCCGGCGCGCGCGGATGCAGCGAGGAGGCGGCGACAGGTAGGGATGAGGGCATGCGCTGCGTCGCTCAGCACAAGCGCAGATCCAGCCCGCACGAAGAGCTCAAGGTCCAGTTCCTTTTCAAAGCGCCGGAGTTGGCGGCTCAGTGCCGGCTGGGTAATTCCGAGGCGTGAGGCGGCAGCGGTCACCGTCCCGGCCTCAGCCACCGCGAGGAAATATTTGGCCTTCACCATGTCCATTCCCCTACTTTTACCAGCCCCCATGCCCTATATGCATGGCTTTAGAGCTTTAGCAGCATTAGACAACATGACATCACCAAAGAATAATGAGACCATTACCACAACAAAGCCTAGGAGGTTCTCCATGTCACATGTCGGCGCTGCCATTGCCGCATCACTTGCCGCGCACAATGTGCCCCGCGCATTCCTCGTACCCGGCGAAAGCTTCCTTCCCGTGTTGGACGGACTCTACGATTCCCCCGTCGAAGCCATCGTCTGCCGTCACGAAGGCGGCGCCACCTACATGGCTGAGGCCCACGGCAAAGCCACCGGCCAGCCCGGCGTAGCCATGGTCACCCGCGGGCCCGGCGCGGCCAACGCCTACGTCGGCATCCACACCGCTTGGCAGGACGCTACCCCGCTCGTCCTCTTCGTCGGCCTCATCCCCACCTCGGACCGCGACCGCGAATCCTTCCAGGAATTCGATCCCAAGGCGTGGTTCGGCACCCAGGCCAAGCAGGTCTTCGTCCTCGACGATCCGGAGCGCGCCTCTCGCGTCGTGGCCGAAGCATTCTTCCAGGCCCAGCAGGGCCGCCCCGGCCCCGTCATCGTAGGGTTGCCGGAAGATGTTCTCCACCAGGAGTTCACCGGCACCATCCACCCGCCCATCCCGGTTGCGGAAGGCGCGCTTTCCGACGATCACCTGGACCTCCTCTCCCGCGAACTGAGCCGCGCAGAGCGACCACTCATTTTTGCCGGCGGTCCGCGCTGGACCCCGGAGGCCGCGGAGAAGATCACTCGCTTCGCCGAAGAGCAGCGCATCCCGATCATTCAAGACTTCCGCGCCGCCGACCGCGTGCCTTTCGACTCCCCCGCCAACGCCGGCTGGCTCGGCTACGGCCGCGACCCCCGCGCGGCACAGCTGCTCGAGGACGCCTCCTTGGTCATCGAGGTGGGCGCAGTGCTTGGCGACGTCCCCACAGACGGCTATACCCTGCGCCAGTCACCGCAGGCACGCAACATCGCCATCAATCCCGACACCAGCCTGCGCGGGCACTCGGTGGCGCTGCTGGAACACATCGTGGCAAGCCCCGTGACCTTCGCTAACGCCCTGGACCGCTTGAGCGTCGAGGGCAAGGACAAGCGCGGCGAGTGGTTTGATTCCGCGCACGCGAACCACCTCGACTTCGCCACCCTCCCCGAGCCCGCAGACTACCGCCCGGGTGAAGAGGGCACCGCCCACATGGAGGCCATCCTCGCAGCGCTCCACGAGCAGTTGCCCAAGGATTCCATCTACACCTTCGGTGCCGGCAACCACTGCATCTGGGCCCAGCAGTTCCTGCGCTCCTCGGTCTACCTGTCCCAGTTCAGCGTGCGCAACGGCTCGATGGGCTACTCCATCCCGGCCGCTGTTTCCACCAAGCTGGAGTTCCCGGAGCGCACCGTGGTCACAGTTGCCGGCGATGGCGAATACCTCATGAACGGCCAGGAGCTGGCCACCGCGCTGCAGTACGGCGCGCCTTTCCTCATCATCGTGATGTCCAATGGCGAGTTCGGAACCATCCGCGACCACCAGAAGAAGCACTTCCCCGATCGCGTCTCCGGCACGCAGCTGGTGAACCCGGACTTTGCTGCCGTCGCCCGCGGCTTCGGTGCCCACGGCGAGCTCGTCACCGATGACGCACAAGCCCCGGAGGCCGTGGCCCGCGCTTTGCACGCCATCGCCAACGACAGGGTACCGGCACTGATCAACGTCATCACCGATCAAGAGCATTCCCTGCCTATTCCGCCCACCAACTAAAGGAGACTCACCATGAGCTCTACCAACACTCCCCCAACAACCACGCCACCTACCACTGAGCTGAAGGAGGGCGAGCACATTGTGGGCGATGGGGTCGTCGCCAAGCAGCGTCCCGCCGCCTCCACCGCATCGTGGATCATTACGCTCTTCGGT
The DNA here is from genome assembly GCF_001811255.1 of Corynebacterium sp. HMSC068H04. NCBI lineage: Bacteria > Bacillati > Actinomycetota > Actinomycetes > Mycobacteriales > Corynebacteriaceae > Corynebacterium > Corynebacterium sp. HMSC068H04. The sequence goes on from NZ_KV803978.1 coordinate 40,901, forward strand.
ACCGCCGTGGGTGCCGGCATCCTCTTCCTACCGCTCAACGCCGGCGGATTCGGGTTCTGGCCGCTGGTCTTCGCCACGGTCTTCATCTTCCCGCTGGTGTATTTTTCACACCGCACCTACGCGCGCATCGTCGCGGGCGCGCCCAAAGAGGACCACGGCAAGGACATCCTCGAGCTGGTCTCGCAGTACCTGGGCAAGGGCCAAGGAATCGTCTTCGCGGTGCTGTATTGGATCACGGTATTTTCCACCGTCCTGATTTATGGTGTCTCCATCACCAACGCGGTGGATAGCTTCATCGTCAACCAGCTGGGCGGGCCTTCGCTCGACCGGTGGCTACTGGCCATGCTCTGCGTCGGCGTGATGACCGGCGCCTTCGCCATCGGCCGCAAGCCCATGATTTGGCTAGCCCAGGTGCTGGTGTACCCGCTGATTATTGCGCTGGCAGTCACCTCCATTTACCTCATCCCGCGTTGGGACTTGGAGAGCTTCCTTCACTTTGACGACGGCTCGGATGGCTACGGCGGCATTTTCAAGGGTATTTTCCTCATCCTGCCGGTGCTGGTCTTCTCCTTCTCCCACATGGCAGCGCTGTCGCAATTCGCCCTCGATATGCAGCCGCAGTACGGCGAGAAGACCGAGAAGCGCGTCTCCCGCACGGAGTTCTACACCTCCATCCTTCTGGTTGTCTTCACCATGTTCTTCGTCTGGTCCTGCGTCCTCGCGCTCGGCGCTGACGGCATGAATGAGGCCCTCGAGCAAAACATTCCGGTGCTCTCCTACTTCGCCAACGTCACCGGCACGCCATTCATGGCCTACATGGCGCCCATCGTGGTCATCTGCGCCATCGTCTCCTCCTACTTCGGCCACATGCTCGGCACAGAAGAAGGCACGGAGTACCTGCTGAAGAACGCCGCGCCGAAGCTGGCGGAGAAGGTCTCGCACCGCACGCTGCTCAACATCATTTATGTCATCGCCTTCGTGTGCACCACGCTCGTGGCGATCTTCAACCCCTCCATTATTTCCATGATTTCCGTGGTCTCCGGTGTCTTCGTGGCGTTCATCGTTTACCTGGTTCCGGTGTACATGTTCAAGAAGTTGGACGTGTACAAGCACTTCCGCAATGACCCGTGGAACTACTTCGTCTTCGGCATGGGCCTGCTGATTATGGCCGTGACCATCTGGGACATGATTTAGAAAGGACGTGATTATGCTTCGTAATGATCTCTCGAGCTTCCCCGAGTACAAGGTGGGCAAGGACTTCCCCAACGCGCTCAAGCTCTCATCCAATGAGGTCCCCTTCCCACCCGCTGAGGACATCATCGCCGCGGTTGCCGACGCCGCCCGCACCACCAACCGCTACCAGCATCCAGGCTCCTTGGAGCTCACCAACGCCCTGTGCAACTACCTGGGAGTGCCGGCGGATAATATCTTCGTCTCCGCGGGTTCCACGCCCATCCTGCAGGCCACCATCTTGGCGTCTTGCCACACCGGCGATGAGGTCATCGTGCCCTGGCGCAGCTTTGAGGCCTATCCCCTGTACGTGCGCATGGCCGGCGCGGAGCCGGTTCTGGTCCCACTCACGGAGGATTACCGCGTCGATCTGGAAGCAGTACTCGAGGCGCTAACGGAGAAGACCAAGCTCATCATCCTGTGCAACCCCAATAACCCGACGGGCACGGTCATTACCCGCGGTGAATTCCGCGCCTTCATGGACCGGGTGCCCAAGGACGTGGTCGTGCTGCTGGATGAGGCTTATTGGGAGTACAACGACGCCCCCAATACCCCGGATTCGGTGGAGGAATACCAGCGCTACCCCAACCTGCTCGGCGTGCGCACCTTCTCCAAAGCGTGGGGATTGGCCGGCATGCGCGTGGGCTACGCGGTGGCAGGCGAAGAGATCATCAATGCGCTGCGTCTGCTCTCCCTGCCGCTGACGGTGACCGCCATGGCGGAAACCGCCGCCGTGGAGGTGCTCAAGCGCCACGACGAGCTTGCCGACGCCGTCGAGATCACCAAAGCGCAGCGCGACCGCGTCTGCGCGGAGCTGGGGGCCGAGAAGTCCTTCGGCAACTTCGTCTGGCTGCCGCGTGCGGATGCCGCGGAGGTGGAAACGAAGATGCTCGATGAAGGCGTGGTCATCCGCCGCTACCTCGACGAAGGCGTGCGCGTGTCCATCACTGATGAGGCCGAGACTACGCAGTTCTTGGAGGCCTGGCGGCGCGCGGGCATTGAGCCTTGGAGGGGCTAGCCATTCTTCTCGTCGGGGAGATCTGACAGGAGGGCTTCAAGGCCTAAGCGGAACGGCTCGTCGGCGTAGGGATTCCTCTGATCCTGACTCTCTGCCATGGAGGCGTCCGGTGAGAAAGCGCCGCGCGCATCGGCCAGTGCCGGTGCGCGCGCCTCACTATCCACCGGAAGGTCAAAGATGTCTTCGGGGGCGTGGACATCGTAAGCACTGCCATAAATGAAAGATTCCAATGCCACGATGCGTGGCATGATGGCTGAGCTCGGAAGACCGGTCAGCTTCAAAACTCGGGCTAGCACTTCGTACATTTCAACCGTACGAGGTGCTCCAGAAATAGGTGTCAACGCAATAATCCGCACGAGCGGAACATGCCGTGCGCAGACATCGCGATAGGACGTTGCCCAACGTATGAGTGCATCGCGGGGTGAGAGTGTCGGGGTGGCCTCCAATGCGGCATACAAGGAACTGCATTCCACTTGCTCCATGACTGCATCTTCGATCAACGCGAGCAAATCATCTTTCCCCGAAACGTGGTTGTATAAAGCGCTGGTTCCCACGTTTAGACGGCGGGCAATGCGCGCCATTGTGAGTTTTTCATATCCTTCTTCCCCCACAATGGTGAGCGCAGCCTTAGCGATTTTTTCGCGCGTAACCAGCGCTTTATGGGGACGACCTTTAGACCGATGTGAACTCACAGCTTCAAAACCTTGTCTCACGTTACGTTCCTTCTGTACAGTGATACGCGACACAAAATGAATGATGTTCATTTTGCCACACCTGCCCCTTCATCGTCCCATAGGAACGGAGACACCTTCATGACTTCACTCGTCAATCCAGACAATCCCGTTATCGAGCGCGATGTCGTCGTTATCGGCGCCGGCCCCGCTGGCCTCATGGCCGCACATACCCTAAAGAAGAAGGGCCTGAGCGTAGCCGTCCTCGAAGCTCGCGAGCGCGTCGGCGGCCGTACCTGGAACGGCAAGGTCAAGGATGCAAAGGGGGTCGAGCACTTTGTCGAGCTCGGAGGCCAGTGGATCTCCCCCGACCAGACCCGCCTCATCGAGCTCGTTGATGAACTCGGCCTCGAAACTTTCTCCCGCTACCGCGAGGGCAAGTCGATCTACGTCTCCCCTGATGGCACCCGCCACGAGTACGAAGGCACCGTATTCCCAGCCGATGAGAAGACCATTGCTGAGATGGACCGCCTCATCAAGATCATGGATGAACTCGCAGCGGAAATGGACCCGGCAAACCCTTGGTCCCACCCGCGCGCCAAAGAGCTAGACTCCATCTCTTTCCGCTCTTGGCTTGAGGAGCTTTCCGACGACACTGAGGCCATCGACAACGTTTCGATTTATGTGGCGTCCGGCATGCTGACCAAGCCCTCCTACACGTTCTCCACTCTTCAAGCAGTGCTCATGGCTTGCTCCGCAGGCTCCTTCAGCAACCTTGTGGATGAGGACTTCATCCTGGATAAGCGCGTCGTCGGCGGTATGCAGTCCGTTTCCTTAACTCTTGCCAAGGGCTTGGGCGACGATGTCCACCTCGGCACTCCAGTGCGCGAGCTTCACTGGGCGGAGCCGGATGCATCTACCGCGGACGAACTCAACAACATCAAGGCAGATGTTCGCAATGGTGTCACGGGTAATGGCGAGGCTGGAAACGTTACCGCCATTTCGGAGAAGGTCACTGTCAAGGCCCGTTTCGCTGTCCTTGCTGTTCCGCCAAACCTGTACAACCGCATCTCCTTCGTCCCGCCGATGCCGCGCGACCAGCAGATTGCGCACCAGCACATCTCCATGGGACTAGTTATCAAGGTCCATGCCATCTACGACACCCCGTTCTGGCGCGAAGAAGGACTCTCCGGCACCGGCTTTGGTGGCGGTCGCCTCGTTCAGGAGGTTTACGACAACACCAATTACGGCAAGAATTTTGCCGAATCGACCGCAGATAAGGAAGACCCCTACGGCACCCTCGTGGGCTTTGTCTCCGACGTTTACGCAGAGGAGATGTGGCACCTGCCGGCTGAAGAGCGCAAAGAACGCATTCTCGACGCCATGGCAGATTACCTTGGCCCCAAGACCAAAGAGCCCATCGCTTTCTACCTGTCTGACATGGCAGCCGAAGAGTGGACGCGTGGTGCCTACGCTACCTCCTATGATCTCGGTGGACTCTCGCGCTGGGGACACCTCCAGAATCAACCGACCGGCCCCATCTACTACGCATGCTCCGACATCGCTGCGGAAGGTTACCAGCACGTCGACGGCGCAGTACGCCAGGGCGAAATCGCCGCACAGGCTATCGCAGAGCAAGCAGCGAAGGCTTAAACATGGCTCCCGCAAGTTTCCCTCGCCGCAGCACTAGTGGTTGCATCCTCGTGGGCTACGTCGCTACCGATTTCGGCAAAGACGCGTTGCGCTTAGGAATTGCTCTCGCAAAAGAGCGCAACGTGCGCCTCGAACTCGTTATGGTAGCCCCCGCGCATAGCTCCTTCTCGGGCGTTTACCCACACGACCGTGGCTATGACTCCATTGTGGAGGAACAAATCGCTGGATGGCTGGAGGAGGCTCTCGCGGAGGTTCCTGAAGAAATCACTGCAACCGCACGCATCGTGACGGGAGACTCCGAAGCTGCCGCGCTCTGCGAAACTGCGGAGACCCTTGGTGCTGACTTGCTCGTCGTTGGCGCCCGGAAGGGTGGCCTCTTCGGGCGTTTCCAGATGGGATCGGCGGTCAATGCGCTCTTGCACTCTGCCCCCGTTCCTGTCGCGCTCGCGCCGCGCGGATACTCTTACCCAGGCCCTATCACTCGAGTCACAACCTTCTTTGGCCCTCGCCGTGGCACCTCCGACGTCATTGCGATCGGCCTTGATCGTGCGCGTCGCCGTGAGATTCCCTTGCGGCTCGTTTCGCTCGTCCTAAGCGGTGAGTCTGACATGCATGGGCTCGGAACCGACGTGCCCAGTGCGCTCAATGCTTATGCCAACCGAAAACTGGCTGACTCCGCTCAACACATGCTTGACGCCGGACACGCCACCACCGAGGTGGCGTCTGGCAAGGACGTCAGCACTGCGTTGGAAAAGCTGAGCTGGCAAGACGGCGAAATCGCCGTTGTCGGTTCCTCCCGTATGGCCGTTCCTGGACGGCTCTTCCTGGGCTCGACTGCGTCTCGAATGCTCCGCTTGATCCCAGTCCCCATGATTGTTGTGCCCGCCGGCTACATGCAGGCCGGCGAAGAAAACAATCTTCTATCGAAAGGTGGTGACAACACATGACCACCACGACCCCTTCGACGCCAACCACCCACTCGGTAAATGAGACAGCGTCGGACAAAGGCCTAGCTACGGGCCGCGTCGGATTACTTGGCGCAGTCGTCATTGGCGTCAGTTGCATCGCCCCTACCTATACGCTGACCTCCGGTATTGGCCCAACGATTTCAGCTGTAGGTCAATACGTCCCGGCAGTGCTGTTGCTGGGCTTTATCCCCATGCTGCTTGTAGCGTTTGCCTACCGCGAGCTCAACAACGCAGTCCCTGATTCAGGTACTTCCTTCACGTGGGCTACAAAGGCCTTCGGCCCGTGGGCCGGCTGGATGGGAGGATGGGGGCTTATCACCGCCACGATTCTGGTGCTATCAAACCTGGCGGCGGTGGCCGTCGACTTCTTCTACCTACTTCTTGGTCAGCTCTTCAATAACCCGGCTATTAGTGATCTGACCCGGAACCTGTGGGTTAATATCCCGACTACCTTCGTCTTTATCGCTATCGCGGGCTACATTTCTTACCGCGGACTCGACTCAACTCAAAAGCTGCAGTATGTACTCGTTGCGATTCAGATTGCTGCCATTGTGCTTTTCGACGTCGTCGCAATCCACAACGCCTATAACAACGGCGGATTCGACTTCACACCGATTTCGCTCGAATGGTTCAACCCGGTTGGCATCGGTAGCTTTTCCCTCATTGCTGCGGGCATCTCACTGTCTATCTTCATGTTCTGGGGATGGGACGTAACCCTCACGATGAACGAGGAAACAAAGAACCCCGAAAAGACGCCCGGTCGTGCAGCTACGATCACGGTGCTCATCATCATCGCGCTGTATATCCTCACCGCGCTGGCAGTCATCACTTGGGCCGGCACAGGTGACACGGGCCTGGGCGCTGGTAATCCAGAAAACCAGGAATCGATTTTCGCGGCACTTTCAGAGCCCGTCTTGGGTAAGGCCTCGATCCTGATCTATATCGCGGTCCTGTCCTCTTCCTTCGCCTCCCTGCAATCCACGATGGTGGGCCCCGCCCGCACCTTGCTGGCCATGGGCTACTACCGCGCATTGCCGCCGGTGTTCGCAAAGATCAGCCCCCGCTTCCGTACACCGTCGACGGCCACCATTGTTTCCGCTGCAGCAGCAGCCGTGTTCTACGCGGTAACCCGCCTTATTTCGGAAAACGCGCTATGGGACACCATCGCTACGATGGGCCTCATGGTCTGTTTCTACTATGGAATTACGGCCGTGGCCTGCATCTGGTACTTCCGAACCGAACTGTTTAGCTCGATGCATAACATCGTGTTCAAGTTCCTCTTCCCCACTGTGGGCGGCGGATTCTTGCTCATGATGTTCTTCATCACTGCATTCGATTCCATGGATCCGTCCTACGGATCCGGGTCTGAAATCGGTGGTATCGGCATGGTCTTCATTTTGAGCGTCGCTGTCTTAGGGCTCGGCGTATTCATCATGCTGTTCACCCGCTTTGCCCACCCAGGATTCTTCAAGGGCGAAACCCTCACGCGAATTTCCTCGCGCGACGACGACCAGCAACCGCTGGTCTAACTACACACGAGAAAAGGAGTAATCAATGTCCAACACCTATCGCGTACAGAACCCCGTAACCAATGAGGTAGTCGAAACCTTCGATACCGCTACCGACGCTGAGATCGAAGCAGCACTGGCAAAATCTGCCGCGGCTTATAAAGAGTGGTCTGCACGCCCCATCTCTGAGCGCGCAGAAATCATGACCCGCGTCAGCGAGCTCTTCGAGGAACGCAAGGAAGAACTAGCCCAGATCGCCGGCGAGGAGATGGGCAAGTTCCACTCCGAAGGCATCGAGGAAGCTGAGTTCTCTTCCGCCATTATCAAGTACTACGCCGATAACGGCGCAGACTTCACCAAGGACCAAGAGATCCCAACTGCCTCCAACGGCACTGCAGTCATCCGCCGCCTGCCTATCGGCCCACTGCTCGGCATCATGCCGTGGAATTTCCCCTACTACCAGATCGCCCGCTTCGTGGCACCCAACCTGATGCTGGGCAACACCATCATTCTCAAGGATGCGGAAATCTGTCCGCGCTCGGCCCTCGCCGTTCAGAAGATCATGGATGACGCTGGCGTTCCTGAAGGCGTGTACAACAACGTCTTTGCTTCCCACGACCAGATTTCCACCATCATCGCGGACTCTCGCATCCAAGGTGTATCTCTTACCGGTTCTGAGCGCGCAGGCTCCATCATCGGCGCGCAGGCCGGCGAAAACCTCAAGAAGGCTGTTCTCGAGCTCGGCGGCTCTGACCCGTATGTCCTGCTCGATACTGACGACGTCAAGGCAGCTGCGGAGCTGGCATGGGGCACGCGTATGTACAACACCGGCCAGGCCTGCAACTCGAACAAGCGCATGATTGTCATGGAAGACATCTACGACGAGTTCGTCGCTGAGCTCGAGCGCCTCGCCAACGCTGCAGTAAAGTCCACTCCGGACAACCAACCCGAAGGCGCATACTCTGCACTGTCCTCCCGTGAGGCAGCTGAAAAGCTGCGTGACCAGCTGGACCGTGCCGTTTCTGCCGGTGCTAACTTGCGTGCTGGTGGCGAGCTCTCTGCGGAAGGCGCTTACGTCTCCCCTGCTGTCATCACCGATATCCCGGTTGGCTCCGATATCTACTACGAGGAGTTCTTCGGCCCAGTCGCGACCGTTTACAAAGTAAGCAGCGACGAAGAAGCCCTCGATTTGGCTAATAACACCCAGTACGGCCTCGGCGGCACCGTGTTCTCCCAGGACCCCGAACGCGCCGCCGCTGTCTCCCGCCGTCTCGAGTGCGGCATGGCTAACGTGAACACCCCCGCTGGCGAAGGCGAAGAAATGCCATTCGGTGGCGTGAAGCGCTCCGGCTTTGGCCGCGAGCTCGGCCCGCTTGGCATGGATGAGTTCGTTAACAAGCAGCTCTACTACGTGGAGAAGTAGCCCGAAATAGATCACTAAAAGGGTGTTGGATTATCGACGGATAATCCAACACCCTTTTGGTTTTCGTACGCCCCAATTGAAGTAAAACCTGTTTCATCAAACTCAATACGAGTCCACCCGTAAACGGAATGAACGCATCCATCGAGGTTGGATTAATTCCTATAACAAATTACAATCCAACAATCCTTCCCGCGAGCCAATATTGCCGCAAATATCGCCAGTAAAACATTGCAAAAGCTTTCACTTCCATGAGATAGCCTGCATGTATACAAATATTTACGCACGATAGATGGACTAACTCGCAACCAATTCACCCTCACAAAGGGGTAGGCAGCCGTTAGCTTTATTCGATTCAAAATGGCTATACCACCATTAGCCAATACCTCTAACAGCAGTTCAAAAACAACGGACTCCACTGCCAATATTAAAAAGCATAATGGCACCTTAGAGAAATTAACCTTCCCCGCAATTAAGGCGAAAACAGTCTCTCAAATCACACTCGACAAGTACTATGGTCTGCAACACCACAGCCGAAAGGAAGGATTGTAAATGTCAACCAAAAAGCAAGATAAAGTCTCTGTGGGTTATCTCTGGGACACGCTCTACGGATGGCACGACACAGGCACGGGTGGCAATGCGCCGGCGAACCCAGCCCTTGGCCTACAACCCGTGAACCGCCACTTCTCTTCGCCGGAACCAAAGCGACGCCTAAACGAATTAGTGCAGGCCTCGCAGCTCCGCAAACACCTCACCAATCTTTCGGCAAAGCCGGCGACGAAGGAGCAACTCGAAAGAATTCACTCCAAAGAACACATCGAGTCGATGCTCCAACAGTCTCAACTACCGAAAGGTGGCGATTGTGGAGATGGAGGATCACCGTTCGGACAAGGAGGCGCAGACATTGCGAAGCTCTCAGCTGGCGGCGCAATTGAAATGACTCGAGCTGTACTAGACGGAGAGGTTGACCGTGGGTATGCCTTGATTAATCCTCCGGGACACCATGCTGAGAGGAACCGTGGCTTAGGCTTCTGCCTTTTCAATAACGCGTCGGCTGCAGCGTCTTTTGCTCTCGAGGAACGCGGTCTAGAAAGAGTCGCAATCGTAGATTGGGATGTTCACCATGGCAACGGAACCCAAGACATCTGGTGGGAAGACAACCGTGTTCTCACAGTATCCATCCACCAAGATAGAAATTTCCCGGTCGACAGTGGTTTCGTCGAAGAACGAGGCTCCGGAAAAGGCAAGGATTTCAACCTGAATATCCCCCTTCCTCCAGGAAGTGGCGACCTAGTGTATGAAACCGCGCTTAATGAGATCGTCATTCCAGCGCTCGAGGAATTCAAGCCAGAATTAATCATCCTTAGTACAGGCTACGATGCCGCGATGATGGACCCTCTAGGCCGCATGATGGTAACAACCTCGGGTTACTACAACATGACTCAGGCTCTTGCAGCTGCTGCAGACAGCCTTTCTGAAGGAAATCTAGTCGTGGTCCAAGAAGGCGGCTATTGCCAGTACTACGTTCCTTTCTGCGGTCTTGCAGTGTTTGAAAACCTGACCGGTGAAGAGTCCGGTTTCAAGGATGAATACGCCGAAATCGTGGAAGGACAGATTCGAAAGACGTTCACAGATGAACAAATCGAGTATCTAAGAAAGGCATATACCGCTCACTTCAAAGAAGACAGCCCCGCGCTTGAAAGTCTCTCCCCTGCTACAAGTGATGGTGCCGTATGAGCGAAAAGATTCGTACCCTCAAGACGCACAACATTGTCTTTCTAGTAATTGCAGCAGCTGCACCTTTAACGGTGGTTTCCGCCGGAGTAACGGCAGCATACGCCACATCTGGAATGCCAGGAGTTCCTCTCGGCTACCTGCTTTGCGGAGCACTCGTGGCATTCTTTTCAGTCGGCTTCTGCGCTATGGCCAAGGAGATACCCAATACTGCTGCATTCTTTTCCTACGTCTCCGCCGGCCTCGGGAAAAGTCACGGTTTAGCAGCTTCTTCACTGGCTATCGTTTCTTACACTGCTATGCAGATCGCACTTTACTGTCTTCTCGGATACACAGCATCTAGCTTATTTGAATCGATAGTAGGCACCTATATCCACTGGGCGGTGTGGGCACTCATAGCTTTAAGCCTAGTGGCATTTCTAGGCATTAAATCTGCCGATGCCACTTCGAGAATTCTAGGAGTTCTTCTCTTCTTGGAGTCTTGTGCCATCGTGTTCTTCTGTGTTCTCGCAATCCGCAACCCTGCAGATGGGCTCTCGATTGGCACCTTATCTCCGTCCGCGCTCATTGGAACTGGCACAGGAACTCTCCTCGCGTTCACTATCGCCGGGTTCATGGGAATTGAAAGCAGTGCTATGTACTCTGAGGAGGCAATCAATCCGGAGAAAACCATCCCAAACGCGACGCTTATATCAATTCTGATTATTTCCGGCTTTTATGGATTCTCTTCATGGTCAATTGCCCAAAGCACTGGAGAGTCTCAGGTAGTTGATTCTGCGCAAGAATCTGGTTCGGATCTGTTCTTCAACTTTATTGCCAGCCAGGGATACGAGTCCATCGTTCCGCTAATTCAGCTTCTCTTGGTCACCTCCCTCTTCGCAGCCGTTACAGCCTTCCACAATTCTATTTCCCGCTACCTCATGGCGCTGGGGCGAGAACAGGTTATTTGGAAGAACCTCGGCACGACTAGCGAAAATGGTGCCCCTGTTGCGGCATCGCTTTTCCAATCTTGCTTCGGTTTGTTTGCCATCGCCACGGCACTGCTTGCTCAAAAGCTCTCAGGATATGACGAAAGCTTTCCATCAGCAATCGTGTTCTCTTGGATGAGTAACGCTGGTGGTTTCGGACTCGTCTTCTTGCTTCTAACCACTTCGGTCTCGGTTTACTTCTATTTTAGGAAGCACAAAGGGCTTTACCCAGTGTTCGTCACAAAAGTGGCGCCAACTATCGCCATCATTGGGTTCGGCACAATGTTCGTGCTGATCTTGGCCAACTTCGAGAACCTCATTGGCGATGCCGAGCTGTGGTATTTGGTTTTCGTGATTCCAACCATCATCCTCTTGTGTGGAGTAGCTGGCTTTGTTCGCGGCGAGCTGCTCAAGCGCTCCCATCCTCACATCTATAGCAACATCGGTTCTGGACATCCCCCAGGCGAAAGCCGCGTGCAGAGTAGGGCAACCGCTGAGCCGAAAAACTCTCAACTAGTCACATCAGCACAAGATTGATCCAAAGCACGAAAACGTGAACACGGTATTGAACGCTTATGGGAAACCTCGGGGACGTACGCCCCGATTGTGCAGAGCTAACGAAATCTACCGGTAACGACAAGAGCGGCGGG
>NZ_KV803978.1:52820-173097 GCF_001811255.1 Corynebacterium sp. HMSC068H04
GGCGGTGGGCTACTTCGCAGTAGCCCACCGCCGCTCAAGAACATCGCTCGCCTGAGTCTACGATCTCGTACCTTTCTCAGGGCTAATCGCTTGTACTAAGCCCAACCCGCCGGCACCAGCCCGACGATCGAAATGATCGAATAGATGAAAGCCAAGAAATACACCACGATGATGGTTGCCTGAATAGCCGGGTGCGCAAGACCGCCCACGGTCCAGCCGGGATCGCGGTCGCCCTTCTTGCGGGAGGCGTGCAGCAGCATCACCGGGATGACGGACATGATGGCACCCGCAAAGCCGCCCGCATAGGACAGCGCCGCAACGAAGCCACCGAGGCCTGCAATCGAGATCACCAGTGGCGGTACCACCGTCAGCGCCACCGCGATGATGCGCTGCCCCTTCACGCCTTCCCAGTGGAAGATGTCGAGGACGTTGCGCATGGTGGTAAAACCAATCGCCAAGAATGACGTCAGCATGGCCGCCAAGGCAAAGATGTTGGCCAGATAGTAGGCAACCGGGCCAAGTGCCTCACCCCAGGCGATGGTCACCACTTCGGTGACCTCCATGCCGAGAAGGCCGAGGGCTGCAAAAGGCACCAGCGCCAGGGTAAAGCCCGTGATGACCATGCCAACGACGATCGCACGCGCGGTCTCCTGCGGCTTGGCCGGGTCCATGCCCTGGACCAGCTCCGGAACCACATACTGCGCCAGGAAGGAGAACACCGCCAGGTTCAGAATCGGGACGATGAAGAAGGGGTGAAGAACCAATAGGTTTTCCACCTTGATACCTGGACCCAGGATGGTCCATCCACAGAGGACAGCGATGATGATGGCCATACCGGCGGTAACGGCGCCCTCAGTGGCACCCGTGGTGTGCAGACCGCGGTACATCACCCATGAGCCAAACCCAAAGAAGATTAACGTGCCCAGAAGCGGCGGCAGGCCGAAAATGTTGTTGATCAAGTCACCGGAGCCGGCAGCATAGGCAATGAGCGCACCGATACCGTTGACGATGATGGCGACGAAGACCAGCCACCGCCCCCACTGCCCCAGGTAGTGTTCGGCCAGTCCCGAGACTTGCAGTGTGGCCTTGGTGCGCATGGCGGACTCCGCCACGTACAACATGGAAATGGTCGTGAGCGTGCCAGCCACGAGCAGGGCGATGACGAGCGCGAGGAATCCACCGTTGCGAGCGGCATAAGGAATGGAGAGAACTCCAGCGCCGATGTTGGTGCCGAAGATGAGGGCGATGCCCTGCACGAAGGACAGCGCGGGCTTGAATTCCTTCGTGGATTCATCCTTCTGCGGCACAGAAATGTTGTTGGACAAAGACTTCTCCGATGACTACTAAATGGCTATTAAAACGTGAACTCACCCGGCCATCGCCGGGTGAGAACTGCATTCGCCTTACTTGAATTCGTTGAACTGCTTGACGACGACCTGCAGCGCCTCACGCCACAGGTCCTCCGGGATAGCCAGGGAAGGCAGGAAGCGGATGACATTGTGGTCCAGGCCGCAGGTCAGCAGGAGGATGCCCTCGGCCTTGGCACCGTCAGCAATCTTGTGCACGAGCTCGGAGTCCGGCTCGCCCTCAGCGGTCACGAACTCGAGTGCGAGCATGGCGCCGCGGCCGCGGAACTCTGCGACGCGCTCATCACCCAGGATGGGCTCCAGCTCCTCGCGGGCGACCTTCTCCAGGTTCTGGGCGCGCGCACCGAAGTCCTTCTCCTCAAACTCCTTAAAGGTTGCCAGCGCAGCGGCGCACGCCACCGGGTTACCGGTGTAGGTACCGCCCAGGCCACCAGGCTGCGGGGTATCCATGATTTCCGCGCGGCCGGTCACTGCGGATAGCGGCATGCCGGAGGCAATGCCCTTCGCAATGGTCACCATGTCCGGCACGATGCCCTCGTGGTCGGAAGCGAACCAGGTACCGGTGCGCATCATGCCCGCCTGGATCTCGTCGATGATGAAGACGACGTCATTGTCGTTGCACCACTTCTGGATTGCTGCGAGGTAGCCCTCGGCCGGAACGACGAATCCGCCCTCACCCTGAATCGGCTCGGCAACGACGCAGGCCAGGTTGGTCGCGCCGACTTCCTGCTCGATCATGGTGATGGTCTTCTTGGCTGCCTCGGCACCACTCAGACCATCGCGCAGCGGGTAGGACATCGGTGCGCGGTAGATCTCCGGGGCGAAGGGACCGAAGCCGTTCTTGTAGGGCGATTGCTTGGCGGTCATCGCCATGGTCAGGTTGGTGCGGCCGTGGAAGGCGCGGTCCATGACCACCACACCACGCTTGCCGGTGTAGTTGCGGGCAATCTTTACTGCGTTCTCGACAGCCTCAGCGCCGGAGTTGAACAGCGCGGTCTTCTTCGGATGGTCACCCGGGGTGACCTCGTTGAGCTTTTCGGCCACGGCCACGTAGGACTCGTAAGGAGAAACGGTGAAGGAGGTGTGGGTGAAGTGCGCGACGGCCTCCTGGACCGCGGCCACGACGGCCGGGTTAGAAGCGCCAGCGGAGGTCACGGCGATGCCGGAGGCAAGGTCGATGAAGCGGTTGCCGTCGGCGTCGGCAAGAATGCCGCCATCCGCATCCACTACGTAGCCCGGAAGCGAGGGCGCCATGCCCGCGGGGAGGGCGTTCTTGCGACGCTCATCCAGGGCGGCGCTCTTCGGGCCCGGGACCTGCTGGCCCAGGTGGCGGGACTGCTCAATGTGGTACTGAAGTTCCTGCATGGTCTTCCTTTTGTGCTCGGATGAATAGTGTGCCCCTTAGTGTGGTCTCCACCACCCACTGCACACTATGGACGCAGTGTATAAATTTTCTCCGCTTAACTGTGTACTCTGTCCACCATGCGTGAGATTTCCTTCCGCTGGCTGCTCAACCAGCGCTCATTGAACCTGCGAAGCATCGTCACCGGTAGCGCCACATTCAACACCATCCACGCTTCCGAGCTCGCGGACCCCAGCGAGTTCACCTCCCCCGGCGCGCTCATGCTCACGTTGGGGCTTGCCTTCCAGGAGGAACCGGAGGGCTTCGAACGCTATGGTGCGGCCCTCGCCGCGGCCGGCGTGCAGGGCATCGGCTTCGGCACTGGGCTGGCCTTCGGCGAGGTTCCTACAGAACTTATCCGCGCCTGCTCCCAGCACAATCTCACCCTCTTTGAGGTCCCGCGCGCCACGCGTTTTGTATCCATCACCACGGCCGTGGCTAAAGAACAGGCCCGCTTGGACAACAACGCGCACTTTTCACTCCACCGCCAGCAGGAGCGCCTCAACCAGGCCGCGGCCACGAGCATCGGGGCGCTCGTCATGCAAGCCAGCAAAGAACTCGGTGCCGCGGTAGCGGTGGCCAGTTCCTCCGGAGCGGTGGTCAGCCGCAGCGATCGCGGTCAGCTCAGTGCGGCCGACGCCGCGGTGGAGGCCGCGGAGCAGACGGGGCGCGGAACGGGGACGTCGACAAGCACAGGCGCAACCATCACCAGCATCTTCGGCTCGGCGGGACGGCGCTGGGCCATCGCGGTAACGCGTGCAGAGAAGTTCGATTCCTACTCCCGCGCGCTCATCCGGCACCTCGCGGGCCTGGCCAGCCTGCTCTTAGATCATCCCGACACCACTGCGCACACGATCCTCGGGGCGTTGGCGCTTGACGCCCAACTGGCCGGGGTTGACTCCCCTGCCTTACAGGCGGCCTTCCATACGGTCGATAGCCACGACCTCGTGGATGTTCTGTTTCTCACGGCACCATCACCCTCCCGCCTCGCGCGGGCATTAAGCGAGATTGGAAAAGCCGAGCCCCTCAGCCTCATCCGCCCGGAGCACGATTCGGCGCTTATCGCGCTTCCCCCGGGCACCACGCACCCGAACTTGAGCGGTAAACACACCCGCTACCTCCGAACGTCCATCCTGCAGCGCATCCAATGGCAAGCGTTGACCCCGGCGCTCTTGTCCTCTCTCCAGAGCCACGCGCGCAGCCTGCCCCTCGGTACTGTGGCGACCTTCGATTCGGCTGCCCCTACCTGGCTGGCAGAACCCGGCGTACCCGAGGCCCTCGCTGCCCGGCGCGCGGCTACGGTCAGCCTTCTTGCCGAGCACGATGCGCAGCACAACACAGAGCTGTGCGCCACGCTGCGTTCCTTCCTCGTGGGCAACGCCAACTTGGCCACCGCCGCCGCGGAGCTCGGCGTTCACCGCCACACGGTGCGCGCCCGCTTGGACAAGATCGAGCAACTCTGCGGCGTGGACCTGAGCAATCCCGTCACCCGCGCGGAACTGCTCTTGCTCAGCCTTGATTCTTAAGAATTCAGTCCGGAACGCTCACGCCCAGGATGAGAAGCTCGGCTGCCACGAGAGGATCCTTAAGATCAACCTCCAATAATTCCTCCAAGTCCGCGATGCGCTTGCGCACGGTGTGGCGGTGCGAATGCAGCTCCTCAGCGGTGCGGCTTACATGCCCGCCGGCGCGCAAGTAAACCTCCAGTGTTTCCGCCAAGTCGGTGCCGTGCTCGGCGTCAAAGGAACGCACCTTGCCCCAGGTCTCCTTCGCGCGGTTGTGCACCGCTCCTTTAACCCGGGGATCCCTAGTCCAGCTCAAGGTGCGCGATTCCGGCCCCGCGAGCATCCCCGGCTGCAGCCCGAAAGCGAAAGACTCCAGCTCGTGGACAATCCCCACCCCCAGCTCGGCCCACGGCATGGGTTGGCCCACGACGATGCGCTTGCTCCCGCGAATATCGCGCAGCAAATCCTGCAGGTTTTTCATCGTTCGGCTTCCCCTAAAGAGCAGGAGGCTGGAGGACTTATCCAGCGCGTACTCGAAGAGCAAACGCCCGTGGTCTTGGAGGCGGGCATCCAGGGCCTGGATGAAGCGCTGATGGGCGCGCTCGCCTTCAGATTTCACTAGGACTGGCCGTACCCTCCCCTGCGCATCGCCCACGAGGTGGAAGATGCGCCGCATGGGATCTTCGGGTTCGTCCAACCCCAGCTGAATGGCCAAAGCCATGGAGTTGAGCTCATTCTGTGTGCGCCGCAGCTCTTGTGGGCGCTTCACGCTAAGCTCCGCTAGGCCCGCGGCCTGCTTGAGTAGCGCGCGCTCGTTCACGCCGAAACCATCACGCGCCACTGCCAAGAGCCCGAAGGAGCGCGCACCGTGGTCGGCCAAGCGCTGGGCCAAGACATTCCACCCGCCCACGCGGCGCGCGGCGTAGAAGTTCTGGGCGCGCGTATCGGCGATCACCGGCGCCCAATCCACCGGGGGCAGTCCCGGGTAGCTCGACTGCGCAAAGACGCGCCCGTCTTTATCGACGAGACAGGAATGCGCGCCTAGGAGGCGACTGGTCTTGTCCACGAGGGCATCGAGGCCGGCCACGGCGGCGTCGTTGAGCGCACCCTGCTGGGCGATGAAACGCTCCAACCCTTCCTCGCGCTGGCGCTGCAGCTCGTCGTGCAAACGCGCGAGCACCGAGACGAAAGGTACGCGCCGCGCCACCGTGAAGAGCGAAATATTGCATTCCTGAGCGGCCTCCAGCATGCCGGGCGGAACCTCGGCAAAGGCCAGTCCAACGCCGAAACCCACCCCCGTCACCCCACCCTCGGCCACCTTGCGGATGTACTCTTCCAGTTCCTCAGGCCGTCCTTCAAATGCCATGCCGGTGAGCAAAATGACGGCCCCGGATCCCACAAATTCGCGCGGATCGCGCAGTTCACACGGGTGCATCACGGAAAAGGACCGCTTGCAATCGTGCAGAATCTTTATCCCCAGATCGGGTTGATTGGCCAACCAGGTGAGGGACACGCTTCCCTCTTCCAGCCCGGCTGCTACCCCCTTATCCACTGTGGACAATTTCTCACCATTCTTTCACCAGATCGTCTGTGGCCCTCCTGAAGTTTAGCCGCCAGAATGACCTACGTCATAAAAAATCCCGAGCATTAAGGAGCAGACAGCATGCAGGATCTCAAGCACCGCCTCCCCCAGGAGCGGAATGTTTCCACCGCAATCCCTGGCCCCCGCAGCCAGGAGCTGAATGCCGCCCGTGAAGCAGACGTCGCCGCTGGCGTCATCCCGGGCTACCCCTCCTACATCACTGACGGCGACGGTGGCGTGCTTGTCGACGTCGACGGCAACACCATCGTCGACTTCGCATCCGGCATCGCCGTGACTTCCGTCGGCGCCTCCAACCAGCGCGTTGCCAAAGCCGTCGCCGAGGCTGCTAGCCACCTCACCCACACCTGCTTCCTCAACGCTCCTTACGAGGGCTTTGTCCAGGTAGCCAAGAAACTCAACGAGCTGACCCCGGGCACCCACGAAAAGAAGTCCTGCCTCTTCTCCACCGGTGCTGAGGCAGTGGAGAACGCCATCAAGATCGCTCGCCGCTACACAGGCAAGAACCGCGTCGTGGTTTTCGACGGTGCCTTCCACGGCCGCACCAACCTGACCATGACCATGACCGCCAAGAACAAGCCGTACAAGTCCGGCTTTGGCACCCTGGCCGCTGACATCTACCGCGCGCCGATGTCCTACCCGCTGCGCGACGGCCTCGACGGCAAGCAAGCAGCAGCGCGCACCCTGCGCTACATCGAGCAGTACGTCGGCACCGAAGAACTGGCCGCCGTCATCATCGAGCCGGTTCAGGGCGAGGGCGGCTTCGTCGAGCCGGCCAAGGGCTTCCTCCCGGCACTGCAGGAATGGTGCACCGACAACGGCGTTGTCTTCATCGCCGATGAGATCCAGGCCGGCATCTGCCGCACCGGCTCCTGGTTCGCCTGTGAAGACGAGGGCATCATCCCGGACCTCATCACCACCGCCAAGGGAGTGGGCGGCGGCATGCCACTGTCCGCTGTGACCGGCCGCGCCGAAATCATGGATGCACCGGACCCGGGCTCCCTGGGTGGCACCTATGCCGGTAACCCGGTGGCCTGCGCTGCTTCCCTGGCAGCCTTCGAGGAAATGGAGGAGCTGGACCTCAACTCCCGCGCTCGCGAAATCGAGGCCATCATCCGCGAAGAGCTGGAGCCGCTACTTGAGCTCACCACCGTTGCTGAGGTCCGCGGCCGCGGCGCCATGATCGCCATCGAGCTGGTCGATGACAACAACCAGCCAAACGCCGACCTCACCGCCAAGGTAGCCAAGACCTGCCGCGAGCAGGGCGTGCTCATCCTCACCTGTGGCCTCGACGGCAACGTCATCCGCCTCCTTCCGCCCCTGGTCATCAACGAGTCCACCCTGCGTGACGGCCTCCAGGTTCTGGCTGAAGCCATTCGCGCGAACTAATCCGAAACACCAACACCTCAAGGAGACACACCACCATGAAGATCTACGACTGCATCATCCTCGGCACCGGCTACGGCGGACTGGGCATGGGCGCCCAGCTTGTTCGCGACGAGCAGCAGGACTTCCTCATTCTCGAAGCAGCCGACGAGGTCGGCGGCGTCTGGCGCGACAACACCTACCCGGGTGCTGCCTGCGATACCCAGGCTCTGATCTACTGCTACTCCTACTTCCTCAACCTCGGCGTCTCCCGCATGTTCGCCGGTCAGGACGAGATGCAGGGCTACCTCAAGGCCCTCGCAGAAGAGTTCAAGCTCTACGATCACATCAAGTTCAACCACCGCATCACCCGCGCCGAGTGGAAGGAAGACCTCAAGGCGTGGGAGATCGAGGCCAACGGTGAGACCTACTACGGCCGCGTCTTCGTCGGCGCCTGGGGCCAGCTCTCCAAGCCGAAGATCCCGAACTTCCCGAACCGCGAGGCATTCCAGGGCGTGCAGTTCCACTCCGCCGAGTGGAACCACGACGTCGACCTGAACGGCAAGAAGGTTGCCGTCATCGGTAACGCGGCCTCCGCTGTCCAGCTGGTTCCGGAGGTTGCCAAGGAAGCGGAGAAGCTCTCCGTGTTCCAGCGCTCCGCAAACTACATCCTGCCGCGCAACCAGGTCATCTTCACCGAGGAGGAGACCAAGGAATTCCAGGAGAACCCGGATTCCTACCGCGCCATCCGCCAGGAAATCCACGAGGTCCGCGAGGAGGGCTTCGACCGCACCCGCAAGGGCACCGACTCCGCCGCCGAGGGTGTCGAGCAGGCCATGGAGCACCTGCGCTCCCAGGTCAACGACCCGGAGCTGGTGGAAAAGCTCACCCCGACCTTCGCTTTCGGCTGCAAGCGCATCCTGCGCTCCGATGACTTCTACCCCACCTTCAACCGTGACAACGTGGAGCTTGTCACCGCTGGCATCGAGAAGTTCACCGAAACCGGCATCCGCACCGAGGACGGCGTCGAGCACGACTTCGACGTTGTCATCTACGCCACCGGCTTCCACTCCCAGGAGTTCCAGGGCGACCTGCCGATTGCCGGCCGCGACGGCATCGACCTGCGCGAGCGCTGGGGCAACTCCCCGGAGGCTTACCTGGGCATGACCGTGGATGGCTTCCCGAACTTCTTCATGCTCTACGGCCCGAACACCAACCTCAACCACCACTCCGTGGTGGCCATGCTCGAGGCGCAGGACCGCTACATCTCCCAGGCTGTTGCTTACCTGCGCGAGAACCCGGAGGCAGCCCTCGACGTGAAGAAGAACGTCATCGACGAGTTCAACACCCGCATCCAGAAGGAACTCGAGGCATCTGCGTTCTCCGCCGATTGCTCCTCTTGGTACAAGAACGAGGAAGGCCGCGTCATCAACAACTGGTCCGGCAACGTTGCTGAGTACTACGAGCTCACCGACAAGCTGGAGATCAACGACTACGAGCTGGTCTAGAAGGTAGTGATCACGATGCACACTCTGCACGACGAATACTCCGGGCGCCCCGTCGCTGAGGATGCGTGGAAGGCGCTGAAGCCTTTCCGCGATGGTGGAGCGAAGTCCTTCCACAACTTCCCCATCCCGCAGGTGCGTGAGAACTACGTAGCCTCGGCCCACGCCAACCCGCTCCACGAGGAGAAGGAACCTGCGACCACAGATTTCCAGGTCGACCAGTTCCAGGTTCGCCTTTATGACCCCCGCCCGGAGGCAGAACGCGGCCAGGAGACCCCCGCGGTGCTCTACATGCACGGCGGCGGCTGGCTCATGGGCAACCTGGAGACCCACCACTCCTCGGTACGCCGTATCGCGGTGCTGACCGGCCTCCCGGTCGTCGCGGTGGATTATCGCCTCGCCCCGGAGCACACCTACCCGGCGGCAATCGACGATTGCCGCGCCGCCTACCGCTGGCTGTCCAACCCCGAGGCAGAACACGGACTGACCGTGACCTCCATCGCGGTCGCCGGTGATTCAGCCGGCGGCCAGCTGGCTGCCACGTTGGCGAATGAGTTTGTGGGTGAAGATGACGTCGCCAAGCTCAGCGCCCAGATCCTGCTCTACCCGATCACGGATTGCTCCCGCGAGCGCACCGAGAACGGTGCCTCCTACAAACGCCTGGAGGAAGGCTTCCCTCTCGCCTCCGACACCATGCGGTGGTTCATCGATACCTTCGTCACGGAGGAATCCCAGCGCACCGCCACGGATCTCTCCCCACTGTTGCTGGAAGAGCTGCCGGAAGGCCTGCCCCCGTCGCTCGTCATCACGGTGGATAACGATCCGCTGGCGGATGAGGGCATCGAGTATGCCGGGAAGCTAGCAAAAGCGGGCGTCGACGTCACGCACAAGCACCTCCTGGGCTACCACCACGGGCTCTTTACCTCCGCCGCGATCATTGACCGCGGCGAGGAGGAGCTTGCTGGAATCGCCGAGTTCATCAAGGCGGTGACGAGCTAACAGCTTTCGCTCCATCACACACGGGGCAGGCACCTTTCCTAGGCGGCCTGCCCCGTCTGCATAAGTAGAAGCATTTATCCATCCACAGTTAGGTTCACCATGCTTAAACGCTCATTCGGCATCGCGATGGCCTTCATCGGCGTGCTCGCGGGAGCCTCCTTCGCGTCCGGCCGTGAGGCCCTCCAATACTTCGTTGCCTTCGGCAACATGGGCATCGTCGGTGCCATCGTCACCGCACTGGCCATGACCATTTCCGGAATCACCATTCTCCAATTGGGTTCTTATCACCGCGCAAAAGAACACACTTCTGTGTTCAACGCGGTGTCCACGCCAATTGTGTCGAAGATCCTTGACTTCGCCACGCTGACCTGTCTTTTCTGCATCGGCTTCGCCATGTTCGCCGGCGCCGGCACCAACCTCAACCAGCAGTGGGGCTGGCCGGTGTGGATCGGTGCGATCCTCATGCTCATTCTCACGCTGCTGACTGGGTTGCTCGATGTGGACAAGGTGACCATCGCCATTGGCGCCATCACCCCGTTCATCATCATCCTGTTGACCATCGGCACCGTGTATACCGTGTTGACGTCCAGCCCCGATTGGTCACACCTCAACGAGCAGGCGCAGACCATTCCCACCACGCTGCCCAACTGGTGGGTCTCCGCCATCAATAACTTGGGCCTCAACGTCATCGTGGTGGTCTCAATGATGATCGTCATCGGCGGCAACTTCCTCGATGCCAAGGAAGTGGGCTATGGCGGCATCCTCGGCGGCCTGTGCTTCCTGTTCCTGCTTGCGGTCCTGGTGGGCGGCCTTTACGTTTCGGTGGGCCCGATTACCGACGCCGAAATGCCAACCTTGGCCATGATTGAGCAGATTCATCCAGCGCTCGGAGTCGCCATGTCCATTGCTATCTACGGGATGATTTATAACACCGCCATCGGCATGTTCTATGCCTTTGCCAAGCGCCTGACCCGTGGCAAGCCACAACACTTCTACAAGGTTTATGTCATCTCGGTGCTCATCGGATTCGTGCTCTCCTTCGTCGGCTTCTCTAACCTCATCGGCTGGGTATATCCGATTCTGGGCTACATGGGTATCGCCATCATGTTCATCATCGGCTTTGCTTGGATGAAGAACCGCAAGGACCTGCAGTCTGAGGCCGATCTGCGCCGCCGTGCGCGCGAACTACTCAAGAAGCGTTTTGAGAATGACAACCACCTCTCTGAGGAGGAAATGCGCGAGCTTTCCGCTATCGCCCGCAATTCCTCCATTCCCGAATCTGACTTCATCAGAGAAATCATGACTGAGGTCGATTCCGAGGACGTGCCCGAAGAGCTGCAGATTGGTGATGGCAAGCTCCACGCGCTCATCACTGGCAAGCCCATTCCGCGCACTAAGAAGAAGGTGTAGTTCTCACTATTCCCCCATCACCACCTACCCTCATTCTCTCCGCCCCCGCGTCTCAAGCGCCTAGCGCTGCATGCGGGGGCGAAGTGCTTTCCACAGCACCCACAAAACTAAGTCGGCATCCGAGAAACGAATGCGCTCCTCCAGTGCCTCCAGCCGGTGCCGCACCGTATTGGCATGTACGCCCACGACCTTTGCCGCGCGGGCAACTGAAAGTCCTTCAGCCTCATAGGCCTGAAAGATCTCTTCCCCATCCTTGATCGAGCCGATCGCTCGGTCGAGCTCCCCCACGGCATCTTCTAAACCGCGCTGACCCAGGTACGCCGCCGCCTTCTCGATGGCGCTGCACTGAGAAAACTCCATGCTCTGCACGTGCAGGGAGTGTTGCCGGTCCACCACGACGACAGCGACCAGGGCCTGCAGCCACGCCTGCGGGCCCTCCTCGACTGTATCGAAGGCATCGGAAAGCCCAACCGAGCCGAAGAGCACATCCGCAATTTTTGCCTCGGCTCCCGACTGGGTCGTCAGCACGCAGGTGCGGCCAGCCACATAGCCCAGCACCAGTGGCACGCCCGCGTCCTGCGCCACCGCAAAAGCCTTATCCCGCACATCGCTGCGGTAGGAATCCTTGACGGAGTCCGAGACTATGAGCCGCATTGTCGCGTGTTCCGAAAACCCTCTCCTACGCAAGGTGGTGGCCACCTCCTCCCTGTTCGAGCTGTCGTCACACAACGCCATCAACAAGGCGCTTGATTCCGCGACGTGGTTGCGTTGGATGTTTCGCTGCGCCAGCAAAGAAGCGGTGAGCAGCTCCTCCAATGCTGCAAAGGCGGGGTCATCGAAGTCCGCATCCCGGCTGGTCTGCCGCCCGCGAATCAACCAATAGCCGTGATCAAAGGACGGGCTTTCGCCGGCAATGTCGAGCCACCGGGCAAAGACCTTCCACCGCCCCACGTGCAAAGTAGTCGTGCTGTGGTTGCTAACAACCGACAGGGAGCGCGCAATGCTTCGCGCAGGCAGCTCGCCGGCCGCGGCGATGACCCGGCCATCGACGGCCAAGAGAAGTAAGGAATCCCCGCTAAACCTGGCGAAGCGGGAGAGGATTTCGGATTCGGGGGCAGGGTTGACCAGCCCGGGACTTAATTGACCAATGGTGCTGAGCTTGCGCCATGAGGTGAGGTTGGGCTGGCGGCGCAGCAGCTCATCCACCGCGCGCCGAATGTCTTGACGTGTGAGCCCTTCAGTTCCGTATAGGAGGGACACGGTGCCGTCCACGGAGTCCAGGATTTCCTGCTCAGTGAATTCAGATTCGAGGAATACCACGCCGGCGGCATCGGCTAAGCGGCGCTGAATGGCTCGGGGTGTTCCCTCTGCCTGGGGCAGAACCAACCAGCCTGTCACATCGCCGTCGCCCTCAGCGCACAGCCCCACAAAGCTTTCACTTTCGAGGGCCTTGTTGATGCGGCGCAACCGCGGTTCCATCACGACGAGATCCGCGATGTGCAACTCCGGGTTTTCTTGTGACGCCACTTAATCCTCCGAAAAATAGTGTCCTATCTTACTTTTAATCAGGTAATTCTAGTGGCCGACAGCCTGGCTTTTTGGAGTTTCCTCCATTCGTTTTCCCCTCAATTCACTTTTCCTCCATTGCCTGCCTCTCCGGAGCATATGAAGATTCCTTCCAACCGAATTCACGAGCCTTTGAAAGAGAGGTCCACACCATGACGGAGACCAAGCCATTTCGCGTATCCGTTGACGTCGGCGGAACGTTCACCGACGTCGCGATTGTTAACACCGACACCCACGAGCTGTCGGTAGCAAAGGTCCCCTCCACCCCTGATGACCCGATGAAGGCGGTGATGAACGGCCTCAAGCAGGCAGACGTCCAGCTCAACCAGGTCGATGTTTTCTCCCACGGCACCACGGTGGCCACCAACGCGCTGATCCAGCGCCGCTTCCCGCCGGCAGCGCTCATCACCACGACAGGCTTCCGCGATGTCCTGGAGATTCGTGACGGTACGAAGGACGAGCTGTGGGATGCCTACAAGGATGTGCCGGAGCCCTATATCCGCCGCCGCGACCGCTACGAGGTCGAGGAGCGCATCGACTTCGACGGCGCAGAGGTCACCCCGCTCGATGAGCAGGAAGCCCGCCGCATCGCCGGCATCCTGCGCCGCAAGAAGATTGAGACCGTGGCGATCTGCTTCATCAACTCCCATGCCAACGCCTCCCACGAGGAGCGCATGGCGGAGATCCTGCGCGAGGAGCTTCCCGACGCCGCCATCTCCACCTCCTCCGAAATCCTCCCGGAGATCTTCGAGCACGACCGCTTCTCCACGACCGTCGCCAATGCGGTCCTGGCGCCGTTGGTCTCCGGCTACGTCAACCGCCTGTCCCGCCAGCTGGAGGAAGGCGGCTACGACGGCGACCTGCTGCTCCTCCACTCAGGCGGCGGTTCCATGACCCCGGAGATGGTTTCCCGCTACCCGGTCCGCTTGGCCGCCTCGGGTATTGCTGCAGGCGCCATTGCGGTGCAGGACATCGCCACGCGCTGCGGCTACTCCAACGCGATCGGCCTGGAGATGGGTGGTACCTCCACCGATATCGCCTTGGTCTACGAAGGTGATATTCGCATTACCAAGCAGTGGCAGGTCGAGTACGGCTTCCCCATCTGCTTCCCGTCCATCGAGGTGGGCACCATCGGCGCGGGTGGCGGTTCGGAAGCTTGGATCGATGAGGCAGGTTCCCTGCGCAATGGCCCACAGTCGGCCGGTGCTGATCCGGGACCGGTCTGCTACGAGCGCGGCGGCACCGAGGCCACGAATACCGATGCCAACGTCACCCTCGGCCGCCTCGGCACAGAGCTCATCGGTGGCGCGCTGAAGCTGAACCCGGATGCCGCGCGCGAAGCCGTCAACAAGACGGTCGCGGAACCCCTCGGTCTCGATACCGAAACCGCCGCGGAGAACATCGTGCAGGTGGCCAACGCCAACATGGCCGACGCCGTTCGCCTGCTGTCCATCCGCCGCGGCTATGACCCGCGCGATTTCGTTCTCGTCGTCGGCGGCGGCGCCGGCGCACTGCACGGTGCTGAGGTGGCCCGTGACCTCTCCATCCCCACCGTCGTCGTCCCACCGCACCCAGGCGTGACTTCCGCTCAGGGCTGCCTGCTCGTGGACATCCGCCACGACATCACCAAGATGTACCAAGCCCCCGTGGACGAAGTGGACACTGCGGACCTGCGCAAGGAATTCCAGGCGCTTATCTCCGAGGCCCGCGAGCGCCTCCACAAGGAGCATGTCCCCGAGGAGCGCATGAAGTTCAAGCTGACCGCCTCCATGCGCTACCGCGGCCAGTGGCGCTCCCTGACTGTAGAGATTCCGGAATCCGATAACCCGCTGGATGATGCCGTGGCCATGTTCCATGACGAGCACGAGCGCGAGTACTCCTTCGCCGACCGCGAGGGCGCCGTGGAGTTCTACCAGATCGGCCTCATCGCCATCGGTGAGCTGGAGAACCCGCCCTTCAAGCATTACGAGGTTGAAGAGCACGAAGCAGAGCTCCCGGAGACGACCCGCCCGGTGTACTTCTCCGCCCACGGCGGCTGGGCCGATGTCCCGATTTACCACCGCCCGGATCTGAAGGCCGGTGCGAAGCTCAACGGCCCCGCCATCATCGACCAGTTCGACGCCACCACCGTCATTCCGCCAGGAGACCGCGCAGAAATTGATGAGTGGTCCAACATCCGCATCCACATCGGCAAGGCCACCAACGCCTAAGACTCTCGCCTTAAGACTCTCCTTTGAAAGGAATCGACATGACTACAACCCAAACACAGTCGCAGACGCAGAATAAGTCCTCGTCCAACCGCCGTTCACTCGATCCGGTGACCTTCGAGGTGCTCAAGAACGCCTTCGCCACCTCGGTCAACCTCATGTCCGAGCAGATTCTGCGTACGTGCTACTCCTTCGTTATCTATTCACGCGACTTCTCCTCCGCGCTGTGCGATGCCGAGGGCAACACCGTCATGCAGGGTGACCAGGACATCGCCGTGCACGTCGGTACGCTGCACTTCCAGTGCCAGGCCGTGCTTAAGGAATTCGGGGATGACATCCACGAAGGCGACGTGTTCGCCATCAATGACCCCTATCAGGGCGGCACTCACATGAATGACGTCTCCTTCCTGCGCCCCATTTTCTACGAGGGCACCCTGCTAGCCTTCGCGCAAAACAAGGGCCACTGGGCGGATGCCGGTGGCTCCGTCCCGGGCTCCTTCGATGTTTCCGCCACCAACTACTACACCGAGGGCCTGCGCATTACTCCGGTGCGCGTGTGGTCCAAGGGCGTGTTCCTCAGGGACGTCGCCAAGCTCCTGGCCGGCAACACCCGTAGTCCCGAGATCGTCATGGGTGACCTCAAGGCCCAGGCCGAAGCCACCGCGGTCTGTGAGCGCGAAATCCACCGCCTGGTGGACAAGTACTCGGTCGACATCGTGCGCACCGCACTGCGGGAGGTCCAGGACTACGTGGAGGACATCGTCACCGCCCGCGTCGCCGAGCTTGACGACGGCGAGTGGTCCACCACCGACTACCTCGACCTCGACCCGGCAAAAGAAGAGGGCTTGGTTCCCATCAAGGTCACGATGCGCATCAAGGGCGGGCGCCTGTCCTACTCGCTGGATGGATCCGCACCGGCAGTCGCCAGCTTCCTCAACGCGGGCTATGGCTCCGCGTTCTCCGGAATCGTCGCCGGTACCAAAACCTTCTTCCCCGACGTGCCGCTGAACTCCGGCCTCTACCGCGCCATGGACATTGACCTCGGTCCGGAAGGCACCGTGGTCAATGCCGGCATGCCGCACGCGGTGACCGGCTTCTGTTCCGGCCCCTTCGAGAAGATCATGAACGCCGTCTTCGAGCTGTGGTCCCAGCTCATGCAGGAGCGCGCCATGGCTTGTGCTTTCAACCTGGAATACCTCCTCATCGGTGGTTGGGATACACGTGATGCGAAGAAACCTCAGGACAAGGGCGAATTCTTCATGTGGTACGACTGGATGGCCGGCGGCTGGGGCGGCCGCGTCGACCGCGATGGTTCCTCTGCCACCGCACCGGTCTTTGGCCCAGGCCTGGCGGTCCAGCCGGTGGAAGGCCAGGAGCGTCTCTCTCCGGTCCTCACCAGCCACCATGCTCTGGTCACCGACTCGGCCGGCCCCGGCAAGTACCGCGGCGGCGTCGGCGTATCCAAGGGCGGCGTGCTCACGGACGCGAATCAGACCGTGATGAGCTACTGCTGTGACCGCGCCCGCTCCGTTACCTGGGGCATCGACGGTGGCCTGCCGTCCATCCCGCAGGGCGTGTGGCTCAACCGTGGAACCCCGGATGAGAAATTTCTCGGTGCACTCTTCTCCAATGTTCCGGTGGGTCCGGGCGATACCTTCGAGCGCCCCTCTGCCGGTGGCGGTGGATTCGGCGATTCCCTGGAGCGTGACCCGAAGGCTGTGCTGGAGGACGTCATCGATGGCTACGTCTCCGTGGGCCGTGCCGCCAAGGACTACGGCGTTGTCATACACGCCATCGATCCGGAAATCGCCGAGTACGAGCTCGATGAGGATGCAACGAAGACGCTGCGTGAGGAGCTGCGCTCCACCCGCCTGGACAAGCTGGCGGAGTCCCCGGAGTCCGTAGCGGAGCGCTACAACGCGGGCGAGCTAGACCAGCTCGACCTGGTCCGCCACTACGGCGTCATCCTGGACTGGGCCACCGGTGAGCTCCTGCCCACCACCACCCAGCAGTACCGCGAGCAGATGACCAAGCGTTCCTCGTCCCACTGGAAGTAGTAAGCGCCCTGACTGGCCCCTAAACTAGGGGCATGTCTCTCCTCGGCACCGTATTCTCCCACCTCGCCAGCGGCACCCGTGTCCCCGACGAGCTGCGAGAGCAACTGGATGCCGAGGAGCTCAGTTCGCTTCGGGCCGTTGAGGAGACCATGCGTGCCAACCACACGTGGCGCGTGATGTCGACCAAGCTGCTCGATGTTTCCCAGATGCTCAACTCGGGCCGCGAATCCTCTGATATCTTCCACGCCATCGTGCGCCACGCGCGCACCACTATTGGCACGGACGTGGGCTACCTCAGCCTCAACGATGAGGACACCGGCTTTACCAAAGTGCTGGCCACCAGCGGTGTCGTCACCGAAGAATTCCGCACCATCAACATGCCGATGGGATCTGGAATCCTCGGCATTGTGGCCGCCACCAACCGCCCGGCGTGGACCTATGACCATTCCGCCGACCCCAACGTCACGCACGTGGATTACGTGGACCGAGCGGTGGAGGCCGAGGGAATCCGCGGGATCCTTGGCGCCCCGATTCGCATTGCTGGGCGCACCATCGGTGCGCTGCTCGTGGGCGACCGCCACCCCCGCCACTACACTCACGAGGAGATTGCCGCGCTCGAGGTGCTTGGCTCTATTACCTCTGTTGCCTTGGAGAATGCGCAAGTCATTGAGAGCCAGGGCGAATCCGTTGCCGAGCTAACCCGATCGCAGATAGCTCTGAGCCGCCATGTGGAAGAGCTGCAGTGGCTCAATGAGGTCAACGCGAAACTGCTCCACGTGCTCATGAACAATGCCAGCTTCGAAGAACTCGAACGCGTGCTGACTGAAAGTCTCGACGCTCCGGTGATGCTGTGGACCACGGAGGATCCCCCGGACGCTCCCCCAGCAAGCACGTTCCCCGTGGAGTTTAATGGCCGCGCACTGGGCACGATTGGTGTGGACAAGCAGCTCAGCGACGCCGAACTGCGCGTCATCAGCCATGCTTCCGCGGCCTTTACGTCGATCGCCCTTTTTGCTGAGGCGCTTGTCGACGCCACCGCGCGCAAAGTCGATGACCTGGTCTATGCCGTGGCTCTCGGCAATGCCGGGCGCGAGGAGATTGCCCGCCTGCGACATCTGACGGGTATCAGCCTGAACTCCTCAGCACAGCTGTATTTCGTAGGCCTTCACTCAGCAAAGAGCTTGCCCACTCGTCCGCAGCTAGAGCACCTCTTGCCGGGCAATGCCGCTATTACGCACCACGATCAGCACGTGTGCGTTCTGTACCAGCCGGATCGGGGCATCGATACGGCACTGGCCCCGCTGCTGTCTGAGTTCCCCGATTTAACGGTCTCCGCCATCGGCTTTGATGGCCTGAGTGAAGCGCGCAGCGCACATGATTCCGCCATGTCTTACCTGGAATCAGCGCTCGCCCTGGGAGTGCGCGGTCGTCTGATCACCGAGGATTCCCTGGGCACGGTGGGCCTCATTTTAGGCGCGGACCCACACGCATTGAACGCTCTTTCCACACGCACCATCGGCCCGCTGTTGCGTTATGACAAGGAGCATTCCACGGAGCTAACCGATACCGCCCACCACTACCTGCTCTCTGGCCACAGCATCCCGCAGACGGCCCGCGCCATGTTCATCCACCCCAACACGGTGCGCCAGCGCCTCGACCGCATCGCTGAGCTGATGGGTGATGAGTGGGCCGTCGGCCAGCGCGGGCTCGATGTCTTCGTGGCGCTGCGCGCCCACGCGCTCGCCAAGTAGACAATTTCCTATCTATACCCCCATCTGATGTAGTTTCCCCCATACCGTTCCTGTCCTCATCGACATCCTGTGGCGTACATTACGTGGCATTAACCCACCCGATGTCTGGAGGTAGATATGTCTGACACGATTACCATTCGCGGCGCCGTCCTGGAACGCTCCGGCGATGAGCGTCCCTACGCCGACTCCAAGCCCATTACCGTGAGCGAGCTCGAGCTCACCGCCCCCGGCGAAGGCGAGATCTTGGTCAAGATCACCGCCGCTGGCCTTTGCCACTCCGACCTCTCCGTGGTCAACAACAACCGCCCCCGCCCGCTGCCAATGCTGCTGGGTCACGAGTCCGCAGGCATCGTCGAGGAGATTGGCCCGGGCGTTACCAACGTCAAGGTTGGCGACCACGTGGTCATGACCTTCCTGCCGCGCTGCGGCGAGTGCGCCGGCTGCAAGACCGACGGCAAGATGCCCTGTGAGGTCGGCTCCAAGACCAACAACGAGGGCACCCTCATCCGCGGCACCCGCCACCTCACCCGCAATGGTGAGATGGTCCAGCACCACCTCGGCGTTTCCGGCTTCGCAACCCGCGCAGTGGTTTCCGAGCTCTCCGTCGTGCCGGTGGGCTCCGATGTCCCGGCGGATATCGCCGCCATCCTCGGCTGCGCCATCCTTACTGGCGGCGGCGCCATCCTTAACGAAATTGATCCGAAGCCGGAGGACAGCATCGCCGTCGTCGGCCTCGGTGGTGTGGGCATGGCCGCCATCATCACCGCCGCTGCGCTCGGCGTAAAGGAGATCGTGGGCATCGACATGCAAAAGGACAAGTGCGAAAAGGCCCTCGAAATCGGCGCCACTTCCGCCATGACCCCGCAGGAAGCTGAAGAGTCCGGCAAGAAGTTCACCGCCGTCGTGGAGGCCGCCGGCCACCCGAAGGCATTGGAGACCGCCTACAAGGTCACTGCACCGGGTGGCCTGACCGTCACCGTTGGCCTGCCGGCACCGGGCTCCACCATCACCATCGACCCGCTCGTGATGACCGGTGAGGCACGCCGCCTGCACGGCTGCTACCTGGGTTCCTCCGTTCCGTCGAAGGACATCCCGAAGTACGAGCAGCTGTGGCGCGAGGGCAAGCTCAACGCCGAGGCCCTGATCTCCGACCACATCAAGCTCGAGGACATCAACACCGCCATGGACCGCCTGTCCGACGGTGTGGCGCTGCGCCAGATCATCGAGTTCGACTAATCAAGACTCGTCTAAACCTCAACCACTTCACCTTTCCTCACCAAGCCCTGCGCGGTTCGCGCCCGTAGGGCTTGGTCCCTTTTTCTTTGAAAGGAGGCCGTCATGGCCGCAACCACCGAAGCCGCCGAACCCGAAGAACAGGGAATCGGTCAAGCTTCGCCCCACTGGAAGATGGGGCCATTTGATGTCCGCTTGCCGTTCGTGCACTACCGCATTGAGTGGCCGGACTTTGCCCAAGGCCTGTTCATGTGCGTGGTCGATCTGGGCGCTATCCCCCTGATGACTGAGGCCCTCGGCATGCCCTATGAGGCGGCACTGGCCGTCGTCATGCTCAACGGCCTTCTCTACCTGACTCACCACCTCTTGGGTGACCCGGTTGTCCCGGGCTGGATTACCCCAGCTATTCCGCTGCTGACGGTCTACATCCAGACCTTCCCGGAAGGAGAGCAGCGAATCTGGGCGCTGATCAGTTTCCAGCTCTTGCTGGGCATATTCTCCTTAACACTGGGTATAACTGGGTGGGCGTCAAAGGTCGTTCGCCTCATTCCTTCAGGTCTGCGCGCCGGTATCGTGCTTGGTGCCGGTATTGCAGCGATTATCTCGGTATTTCAAGAAGACGGACGTTTCCACTCCTTCCCTATCACCATCACCATCGCGGTGGCCGTGGCCTTCTTCCTCATGTATTCGCGCGGCTTCCAGGCACTGCGGCAGAAGGCCGCCGGCTGGCGCTTCCTGGCTTCGCTAGGCATCCTGCCTGCAATCTTCGTCGCGGTTTTCGTCGCACCGCTGGCCGGCGAGGCACCGTGGCCGGACGTGGAATGGGGCTTCTCCAAGCCTGACTTCATCACGCTGTGGTCTGAGTACACGGTCTTCGGCGTTGGCTTGCCGCCGGCGCACATGTTCCTTACCGCCATCCCCACAGTGTTGGCTGCCTACATCGTCGTCTTCGGTGACGTCCTGCAAGCCAACGCCGTTCTCAAGGAAGCCGACCATGTCCGTACGGATGAGGCCGTGGTCTACAGCCCGTCGCGCGCACACCTCCTCTTCGGCGGCCGCAACATGCTGATGTCCATCATCGGCCCAGACATCGCCATGTGTGGTCCACTGTGGGCGGCGATGCACGTAGTCATCGTTGAGCGCTACAAGCAGGGCAAGCGCGCCATGCGCACCATCTTCGGTGGCGCGGGCTCCTTCCGCTGGGGCACCAACACGGGCCTCCTCCTGCTACCGATTACCTCTTTCGTTGAGCCTATCCTGCCGGTGGGCTTGGCACTGACGCTCATCATCCAGGGCTTCGTATCCGTGCGTGTGGGCATCATGGAGGCCAAGAACCAGAAAGACCTCGGCATCGCAGGCATAACCGCTGGCGTGCTGGCCACCCAGGGCGCCGCGTGGGGATTCGCCGCCGGCATCATTATGGTGCTGGTCATCTACGGCAAGGACATGTTCAAGGACGAGCGCGACGGCACCATCCGCAACTTCGATGAGATCGATCCGGAGGAAGGCTTCGCCGACGCGCAGGCGGATTTCACGGAGCTGGCAGAACTCAATGATCTAGACGCTGACGGGCACCCGATCGATCCGAACGCCCACCGCACAGGATCCAAAGAATCTCCAAAATCTAGCGAGACCTAAGCTCAACCAGCTTATTCCCCAAGGTGCTTCCCTCCCCAATAGCAGTTCACCCCTAGCTGCAGGGGAGGGTTTCGCATTTCATCCTTCTATGTCAGCTATTCGAGAGGCTGCTGGATGGAATCCGTTTTATCCGTGGGGCTGTATTCTCTAAATAGACGTCACAAATTTAAGCCTCATTTGATGATAGGAACTGTTCCAACAGGGCTTCCAAACCAGTTTCAAACGACTTGTCCGCACGAAGTTTAGATTGTTCGCTCTCCTCCGAAGACTGCTCTCGGAATTGCGCCAAGTAGATGTCATTCATCTTGTTCAATGGACTATCTCCAGGCCCAGGCGATTCAAAAATATTCAAAGGCGCATGAACGTCGTAAGCAGAACCAAAAACAAAAGACTCTACTGCGACAAGCCTCGTAATAACTTCCGCTTCGGGAACTCCAGCGAGTGCAATTACTTGGACGAGCAATTCGTACATCGAAATCGTTTGGGGCGAACCATAAAGTGGAAGCTCAGTAATTACGCGAATCAGCGGAATATTATCAGCCAGAATATCCCGATACGACCATGCCCATTGCCGAAGCGCATCAGCTGCTGGTAGTTCCCCTGCAAGGGCGTGCTTCAGCGACGAAGTATCGACCTTTGCAATGATGTCATCTTGTACCAGAGCCAGCAGTTCTTCTTTATTCGAAATGTGATTATAGAGCGCTGCGGTACTGACCTTCATTGACCGAGCTACCGCTGACATCGATAGGGCTTCAAGCCCCTTGCGCTCAACAATTTGCAGTGCGGCTGATGCTATTTTTTGCCGGTTCACCAGCGCTTTCACTGGCCGCCCTTTGGGGCGCGAAACATTTACCACTGTGATCCCTACAATTCTTGCCGCGCGTTTGTTACTGTAGTCACAACGTTAAATTAAACCCTTTAATTTAACGTTGAAACACCATCGTCCATACGAAGGTCTCACTCACCGCATACCTACTGCACGCGAAGGAGAAACGCTCCAATGGTCACGCAACGTAATGGTAATCCCAACGCCGAAGAGCGCACAGTCGATGTTGTAATCATCGGCGCCGGTGCTTCAGGGCTAATGGCTGCCCGCACTCTCAAGAAAGCAGGAAAATCAGTCTGTGTTCTCGAAGCCCGCAATCGCGTGGGCGGCCGTACCTGGAACGGAAAGGTACTCGACGACCAAGGTACTGAACACTTCATTGAGATCGGCGGCCAGTGGATTTCCCCCGATCAAACGCGCCTCACCGAACTCGTCCAAGAGCTCGGACTCGAGACTTTTGATCGGTACCGCGAAGGAAAATCAGTCTACGTGTCCCCAGACGGCACGCGCCACGAATTTGAGGGAGATACCTTCCCAACGTCAGAGGAAACCGCCTCCGAGATGAATCGATTGATCGCTGAGCTCAATCAGCTGGCCGAGGAAGTCGACGCTAACGCCCCTTGGGAGCACCCACGAGCCAAAGAACTCGATAGCCAATCCTTCCGTGACTGGTTAGAAAGCCTATCTGACGATTCTGAGGCAATTGACAACATCTCGCTTTACATTTCCTCTGGAATGCTTACTAAGCCTTCCCGCACCTTTTCCGTACTTCAAGCAGCTCTGATGGCTTCATCTGCTGGTTCTTTCGACAACCTTGTTGATGAAAACTTCTTGCTTGATAAGCGAGTTGCCGGCGGCATGCAGTCAGTTTCCATAACGATGGCAGAGGAACTCGGCGATGACGTCATTCTCAGTTCACCTGTTCGCACTCTCGAATGGGCTACGCCAGATCCTTCTACGGCAGACGCCCCCAACAATGTTGAAGCGGACGTCCGCAATGGTGTGGACAACAATGGTGGACCGGGAACCGTAACTGCCTATTCTGATCGCGCTGTTGTCCATGCTAAAAACGCTATCCTTGCGGTTCCGCCAAACCTCTATAATCGCATTTCCTACGTGCCTCCCCTACCGCGAGAACAGCATGTTGCCCATCAGCACATTTCCATGGGTCTCGTCATCAAAGTTCATGCAGTCTATGAAACTCCCTTCTGGCGTGAAGAGGGACTGTCCGGTACTGCATTCGGTGGCGATCGACTCGTTGCCGAAATCTATGACAACACCAATTACGGCAAAAACTTCGCAGGCGGTGAGGAAGGAAAAGAAGACGCATTCGGCACATTGGTTGGCTTTGTTTCCGACGTTTACGCCGAAGAGATGTGGGCTCTCCCCGCTGAAGAACGCAAAGAGCGCATCCTCGATGCAATGTCCATTTACCTTGGTGACAAGGTAAAGAATCCCATCGCATTCTTCCTCTCCGATATGGCGGCCGAAGAATGGACTCGCGGAGCCTACGCAACGTCATACGATTTAGGTGGACTATCGCGTTGGGGCCATCTTCAGAACAAACCAACCGGCCCGATCTATTACTCCTCCTCTGACATCGCTGGTGCAGGTTACCAGCACGTCGACGGCGCGGTGCGTATCGGTGAAGCCGTTGCGAAACAGATTCTTGGGCAGGGATAAGCGGTGACTGTTCATGAATCCACCCACAGATTTTCCGCGCCGCAGGGCTAACGGCTCTCTGCTAGTCGCATACATCGACACCTCTGACGGTCATGATGCTCTCCATTTAGGAATTGCTCTCGCGCGTGAGCGCCAGGTCAACCTGAAGATAGTCTCGGTTATTCCTCCTGTTAGTCCTCAAGGTTTTGGTGTTCAGACTCAAGATCCTGGTTACAACGCGATTGTGCGAGAACAAACCGAACAGCGTCTCGCCAGTGCGTTAAATAGTCTTCCCGCTGACATTTCTGCGACATGGCACGTCGTCGAGGGGACAGAACCCGCACTTGCCTTGAATGATGCCGCGCAAAAACTTGAGTGCGATTTAATCGTCGTCGGAGCACGCTCAGGCGGACTTTTGAACCGATTCCGCATCGGTACAGTACCCAGTTCATTGCTATACACAGCACAAACACCAGTAGCGCTAGCTCCTCAAGACTATTCATATCCAGGACCGATAACGAGTATTTCTGCCCTTGTTGGCCCGCGCCGAGGACGATCAGATGTCGCGGCAATCGGACTGGACCGCGCAAACCGCCGAGAGATTCCATTACGCATCATTACCTTGAAGATCTCCGGAGAAGATGCCGGGCACGGATTTGAGCTCCCACTCTCGGAGGCAATCGAAGAAGCGGTTTCCAAGGGACAAGCGTCACGCATCACTACTTCGGGATCAAGTGTCCAGTCAGCGCTGCGAAACCTTAGCTGGGAAGAGGGCGAAGTGGCAGTTCTTGGTTCTGCGCGTATTGCCGGCGATGGTCGGCTCTTCCTTGGTACAACTGCTCATCGAATCCTCAAGCACTTACCAGTTCCAACCATTGTTGTCCCTTCGGGCTACATGTCGCTGAAAGGAGGTGCTCCCTCATGAGTGAACAACCAGCAGTTTCAGAGAAAGGATTGGCAGTCGGCAAAGTCGGTTTGCTCGGAGCTGTCGTCATTGGCATTAGTTGTTTGGCGCCAACTTACACACTCACTTCGGGAATCGGTCCTGCCATCTCGGCCGTGGGCGTCTTCGTTCCAGCCGTTCTCATCCTGGGGTTTATCCCCATGCTGCTTGT
Organism: Corynebacterium sp. HMSC068H04; assembly: GCF_001811255.1. Classification (NCBI taxonomy): domain Bacteria; kingdom Bacillati; phylum Actinomycetota; class Actinomycetes; order Mycobacteriales; family Corynebacteriaceae; genus Corynebacterium; species Corynebacterium sp. HMSC068H04. Next base: position 78,029 of record NZ_KV803978.1, read on the forward strand.
GGCCTTTGCTTACCGCGAGCTCAACAACCGTGCTCCTGATTCAGGAACCACTTTTACATGGGCGACCAAAGCCTTCGGCCCGTGGGTCGGTTGGATGGGTGGCTGGGGTCTGATCGCCGCCACGATTTTGGTCCTATCGAACCTTGCCGCAGTGGCCGTTGACTTCTTCTATCTGCTCATCGCACAGCTTGCCGGTAGACCAGAGCTCGCTGAACTCACACGCAACCTCTGGGTAAATATTCCAACCACACTTGTGTTCTTAGTTGCTGCAGCTTGGGTCGCGTATCGAGGTATGGACACAACGCAGAAGATGCAATACATCCTCGTTGCAATTCAAATCATCGCAATTGTCTCCTTCGATGTCGCAGCATTATGGAGGGCTTACAACGGAGATGGATTCGATTTCACCTCCATCCAATTCAGCTGGTTCAACCCATTTGAAATCAAGGACTTCTCGGTGGTTGCTGCCGGAATCTCACTATCCATCTTCATGTTCTGGGGCTGGGATGTCACCCTAACTATGAATGAAGAAACGAAAAACCCAGAAAAAACTCCTGGCCGGGCGGCTACCGTCGTCATCGTCATCACGATCATTTTGTATGTACTTACAGCGGTAGCCGTTATGGCATGGGCGGGCATCGGCGAAAGCGGACTAGGCGCCGGTAACCCAGACAATCAGGAATCAATTTTTGCAGTGCTTTCTTACCCGGTTATGGGCCCATTTGCCATCCTTATTTATATCTCGGTTCTAGCTAGCTCTTTTGCATCCTTGCAATCCACGCTGGTTAGCCCCGCCCGCACGATTCTGGCGATGAGCTATTACAAAGCTCTTCCCCCACAATTGGCTCGAATCAGCCCACGATTCCAAACTCCAACCGTCGCAACGATTGTCGCAACCGTCGTTTCTGGAGCCTTTTACGCCATAACAAGAGTGCTCTCAGAGAATGCACTTTGGGACACAATTGCTGCTCTTGGTCTCATGATTTGTTTCTATTACGGCATCACAGCAGTTGCCTGTCTGTGGTATTTCCGAAAAGAACTCTTTACTTCAGTAAGGAACTTCCTGTTTAAGTTTCTATGCCCGTTGCTGGGCGGTGGCTTCCTTCTATTAATGTTTTTCATCACCGCTTATGACTCCATGGACCCGAGCTTTGGTTCCGGTTCTTCTCTTGGAGGGGTCGGAATCGTCTTCATCCTGGGCGCCAGCATCCTCGTGCTCGGTTTAATCCTCATGTTCATTACCCGACTCCGCAACCCAGATTTCTTCACGGGCTCAGTAATCAGCCGTAGTGAATCCAGTTCAGATACAACAACCCCAAACTTTTCCTAGGAGGAAAAATGTCTCAGTACCGTGTACAGAATCCAGTCAACAACAAGATCATTGAAACTTTCGATGCTCTCGATGATGCTGCTATTGAGCCAATCCTCGAAGCTTCTTCCGTAGCTTTCACCGAATGGTCTGGAACTCCAGTCTCACAACGAGCAGAAATTGTGGCCAAGGCAGCTTCACTCTTTGAAGAACGCAAAGAAGAACTCGCTGCCATCATTGCTGAAGAGATGGGGAAGCCACTTCCGGAAGGCGTTGAAGAAGCCGAGTTCTCATCTGCCATCATCCAGTACTATGCGGACAACGCGGAGAAGTTTCTCGCGGATCAAGAGATCCCTACGGAGGCGGACGGTAAGGCATTCATTCGCCGCCGCCCATTCGGGCCTCTGCTCGGCATCATGCCGTGGAACTTCCCGTACTACCAGGTAGCGCGATTTGCAGGACCCAACCTTGTCGCAGGAAACACCATCATCCTTAAACACGCGGAGATTTGCCCGCGTTCTGCTCTGGCGATCGAAAAGATCTTTCTCGATGCCGGCCTTCCGGCAGGGGTGTACACCAATGTTTTTGCTACCCATGAGCAAATCTCTACCTTGATCGCAGATCCCCGCGTTCAAGGAGTTTCTCTTACCGGATCCGAGCGGGCCGGAGCTATCGTTGGTGCACAGGCTGGCCAGCACCTCAAGAAAGCCGTACTCGAGCTTGGAGGTTCAGATCCATATGTCGTCCTCGACACGGATGATGTTAAGGCTTCAGCCGAACTCGCTTGGGGTACGCGTATGTACAACACCGGCCAAGCCTGCAATTCAAACAAGCGGCTTATTGTCGCAGAAGACATTTATGACGAGTTTGTTCAAGAACTAGTTAATCTTGCACAACAAATGGAGCCAGGACTACCGGATACTGCCGGGGAAACTGTGTATGCCCCGCTATCTTCCCGTAGCGCTGCAGAGAACCTCAAAGAACAGCTCGAGCGCGCTGTTTCTGCTGGAGGCCAGCTACTGGCGGGTGGTGAACTCTCAGAGGAGGGCGCCTACATCTCCCCTGCAGTAATCACAGATATCCCTCGAGGTAGCGATTCCTATTATGAGGAATTCTTTGGACCGGTCGCCACGGTCTACAAGTTTAAGACTGATGAGGAAGCGCTCGAGATAGCTAACGACAATGTCTTCGGCCTTGGCGCAGCAGTGTTCTCTCAAGACTCCAAGCGAGCCCAAGCAATTGCTGAGCGCATCGAATCTGGCATGAGCAACGTCAATACACCAACTGGTGAAGGTCCTGAACTCCCCTTTGGTGGTGTCAAGCGTTCAGGTTTCGGTCGCGAGCTTGGTTCACTTGGTATCGAGGAGTTCATCAATAAACAGATGTACTTCATCGCCAACTAAACACAGCTAGGCCCGAAGCCTCTTCATCAAGGGACTTCGGGCCACTTTTAGCTAAACGCCTGCTCCCCCGTCAGCACGCGCCCCAGAATCAGCGTGTGGATCTCATCGGTGCCCTCGTAGGTGCGCACTGATTCCAGGTTGGCGGCGTGCCGCAGCGGCGAATAGTCCGCCGTGACGCCGTTGCCGCCCAGGATGGTGCGAGCTTGGCGGCAAATCTCAATGGCGGTGCGGCAGTTGGCCAGCTTGCCCACCGAGATTTGATAAGGCTCCAACGTTCCCGCGTCCTTGGCACGGCCCAAGTTGAGCGCCAACAGCTGTCCCTTGTTCAGCTCCACCGCCATATCGACCAGCTTTTGCTGCGTGAGCTGGAAGGATGCCAGCGAGCGGTCGAATTGCTTGCGCTCCTTGGCATACTTCAGCGCCACCTCCAAGGAATCGCGCGCAGCGCCCAAAGCGCCAAAGCTGATACCGAAGCGCGCCTCATTAAGGCACATGAACGGCCCCTTGAGGCCAGGGTGCTTGGGCAGCAGGGCGTCGCCAGGCACGGTCACACTATCCAACGCAATATCGCACTGGATGGAAGCGCGCATCGACAGCTTGCGAGTGATTGGGGTAGCTCTAAAACCCGGCGTAGACGTCGGCACAATAAACCCGCGCACGCCCGCCTCCACCCCGGCGGCGGAGGCATCCTCCTCGTCCACCTTGGCCCAGATGATGGCCACCCCGGCCACGCTTGCCAGGCCAATCCAGCGCTTCGCGCCATCCAGAACCCACTCGCCTGAGCGGTAGCACGCCACCGTCGCCATGCCCGCCGGGTCGGAGCCGGCGGTCGGCTCCGTTAGCCCGAAGCAGCCGATGACGTCACCCGCGGCCATCTTAGGCAACCACTGCTGCTTCTGTTCCTCCGAGCCGTGTTTATAAATCGCCGACATCGCCAGCGATCCCTGCACCGAGACCACCGTGCGAATTCCCGAATCGCCGGCCTCTAACTCCTGCATGGCCAGCCCGTATTCCACGGCAGTGCGCCCGGCACAGCCGTAGCCTTCCAGGTGCATCCCGAACAGACCAGCCTCCGCCAGCACCGGAAAGATCGATTCCGGCAGCACCGCGTCCTCGTACCACTGCGCCACGTGCGGGCGGATGTGCTCATCCACCAGTGCGGCCACGCGGTCACGCGTGGCTTTTTCTTCTTCGCTCAGGAGAGCATCGATTCCCAGCAGATCCGTCATGGCATTCTCCTCACGGTTCGATTTACGAACCACAATTCGTATGTATAGTAATACGCATCACTCTACCCGCTCCCCCAAGGAGGAACAATGCGCGCGCCCGCCAACGCCATCCCGGTGCCCCTCGCTTTGCGGTGGTCCGACCAGGACGCGAACGCCCACGTCAACAACGCCACGATAGTCACCCTCCTCGAGGAGGCCCGCGTCCGCGCAGCCGCCGCACTGACCGGACCCGTCGCCACCGATACCTACGCTCACGTGGTGCGATCCCTCGAAGTGCAGTACGAGGCCGAGCTCACCTACACCGATTCCATCGAGGCGCGGGTGTGGATTTCCCGCATCGGCAACACCTCCTACCAGGTCGCCCACGAACTCATCCAGGACGGCACCTCGTGCGTGTTCGCCACGGCGACGCTGGTGCTTATCGACGTCTCCGCGCGCCGCCCCATCCCCCTCCCCGAGGACCTCACCGAGCGCCTGCGCGCTCATTTCTCCGAATAGCCATTCACTGCCTATCGCCCAAAACTTCCATCCGCTTCTCTCCAATTGCTAGTCACTCACAAAGGAGCACCACCCTCATGATTTCCACCCGCGTCACCGAGATGCTCGGCATCACTCACCCCATCATCCAAGGCGGCATGCAGTGGGTCGGCCGCGCCGAGCTCGCCGCCGCTGTATCCAACGCCGGCGGCCTCGGCGTCGTCACCGCGCTCACCCAGCCCACCCCGGAGGATCTCCGCCACGAGATCCGCCGCACCCGCGAGCTCACAGACAAGCCCTTCGGCGTCAACCTCACCATGCTGCCGGCGATTACCCCGCCGCCCTATGCGGAGTACCGCGACGTCATCATTGAGGAAGGCGTAAAGATCGCCGAAACCGCCGGCAACAATCCCAAGGAGCACATGCCGGCCTTCAAGGACGCGGGTATCACCGTCATCCACAAGTGCACCTCCGTGCGCCACGCGCTCAGCGCGCAAAAGGTGGGCGTGGACATCGTCAGCATCGATGGCTTCGAATGCGCTGGCCACCCTGGCGAGGATGACATCCCGGGCTTGGTCCTCATTCCCGCCGCCGCGGATCAACTCGATATCCCCATCATCGCCTCGGGCGGTTTCGCGGATGGCCGCGGCCTGGCCGCCGCGCTCGCTTTGGGCGCCGAGGGCATCAACATGGGCACCCGCTTCGTGGCCTCTACGGAGGCGCCGGTGCACGAGAACGTTAAGCAGGCCATCGTGGAGCGCTCCGAGCTGGATACCCAGCTCATCCTCCGCGAGCTGCGCAATTCCACCCGCGTGGCCAAGAATGCCGTGAGCGATGAGGTGGCCGAGCGCCTCGCCCAAGGTGCGGAGTTCGGTGATATCCGCCACCTCGTTGCCGGCAAGCGCGGCCGCGCGGTCTACGAGACCGGTGACTTGGATGCGGGCGTGTGGACCTGCGGAACCTCGCAGGGGCTTATCCACGACGTCGCCCCGTGCTCCGAGATCGTCTCCCGCATTTCCGCCGATGCCCAGCGCATCATCTCCTCCCTCACCGAACTCGTTAAGGACTAACCATGACCGAAGCCATCCTCACCCGCCGCGAAGGCTCCGCCCTTATCGCCCAGATCAACAACTCCGCGCGGCGCAACGCCATTGCCAAGGAACACTGCGAAGCACTTTCGGCCGCGCTTGGCGACGCCTCCCAAGACCCCTCCATCCGCGCCCTCATCATCACCGGTGATGACACCGCCTTCTGCGCGGGCGCGGACATCGTGGCGGCAGCACAGGCTGCGGCTGCAGCGCAGCAGTCGGGCGAGACCCCCAACCCGGCTGAGTCGACGATGCTGCCTCAGCTCAACGCGCTCGTCACCGAAATCCAGGCCGCCGAGATTCCCGTCATCGCTGCGGTCGAAGGCGCAGCCGCCGGCGCTGGGGCATCGCTGGCCTTCGCCTGCGATCTCATCGTGGCCGGCGAGCAATCTTACTTCACGCTGCCCTTCGGCAAAATTGGTCTCATCCCCGACGGCGGTGTCAGCCTCACCGCGCTCGCCTCCGTGGGGCGCCACCGCGCTCTTGCCTTGGCACTGCTGCAGGACAAGCTCGGCGTCGCCGAAGCGGAGGCGGCTGGGATCGTCGCCAAGCGCGCGCCCCAGGGCCAAGCCCTCGAGGCCGCGCTGCAGCTAGTCCAACGCCTGCATATCGCGCCACGTGACGCCCTGGCCAAGGCCAAGGAAGCCATCAACCGCACTGCGCTTGGACAGCTCGATGAGCAGCTCGCCTGGGAGGAGCCCACGCAGTACGCACAGATGGATTCGGCAGGCCACAAGGAAGGCGTCATGGCTTTCCTGGAGAAGCGGCCCGCGCGCTTTGATTAGCGGCGGTTTTGACTAGTAGAAAACTGCCAGGGAGACCACATGGTGAATCCAGCGTCGCCCGCCATACTCATTCTTGTGCGTTTGAGAGAGCGCATGCGAGAGAGAGAACCCCTCACCCTCCAGAGGGCGGCCAGTGGCCGATACACGGAGGGACTTGATAGAGACGCCGTTGGGCCCCTTTCTTCGAGAAATCGAAAAAGGGGCCCAACGGTGTTTTCACCTAGTGTGGACCTCATGAGCACCGCTGCCCTAGACCTCCATGCCTGCGCCACCGCACGCGCTGCGGAGCTTCCCGGCGCCACGCTGACACACCCCTTCGGGCCGGACTGGGACGTCTTTAAGGTACGCGGCAAGGTCTTCCTACTTCTCACCGCCGTGACTGGTTCCCAGCAAGCCATCCTCAAGGTCGAGCCCCTCGATGGCGAAGCGCTGCGCAGAGAGTATTCCTTCATCGCACCTGGCTACCACATGAATAAGCGCCATTGGGTTTCCGTGTATCCCGACGCCAAGCTCACCCCGCAGCTGCTGGCCGAACTCGTGACGGACTCGTACCGCCTCGTGGTGGAGAAACTCCCTCGCTCGCAACGGCCCATCGATCCCTCCACCTTTGGTTAGGGTTGTCAACGTAAACATTTGCGGACGCGAGTCCTCAACTCTTACGCTGGATCGCGTGAGCAAAAATGAGCTAATCGATGAGACCATTGCGGAATATCGCCGCTTCGAGCGCGCCCGCGCGCGGTTCGATACGGAAGCGCGCCGCGAATACGGGATCACCGGCTCCCATCTTTCGCTTCTCCGGCTCATCGATAAGAAGAGCCCCATCCCCATCCTGCAGCTGCGCAAGGAGTTGGGATGGCAGCCCGCCACCATCGGGCAGGCGGTCAAGCGCTTGGTGCGCGATGAGCTTATCTCCATCGATGATGATCCGGAAGATCTTCGCCGCCGCCTGTGCAGCATCACCGAGGAAGGCCAGCACTTCTTGCTCCACGTCCCCCTCACCGGCCCGGTGCGCCTGCGCACCTACGAGCACAGCGAGGAAGAGCTGAAAGCAATGAAGCGCGGATTCGAAATCGCGATGAAGGCCTTCGGGTATGAACCGTGGAGCGATAACGACTAGCGCTCGCCGCACCCGGATTCCACGATGCGCTGCGCCACGTGCGTCAACACGTCCACGCCGGCCACGCAGTCTTCCTCCGTGGTGAACTCCTTTTCGTTGTGAGAGATGCCGTCGACGGATGGGATGAAGAGCATGACCGTCGGCACCACCTCTTTCAGGTTGGTCGAGTCATGCCCGGCCACCGTGTAAATCTCTTGGTGCGGATACCCGAGCTCCTGCACGACCTCACGGGCTAATTCCACGCCGGCGGCCGGGTAAGGGTTGAGCGCCCACTCGTGCGTCGGGGTGAGCTCAACCGAGGTGCGGGATTCTTCTTCTGCGTCGGCGATAATCTCCTGCAGGCGCGCCTGCGCCTTGTCCAGCACCTCCGTGGACGGCGAGCGCACATCGACATTGAAGCGCACCTCACGGGCGATGGTTACCGGCGAATTCGGCTCCAGCGTTAACTGCGAAACCGAGGCTTGCAGCTGGCCTTCATCGAATTCATGGGTCAAGCGCTCCACTGACGCAATGATGAGGGAGGCACCGAAGAGCGCGTCCTTCCTATCGGCCATGAGAGTGGAACCGGTATGGCCCTGTTCACCGGAGACCACCGCCTGGAATTTCTTCGCGCCCCACGTGGCGGTGACCAGACCAATCGTGTTGCCGGCAGCTTCAAGTTCCTTACCTTGCTCGACGTGAATCTCCGCATAGGCCGCGAGCTTCGGAGCCTCGCCACGCGGGGCCCAGCCAGCTTCCTCCTGGGCCTGCGCGACGGTGACGCCGGCAAGGTCGGTGGCGGAGAGGGCGCGGTCAAGCGCCAGCGTCCCCACAAACACGGAGCTGCCCATCATAGACGGCGCAAAACGCGAGCCCTCCTCATTGAACCAATTGATGACCGCCAGGTTATAGCGCGCCTTGACCCCGGCCTGCGCCACGCGCCCAGCCGCGTGGGCTGCGGCCAGCACGCCATAGGCGCCGTCGAAGCGGCCGGCCAATGGCTGCGAATCCAGGTGCGAGCCCAGGCCCACGTACTCGGCGCCGGGGGCGAGCTCGAAGAGCCCGTACTGGTTGCCAATCTCGTCGTAGATAACGCGCGCCCCGAGGGACTCTAGGACCTCGTGGAACCAAGCGCGGTTGAGGTTATCGCCGGCACTTGCCGCCTGGCGTTCCACGCCGCCGCCCGGCGTGGCGCCGTTGGCGGACATAGCCTGGAAATCAGACAGGAACTGTTCGTTAGTGGTTGCTCGCATTACTACTCCTTAAAAGCTTCCGTAGCGCAGCTCGCCGCCCACGATGGTGGCGGCCACGTCGATGGTGGAAAGGTCATCAGTCTGCAGCGGGTCCTGGGAAAGCAGCACGAAATCCGCCAGCTGCCCCGGCATCACCTGCCCCTTGCGCCCAGCCCAGCCCGTCGCCGCGGCCGAACCTGCGGTGTAGGCGTAGAGAGCCTCGGCAGGGGTCAGACGATCCTTAGGCCCATAGTCCCGACCCGAGGCGGTGCGACGCTCCACGAAGGCCTGCATGACCTCCAGGGGCACCCCGGGCGCCACGGGTTGATCGGAACTGCCGGGGAGGATGAGGGAGGCCTCGAGAAGCCGCTTGCCCGGGTAGCTCCACGCGGTGCGCTCCGGACCGAGGGACTCCGCCATCGCATCGCCAAAGGCCTTGATGAACAGCGGCTGCGGCACCACCACGATGGGCTTGCCACGCAGACGCTCGATCTGATCGGGGCGCACCACACCGCCGTGCTCGATGCGGTGCGGCATCGCGGGCACGCCATGCTTGTCGACGGCCTCCTCCAGCGTCTCTATCGCAAAATCCACCGCCGCATCACCAATGGCATGGATGGCCAGTGACCAGCCAGAATTCGCTGCCTGCAGCGCGCGGGTACGCATCTGTTCTGGGTCGCCCTGGAAGTAGCCGTGATGGGAGCAGCAGGCGTAGTTCTCCGTCAGCGCGGCGGTGGTTCCCAGCAGGGAGCCATCGCTGAAGATCTTGACGGGGCCGACCTGCAGCCACTCGTCACCGAAGCCGGTGCGCAGGCCACCGTCGAGGCCCCAGCCAGGGCCGTCGGAGGCGTGACCGGGAATCTCGTGGAGCACGTCCATGGTCACCATCACCTGCATGCGGGTATGCAGGGTGGCGTTCTGGTAGGCGGCAATCTCGCGCGGGCTGTGCCCGATCCAGCCGCCGGCGACCCCGGCATCCGTGACGGAGGTTAGACCGCGCTCGAGGTAGCGGCGCGTGGCCAGCTCCAAGGCACGGCCGATTTCTTCCCCGGATTCCGGCAGGGTCACGTTCTGGATGGCGCGCATGGCGTTTTCGTCGAGCAGCCCCGTGCAGTGCCCATCGGCATCGCGGACGAACTCGCCGCCGTCCACCTCGGGCGGGTTGGTGGGATCGACGCTCGCCGCGCGAAGGGCCGCGGTGTTGACCGTGTAGGCGTGGCCCGAGTTGTGCTTGATCAGCAGCGGAGCACCGCCGGTCGCGTGGTCAAGCTCTGCGATCTCCACCGGCGCATCCAGCCCGGAGGGGCGAAACCCTGCGGCCACCACCCAGCCGTCGGGGTTCGGCTCGGCGTCGCGCACGGCGGTGTAGACCTCCTCAGGAGTTGTGACCTGGGAAAGATCCACCTCGAGCAGCGTCTGGCCGAACCACACGGTGTGGGAATGCACATCGTTAAAGCCAGGGGTGAGCGTGCGCCCGCCGGCATCCCACGTCTCGTCGGCGGGCAGGGCGTGGGCGGCCTCCCCCACCGCGAGGATGCGCCCGTTGGCAAAAGCCACCGAATCCGCAACCGGCCGCGCGGGATCCTGGGTCAGGATGTGGGCGTTGTCGATGCGCGTGATCATGCGTCCTCCTGAGTTCTCCTGTTTCTCCGGCACACTGCACGCGGCGCGTGCTGTGCTAGTCCCCACATGCTAAACGCAGCAGTGACACACCTCTCCACATAGAGGGCAATTCACCAGCACTCAACGTGTAGCGTTGTGCACATGCACGAGAAGCGCTGGCACGATATCGTCACGAAGGTCCATGGCACCATCCCCCACTTAGTTGAGGATTTCCTCGCCGCCTTTTCCCGCTCGGGGCGCTACGGCGATTCCTTGGTGAGCGAGGACGAGCTGCGCCTGACCGCCTTCGAGGTTTTCGCGCGCATCACTGACGTGCTGGTTGGGGCGATGGATGAGGAGGAACTGCGCACCCACGCCCAGAGTTTGGGCCGGCGGCGCGCGCACCAGGGCGTGGAGCTAGCCACACTGATCGACGCCATCCAGCTCGACTTCACCGTCCTCTGGGAGCACCTGCGCCGGGCCGCCGGCGCGGATCAAGAGGCACTCATCGACCACGTGGCGCAGGTGCACTCCGTTGTGACGATGTACAACCTAGTTGTGCGCGATGCCTACCGCTTGGAGGAGGCTCGCGGTCAGCACGACGTGCACCGCGCCCACGCCCGGCACTTGGAGAGGCTCTTCGCCGCCGAATCCCTGGGCGCGCTCGGCATCGCGGAAATCACCCGCGCGCTCAACCTGGATGATGACTGCCACTTCGACGTCGCGGTGGCCCACCCCACCGCTGCGGTGGAGATGCGCGCGCTTCTCGACGAGCCCATCTCCTCCGGCGAAGCCTTCGGCCATGGCGTGCGCGGGATGTTCGTTGCCTTCTGGCCTAGAGACCAAAGGAACAGCGGGCAGTCCACAAAGGACAGCGGCGCAGAGCTCACGGAGATCTCGGGCATACTTTTCCGCGACGTCATCGGCTTAGCCGGTGTCCGCGCCGCAGCGCAGCAAGCGCCGCGCATCTTTGACGCCACCGGCCCGCTGGACCACTTAGCCGAAGCGCCCGACGCCCTCTGGGCCGTCGCCGGCGATGCCATCGCGGACTTCCCGGCCAGCGGCATCACGGAGCTCACGCAGGAAATCACCGAGCTGCGCCTAAGCAACGCGCCGCTGTACCGGACCATCGCCACCTACTTGGATTGCGGCTCCATCAAAGACTCTGCCGAGGCGCTGCACTGCCACCGCAACACGGTGCTCAACCGCCTGCGGCAGGTCACGGAACTCACGGGACTCGACATCACGCGACCGAAAGACGCCGCGCGAGCATTGCTGGCGTTGCACCGGACAAAGCGATAAATACAAAGGAAAACAAGTTGGGACACGGCGCTCAAGCCCATTAAGCTCAGGTACCGTGTCTCACGATCTCTCCTCCTCCACCCTGAACGCACGCGCCCGGCGGGTTGTCGCCTGGGTCGCTGCCTTGAATCTCTTTGGCTTCTTCGTCGAATTCGTCGTCGCCTGCATCATCGGCTCGGCCTCACTCTTCGCTGACGCCGCCGATTTCCTCGAGGACTTTCTCATCAACGCGCTCGTGCTCTTAGCGCTGCGCTGGTCGGTGGAGGGGCGTCGCAAAGCAAGCTATGGCCTAGCCGGGCTCATCCTGATCCCCGCGGTGGCGTCCTATGGCATGGCGATATGGAAGATCATCAACGGCGCCGTTCCCGAGCCACTCACGCTTTCCGGCACAGCCATTTTCGCCATGTTCATCAACCTGCTCTGCGCGGTGCTGCTGGTGCAATTGCGACACGGAGGTGCGCTAACGCGCGGGGCGTGGTTGGCCGCACGCAATGACGTCGCCGCCAACATTCTTATCCTCGGCGCTGGTCTTGTGATGCTGGCGTGGGCGAGCCCCTGGCCAGACATCGTGGTCGGCCTCATCATCGGCACCATTAACCTGCGCGCGGCGGCTGAGGTCTTCGAACAGGCACGCGCGGAAGACCCAGAGATCGAAGAAGACTAACGCGCCGTTTTTAAGAATTACTTAAGCAAACGGCGGTCGGCTGGGTTCTACCCCTTAGACCACAGAGGCTGAAATTGAGCGTGACACGACCCCACAAACACCCTTTCACTCCCCCTAATGGGGTCATTCTTTAGTTTGTGAACGAACGGTCAAAGAGACGTTTTCCCAGAATACGGTCTAGTTAGACAAAACCAAGGTCGGCGCAAATTTCTTAGTCAATTGTTCACCCGGGGGCCACCCGATCGAAATGTATTTCTGCATTCGAAAATATAAACAATTCAAGGGGTGCGCGATCCTGAAAAGGGCCTTATTGTTGCAACACGTCACGCACTGGGCACTACAGCGCAAACACAGTGTCACCACAGTGCGTCACCGCATTGCCCCAAACTTTCATCCAGGAGAACAACAATGACCCAGCGTCGTCGTACCGCCGGCCTCATCGCCGGCCTTGCGATCGCAGGCACCGCCCTCATCGCACCGGCTGCCTCCGCAGCCACCCAGACCGAGTCCTACCCGGAGACCCCGGCTGTGAACGCAAAGCTGCCTATCGTTCACACCACCCACGGCTCCGACCACATGAAGGCCAACGTGCTCAACCCGCGCCCGGTGTGCAACCCGTGGGAGGATCACCGCACCGTGGTCTACAAGGTGACCGATAACTTCATGCCGGCAGGCACCATCTCCACCACCAACCAGACCAAGAAGGACATCCCGCTGCAGCAGGACCTGTCCAAGTCCCAGTCCATCACCCTGTCCGTCAACGGTGACCGCACTGAGACCACCTCCATGAACGCTGGCGGCAAGGGCTCCGGCAAGAACTCCGAGGGTTCCTTCGGCATCTCCCACGAGATCGCCACCAAGCTCGGCGCTTCCGCTTCCTACTCCCTGTCCTGGGAGGCTGGCCAGTCCATCGGACCGTACGATGTTCCGCCGAACCACACCGGTGAGGCCACCTACGGCTTCCGCGTCCTGAACATGACCGGTACCCAGCAGTACTGCAAGCCGAACGGCACCTGGTCCACCCCGACCTTCTGGTCTGCAATGCAGCCGATGAAGAACGAGGTTCGCGTCAAGCTGTACGACGACATCGCTGATTCCTACGCTCCGAACAAGGACGCGCAGAACACCACCGACGTCAACGACCCGAAGGTTGTTGAGGAGGAGAAGTCCCCGGAGGCTGACGCTGAGGTCATCAAGGACAACGAGGTCGCTCCGGAGGAGAAGGCCGTGTCCGAGTCCGAGGGCAAGAAGGAAGAGGAAGCCGACAAGAAGGTCCAGGAGGACGTCGAGAACGGCAAGACCGACGAGGCTAAGCAGAAGCTGGACCTGAAGCCGGTTCTGACCACCTCCGGCGCTAAGCACGCTGGTTACGCTGGCACCGTTGCTCTCCGCCTGGAGAACGTCGGTTCCGAGCGCTACTACGGCGACTTCCCGGCTGTCCAGTACCGCGTTGATGTGAAGACCGCTGAGGGCCCGAAGGGCGTTGACCGCCTCATCACCCCGCGTTCCTCCAACGGCGCTCACATCCGTGACCTGGGCTTCGACGAGAAGTCCTCGACCCGCTCCTTCGAGGTCACCCTGGCCAACCCGATTAACGCTGGCGAGACCGCTCGCGTTGCCAACCTGGACTTCGGCGACGGCAACACCAAGGAAGGCCGCCTGAAGAACTACATCGAGGTCACCCAGATTTCCCGCCTGAAGGGCGACAACTCCACCGACAACGACCAGAACGTTGACTCCCGCGAGATCACCGTGAAGGACACCGGCAAGAAGGCTGAGGGCCTGTTCTAAGGAACACCCCTCGCCCACTGCAGAGAGTGTGCACAGCCCGCCGGCGCTTAGTCCGGCAGTGAGAGAGTGAGAGGACCCCGACCGCTTGATGAAAGCGGTCGGGGTTTCTTTATGCCCTTAATCCGCTTCCACCAACTGTCCCGCAGCTCTCCCGCTGCCCCGCCTTCGTTAACGCCGGGGAAGTTCTGCGCTGCAGGGTTAGTTGGCTATTGTGAACTAATGAAATTCTTTCGCTCCGCACTAGCGGGCATTCTCTCGGCGGGGTTGATCATCTCCCCCGACCTCGCGCAGCCGGCACACGCACAAGCACTGGATACGAAGAGCAGCGATGCCGCCAACATCGATCAGCACTCTAGCGCCCTCGATCCCATCGCTCTGGGACCATTGGCACCTCTACTCTTCGCCGACAACATTTTCGCCGCCTGGGCGCAGGTGCTTCAGCTATTGAAAATCCCGGTGTTGGCACCGGACGCTACGCGCCCACCGGCGACGGCAGCCCCGGCACAACTGCGCGGACTGCGTCACGTCCAGGACAACGTGTGGGAGCTCAAGGCCTATTCACCGGCCATGGACCGTGTCATCACCAACGACATCATTCTTCCTCCAGGAGGATTGGAGAACACGCAGCCCCGCCCGAGCTATTACCTACTGGGTGGTGCCGGCGGTGGCGAGGACGCACTGTGGTGGGACGGCGGCGGGGCCTCCGAGTTCTTCCGTGACAAGCAGGTCAATGTCATTTCCCCGCGCGGCGCATATGGCTCAATGATGTCCGACTGGGCGCAGCCTCATGACACCCACGGAAAATACAAGTGGGCCACCTATCTGACCAAGGAACTCCCGCAGCTTATCGACGCCGAGTTCCACGGCAACGGCCGCGACGGAATCGCGGGTCTAAGCAACTCCGGTGGCCCCGCATTGGAGCTAGCCACGTTCGATCCGCGCTTTACAGTGGCTGGTTCCTTCTCCGGTTGTCCCTCGACCACAGGTGTTCTCGCGCAGACCTTTGCGTGGGCAAGTGCTGCGTTCTACGGCACTGACCCGGCTCGCTCCTTCGGCGCGCCGTGGGATCCGGCGTGGGCGCAACATTCGCCGGTTCTCAACCTCGATCAGCAACGCGGCCGCAAGACTTTCGTCATCGTCTCCCGCGGCGGCCCGGCAGACTTTGACGTCGACATCGAGGACTCACCACTTCCCGCGCTGGGCCTCAACGAGCGTTTGGATTATTGGTGCAGCTCTTATTACGCCAAGCAGGCCACCACAGCTGGCGTAGACCTTGACTATTACGAACTTCCCGCGGGGCGCCACACATGGGGGCTGTTCCGGCGCGAGCTGGCCATCAGTTGGGCCACGGTGGGCCCGGCACTAGGGGTAAAGCCCTAGATCACCGCAGGCTGCAGAAGTAAAATCAACATTCATGAATGCCATGGATACTTGGGAGCCCACGCTGGGCACCGGACCACTGTTAGGGATTGCGGTTGCGGCCATCGCCGTCATCCTCGTCCTCGTCATCTACTTCAAGGTGCACGCTTTCGTCACACTCGTCACGGTCTCCGCGCTAACCGCCCTGGCCGCTGGCATCCCGCTGGATGGTGTGGTTCCCACCATGACGAGCGGCTTCGGCTCAACCTTGGGGTCCGTGGCTTTGCTGGTGGGGTTGGGCGCCATGATCGGGCGTCTGGTGGAAACTTCCGGCGGTGCTAAAACGCTTGCCGACGCCCTCGTGAAACTCTTCGGCGAAGACAAAGCGCCCCTAGCACTCGGCGTGGCCTCCCTCATCATGGGCTTCCCCATCTTCTTCGACGCGGGGCTCATGGTGATGCTGCCGGTCATCTTTGCCGTCGCCAGGCGCCTGGACGGCCCAGTTCTGGCCTACGGCATCCCCGCCGCCGGCGCCTTCTCCGTCATGCACGTCTTCGTGCCGCCGCACCCGGGCCCTGTGGCCGCCGGTGAGTTCTTCAGCGCGGACATCGGTCTGATCCTCATTTTTGGCCTCCTCGTTGCGCTGCCCACGTGGTATCTCTCCAGCTACCGCTTCGGTCTCCACCTAGGAAAGAAGTATCCCTACCGCCTCGAGGAAGCCATCACCGGCGCCTTGGTCAGCGATGCCGAACTCCCGGATCGCCCGGCCTCCCCGGCCTCAGTAATTGGCATCCTGCTCATCCCCATGATCCTCATCTTCGGCAATACCGGGTTGACCACGCTGGGCACCGCTGGTGTTGTTGATCCTTCCGCCACGTGGGTTCGCTTCTTCGTCTTCCTGGGCCAAACACCCATCGCGCTGTTGATTACCACTCTTGCAGCGATGGCCGTGCTAGGCCTGCGCCGCGGGGAGGGCAAGAGCGCAATTGAGAAGACCGTGGAGTCTTCGCTCGGACCGATCTGTTCCGTCGTCCTCATCACCGGTGCGGGCGGCATGTTCGGCGGGGTGCTGCGCACCAGCGGTATCGGTGATGCGCTGGCGGACTCCATGTCTAACCTCGGCGTCCCTGTCATCCTGGCCTGCTACCTCATCGCGGTAGCCCTGCGTCTGGCGCAAGGCTCGGCCACCGTTGCGCTGACGACGGCCGCCGCGCTCATGGTGCCTGCCGTGGAGGCTGGCGGCTTCAGCGAAATCCAGTTGGTCCTCATCACGCTCGCCACCGCAGCCGGCTCCGTCTTTGGCAGCCATGTCAATGACTCGGGCTTCTGGCTCGTTGGCCGTCTCATGGGCATGGACGTGTCCACCACCCTGAGGACGTGGACCGTCAATCAGGCGCTGATTTCCTCGATTGGCTTCGGCATCGTCCTTATCTTCTACGGCGCCGCCGCGCTGTTCTAGGCCTGCAGGTACTCGGCCGCCGCGGCGGCCAGCTCCTCCGGGGTGGCGCTGACATCCAGCACGATGCCTGCCTCCTCCGGCCGCAGTTCCTCCAGAGTCTCGAACTGCGAATCCAGCAGAGATACCGGCATGAAGTGTCCGGTCCGCCGGCTCATGCGTTCCTTGAGCAACTCATAGGAGCCATGCAGGTGGATGAAGACCGTATCGGGCGCTGCGGCGCGGATGATGTCACGGTAGGAATGCTTGAGCGCGGAACAGCCCACGATGGCCCCGGACTCTTGCTCGGCTAGAAAGCGCCCGATGGATTCGAGCCAGGGTTTCCGGTCATCGTCGTCAAGCGCCTGCCCCGAGGCCATCTTCTCGATGTTCGCCGCGGGGTGCATATCGTCCCCATCCCGGAAGGGCAGGCCGGTGCGCTGCGCCAGCAACTCCCCGACCGTCGATTTGCCGCAGCTCGAGACTCCCATGATCACCACGTGCTTGCGCATCAATCCTCCTTAAGACAGCACCCGATCCTACGCGCTACGCACTACGTGGCGTAGCGCGGCTGACCACAGCGCGGCTTAGCCCAGTGGACCGTAGCCGAAGTCGCCGCGCTGCACCTCGCCGCGGGCATTCGGATCAAAGGTGGCGCACAGGGCCGCCGCCACGTAGCGCACGCCGCCCTCCGGCGCGGAGGAGCCGACGCGCTCTGCGCAATTCTCAAGAGCAGGCATGCCGATGCTCTGCCCCGGCATAGTCATGGAAAAGAAGGACGCGGCCATCATGGTGTTGCCATCGGCGCGCACGTACTCCGAGGAGCCCTTGATGGCCTGCCAGGCAACTGCCCCGACGGGATCGGTGCGGAACTGATCCCGCTCAGTCTGGGTCAGCTCGGCATTGGCGGCGGGCACGGACAGCGTTGTGATGAGAAGTGCAGCGGATGCGGCAAGTAGAGAAAACTTTTTCATAGGAACACTGTATCCTCCAGCAGGAAGATTGTCGCGGCGTTTTCTATTTGTCTTCGAAGCGGATCGATCGACGCAGCTGCCGAATCTCAGCGGGCCCCACGCGGCAACAGCCGCCCAGAAGACCGACCCCAGCCACGCGCATCTCGGCTGCCGCCTCAGTCAAGCCCATCGCACCGGCCGGAGCAGGACGCCAGTCGCGGGCGCCGCGGTCCCAGATCTCCCCACTGTTGGGACAGGCTAAAAGCGGCTTATCGGTTCCAGCGCGCAATGCCTTCACCGCCGCCCATGCCTGCGGTGGGCGCACACAATTCACACCCACCGCACCCAGCAACGGTATCTGGTTGGCCAGCGCGATCACCTGTGAGAGCTTCGTCGGGTCGGCCGCGATGGCGCCGGTGATGCTCAACGCAAAGGGCTTGGGCTGGGCCGAGAGCAGCTCCAGAAGCACCGCGGCCTCATCGACATTCGGGATGGTTTCAGCAAGAAGGAAGTCGGCCTCCGTGTCCGCGAGCACCTCTACCCTGCGGGCATGCCAGCGGCGCAATTCGTGTGCCGAAAGACCATAGGCACCGTCGTACTCGTTGCCCCGGCCCGGGCCTGCTCCATAGGGGCCAATGGATGCGGCAACCATTAGATCACCGTGGGCAGCATGTCTGTCGCCGGCCTTGCGGGCGGCGTCACGCGCTACCGTGACGCTGCGGCGCAAAAGAGACTCCGCCTCCCCGCCCAGCACATCGAAGGTGATTTGATAGGAGGCCGTGGTGGCAATCTGGGCGCCGGCGGCAAAGAAATCCGCATGGGCAGATTCGATGAGGGCGGGGTTCTCACGCAGCACACGCGCCGACCACAGCGGACCCGAGATGTCGTACCCCAGGGCCTCGAGGTGGGTTCCAAGGCCGCCGTCGAAAAGCAGCGGCGCGTCAAAGAGGGCCATGGCGCACGAGCCTAGCAATGCGTGGGCAGCCGACCCCCACCATGCCAATAGGTTTCATTAATAGTTGCATTACTTTTCTTAATCTTTTACCTTCTGACACTGAGCCTCAACAGCCCTTCCTCCTGCTCATTGTCATGCTTTTCGACATCCCGCTCTTACCCGGATTTCTCACGGGCCAATAAGCGCAAACTATACTTTCCCAGCCTTAACCCAGGGATTTTTGAAGAAATTCCTGAGTTTTTGAGAATGGTTGACACATCACCAGCATTTTCTTGGCAAAGCTTTCCATCAACCTAAGAAGCCACCCCCAAGTGCCACCCCCGCCGCCCGTCATTTCTAAAGAAAACTATGCAATTTCAAGCCTTCAGGGCGGCAAACCCAAAAGAAACTTAAGCCCGCCGCGCGAAGGCACATAAACTCACAGACAAACCTTAAAACTGCTGGTCAAGTGGCTTTTGAGCATCCC
Source organism: Corynebacterium sp. HMSC068H04 (assembly GCF_001811255.1). NCBI lineage: Bacteria > Bacillati > Actinomycetota > Actinomycetes > Mycobacteriales > Corynebacteriaceae > Corynebacterium > Corynebacterium sp. HMSC068H04. The sequence continues at coordinate 97,175 of NZ_KV803978.1, forward strand.
AAAGAGCTTTAATTTTAAGTGAAAGTACCGCTCGGTACGAGGTCGAAAAAGCCTCCACTTAACACCTGAAGCAGAAAGAGGTGCCCGTCATGTTCCGCCTCCCATTCGGACATAAAGCCACAAAGATCGTCGCCCCGGTTGCTGCCGTTGCAGCACTCTTCGCCGGTTCCATCAACGCCCCTGCTCAGGCTGGTAGTTCCTTCGGTGCATTCAACCCGGCTGACTTTGGCTTCACCATGCCGTCCGTTGCCGGCCCGGCAGCCCCGGCTCCGCACGCTGCAGCCAGCGTTCAAGGCCTTATTAATCAAACCAATGCGCAACGTGTGGCCAATGGCCTCGCGCCGCTGCGCGTTGATCCGAACCTGACCAACCTGGCACAGGATTGGGCCAATACCTTGAGCCGCGATGGCAGAACTCGCCACCGTCCGAACTACTGGACCTTCTACCCCGCCGGCCTGCCCGCTGGTGGTGAGAACGTCCTCCAGGCATGGAGCGACTACTCCGATGCCCGCCTGGTACAGCTGTGGATGGATTCCCCCGGCCACCGCAAGAACCTGCTCGACCCCCGCGCTAAGTCCGTGGGAATCGGCCTGACTGTCGCTCCCGACGGCCGGTTGTACGCCGTGCAGAACTTTGGGCGGTAGATCTAAAACCCGAAAGGGGCGCAGTTAGGCGGCTCATCCTGCGCCCCTGGGTGTCCACTCGCTGCACGCTATAGTGGACTCCATGCTCACGCGACTCGAAGTTGATGGTTTCAAGAACCTCAAGAATTTCAGTGTCGATCTCGGCCCTTACACCTGCATCGTGGGCCGCAATGCTGTCGGCAAGTCAAATATCTTCGACGCAATTTCTTTCTTCGGCTCAACAGCCAATGCCTCTCTTAACGATGCCGCCGCCAATCTCCGCGGTCTGCGTGGCGATATCAGCGAAATCTTTGGCAACGACACGAACTCGATCACGTTTGCCGCCGAGATGATCGTCCCCGCAACTTTTCGAGATGACTTCGGACAAGAAGTAGAAATCGCCACGACTTTCCTGCGGTACGAGCTTGAGTTCCAACTCGTGGAGCAGGAATTCACTGCGGATCAAGTCGTGCGAACCATCGAACTTGTCCGTGAGGATCTCACGGCACTCACCCAAAAGGACGCCCGTGAAAGGCACCCCTGGGCTGCAGAAGCATTTCGCAAGACTGCTATTAAAAGCACAGGTGGCCGCCCCGCGTTCATTAAGACAACGGCCGAAGACTCCATCGAGGTTAAGTCGGGTAGAAGGGGGCGCAATCCGCACCTTCCCCTGAAGGAAGTTCGCTCCACGGTTCTATCCGTCTACGGGCGCAGCGCGGATTACTCAGCAATTGCTGCAGTACGTAGAGAGCTTTCCACGTGGAAGCTACTGGGCCTTGAGCCGAGTGCGATGCGTGCTCCGAGCGCGATGAGTGATCCGTCAAGCGTCGATGCCCGCGGCGCCAACCTCCCGGCGACCCTCGCCCGCCTCACGCAGGAAATCGGCGATCAAGCAACTGTTCAATTAGAAGACACGCTCCTCGATCTCGTTGATGTTCGCTCGATTGACCTCGACATCGACAGCTCGCGTCAGTTGATCACGCTTCAAGCAGAAATTGGCAATGCACCGCTGCTTCCCGCGCGTGCGCTCTCGGATGGAACACTGCGTTTTATCGTCCTGGGTCTCCTCGCCATCGACCCCAGCACGAACGACGTTTTATGCTTCGAAGAACCAGAAAACGGCATTTATCCCGACAAGCTTCGCGCTATGTATACGCTCCTGCATGAGCTGGCTGTCGATTCACGCCACCAAGTGGGCCCGGACAATCCCCTGCAGCAAATGATTGTGAACTCCCACTCCCCTGCCTATTTATCCCTACACCAAGAGGATTGGGGCGAACTACTTGTCGCCGATAGCCACCCCATTGACAACTCCTTAAGGCTCCTTCCAGTCCTTGGCAGCGAGAATTGGCGGACCATAAATCCAGGAACACCGGGCGTTATTGCAACGGTCATCGAAGAAATCCTCCACGTTTCCTTGAAGCATCAGGATGAAGCTGCTTGAAGCACAACTACTGGGACACCGGTCCAGAGGCGGCAACCCCACCGACCACAGCAACAGCGTCGAAGCCCCTCCACACTCGTTACGAGCACGCCGCGGCCATGCGAGATGTACCCCACGGAGAGCAACAACTCACGCTGCGTGGGCTTAACTTACTTGATTTAAGCAACAGGCGTTTGCATGGCGCTACGCCGCGTGTACTCAAGGTCCTTTCCGTAAATAGTCAAGCCCGTGATGTCGTGCTGGTCCGATTTCCGGAAGATGAAGGATGCCAGATAGCCGATAACGAGAGTTCCTACGAACGCGACAATCGAGACCAAGAATGGGCCTTGGTCCAGCTTTCCAGCGAAGTACGCAGCAATCGCTCCGCAAAGGAGCCCGATGAGAACGCCATTGGAATTTGCGGACTTCGTAAAGATACCCAAGACAAATACCGCAGTGAGCGGAACTCCAAAAAGACCGGTGATCGCGAGGAACAGGTCCCACAGGTCCGACTGGTTGGTAATGATGAGATACAGCGCAACGGCCAATCCGAAGGTTCCGGCAACGATGATGACCAGGCGAGAGAAAGTAACCGACGCTTCCTTCGGGGAGAAGCGGTTATAGATATCCACGACAACGCACGCGGAAATCGAGTTGAGCGAAGAAGAAATTGTCGATTGCGCAGCCGCCAAGATGGCAGCAATCAAGAGTCCGGCAATGCCTGCAGGCAGCTCCGAAAGAATGAAATACGGCACTACAGCAGAAGTGTTGACTCCCTCAGGCAGACCACCCTTCGCTTCGTAGAAGTTATACAAAGCCGTTCCCATCCCGTAGAACAGCGGAATAGTTATCAGCGCCAGAATTCCGTTGACGATGAGAGACTTCTTCGTCGCTTGAATCGTAGGAGTCGTTTGGTAGCGCTGAACGACGTCCTGAGAAGAGGTGTACTGGTGCAAGCTGTTCAGTACATTTCCGATAAAGATGAATGGTATCGAGGAGAAGACTGCATTCGTGGTGAAGTTGTCCGCTGAGTAGAACTTTCCTTCTTCAGCGGCGTTAACCACCGCACCGCTAAATCCGTCGGGAGTCATAGCCATGGCCGTCAGCACTACCGCTGCAGCGCCAGCCAGCAGCAGGACACCCTGAATCACATCAGACCAAATCACGCCTTCCATGCCTCCCAGGAAGGTGTACACAATACAAAGAGCGCCTACAAACGCGGCGACGACCAGCGGGTTGATATCTGCCACCGACGTGATCGCCAATGTTGGCAAATAGATAACGATGGCGATGCGCCCGACGTGATAAAGAACGAAGAGGAGCGAGCCGAGGACTCGGAGGGCTACGGAGAATCTCTCCTCGAGGTATTCGTAGGCCGTAGTGACATCCAGCTTCCTGAAGAACGGAACATAGTAACCGCTCAAAATTGGAACAATGGCAAAAATAGCGAGGTTACCAGCCGAGTAAGCCCAGTCAGTCAGATACGCCTTTTCCGGAGTGGACATAAACGTGATGGCAGACAGCGTCGTGGCATAGATTGAGAATCCTGCCGCCCAGCCAGGAATCCTGCCACCCGCTTTGAAGAATTCGTCCTGATCACTGCCGGCCCTACGCGCAAAATAAGCGCCGACAAGAAGCATTCCCAGGAGATAGAGGATCAGAACTATCCAGTTGAGTGTTCCGAATGATTGCATTTGGCCTTCCCTTCAGGGCTTTCGATATAGAGAGCTAAATCACTCTCTAATTTGTCTGTGCAACAAAGCATGTTAGAAGATACAATACATCAGACGTCTGATGTTTGAAGGGATTTAAGATATAGCCGTCTACCCCTGATCGTCAGAGCGGAGTGCTACTCCCCCGCAGCGCTCATCCTTTAAGTACCCCGCCAACGTGGAAGGCTTAAGATATATCGAAAAGAAAAGAGGGATTAACCAGTGCACACCGGAACGTGGGGATTCAGTGAAGCCACACATCGCCCTGCCTCAACCACCCAGCAGGCTGTAGAAGGCATCAAACAATACATTCGGGACAACGCCCTCAAGCCCGGGGACACTTTGCCAACCGAATCAGAGCTCTGCGAAGAGCTTGGCTTCTCTCGCTCCTCTGTCCGAGAGGCCATCAGAATCCTAACGACGCTAGATATCGTCGACGTCAGGCACGGAACAGGAACGTTTGTCTCCAGCACGTCCCTCAAAGCTCTAGTTCAAGGACTCATTTTTCGAGCGACTCTCGACGCTGATGACAACCTTGAAACACTTCGTGATGTAGTGGAAATCCGGCAGGCGATTGATCTTGCTATCGGGCAAGAAATCACAGCCAAACTCGACCCCTCGAAGCTAGAGCAGTTGAGCATCATCGTGGAAAAGATGTCAGCCAAGCGGAAGCAGGGCCTAAACTTTGCCGAAGAGGATCGGGAGTTCCATCAGGTGCTGCTTTCCGAAATTGATAACCCGATCATCCGTGAGCTCAATGATGCCTTTTGGCAAGTGCACATGAACGTCATTCCACTTCGCAAGTTGGAAGAACCACAGGACTTCAGCAGGACGGTTCGCGCGCACCAAGACATCGTCGATGCTCTACAGAACAATGACCTGAAGAAGTATCAAGAGTCTGTACTCAGGCATTACGAGCCTCTGCTGACTTCGCTGTGACAATCCGCGTCAGCTATTGAAGCTCCGCGTAATCCAGGCAGGATCTGTGATGGCAGTGCCAATGATGATTGCATCGGCGCCAGCGCGCTTTCCTGCAGCCACATCATCGCGCGAGGCAAACCTGCCTTCGCCTATCAAAAAAGCATCTTCACCACAGAGCCGTCGCCCCTCTGCCAAGCATTCAAGATCCGGACCTTCAGTCTTGCTCCGGAATTCTGTATAGCCGGCCAGCGTCGTTGAAATGATATCCGCCCCCGTGTGGTGCGCCTGCTGCATTTCTTCCGGGGTTGAACAATCGGCCATTGACAAGACATTAAGCCGGTGACACTCTGCGACAAGATCAGAAAAGCTTGAGCCATCAGGCCTAGGGCGATCCGTGGCATCTGCACAGATAACAGCTGCCCCTGCCTCAGCCAATCGACGGACGGACTCTACAGTTGGCGTGATATAAACCCCCTCACTCCCCTCCTTTGTAAGGCCGAAAACTGGTACATCTACTGCAGCTGCGATTGCCTCGACATCCTCGATGCCGCCATACCCGCCACACCGGATTGCACGGCTTCCTCCCTCAACGCACGCACGAGCGACATGCGTCAAGGTATGGGTATCGCGCATTGGGTGACCATCTGGCGCTTGCACCGAGACAATCACCGAGTTTCGAATTAACCCTTGGACTTCTTCTCGGCGTTCCGCCAGTTCACTACTCTTAAACCTAAACATATACCTGAGCCTTCTTCTGGATATATCGCAGATAAACAGTGCTAAAAAGCGTTATCTCGAGCAAAAGCCGCTGCACCCACTAACGGTGCTGTCGCCGGAGATTCAGTAACCCGAATTGCAACGGAGCGATTCGGCTTCAATGCGAAATCCTCTATGGCCTGACGGAATGGTTCTTCCACAGCGGCACCAATCTGACACACACCGCCGCCCAAGACAACGGCATCAAGATCAAGAGCCGAAACAAGACCAGCCACCGCACGGCCAAGGCCATAAGAATTCCCTCGAATAATCCGGGAAGCGAGTTCATCTCCCTGGTTCATTCTTTCCACGACCTTTTCGAGGGGAAGCACTAACTGGGCCCGTTCCTTCCACTGCACCCGCTCGCTCGCCGGGTTCGTAGAAAATTCTTCATAATACGCAGCCAAGCTATTGCCGCTCATAATGTTTTCGGCGCGGTCCGCAAAGCCCCGGAAATCAGCGCACAAGAGCTCCGAAAACTCTCCGGCCGATCCGGTAGGTCCGCTGAGCAGACTCCCGTTATCGCTTACCGCACCACCGACACCAGTTCCCAACGAAAGGTACAGGACTCTGCCGGACTGGAACTCCCTCGCGGCTCCGAGCATCAGCTCTCCGTACGCCCAGACTCTCACATCATTGTGAACAGCACACGGAAGGTCAACAACCTCTTTCGCGACCTCACGAAGATTGGTACCAGACCAGTTCTTAATGGTGTCCCCGTTGTAGGTGACGAGTCCCTCAGGTGCCTGAATCACTCCTGGCGAACCAATGCCGATTCGCGCCGGGGCAATGCCCGATTCTTCCAACGCCAGCTGAACGGCTTTCTTAATCTGCTCCTGTGGCGAAGCCCCGGCCGGCTGGGTAGGAATCTTTCCCAACGCAACTGCCTGCGTTGGGTCTTCATCAGACACGAAGCCCCAACCAATCTTTGTTGCACCGACATCAAGCGCAAGGGTACTAGTCACTCTTCACTCGTTTCGTCGTAGTTCAGCGAAATTAGGGCTCGATCACCTGAGCGGCATCGACGATCTCATGAATCTTAGCCAGCTCCTCATCATTCAGAGCGACGTGCGGACGGGACATCAGCCCCGACGGAAAGACGCCCAGGTGGTGAAGCGCTGCCTTGAAGCTGCCGAGACCTTGCGAGCTTCCGCCCATGCGGGTCCCATCGCCCACACCAACGATGGTGAAAAGGTCACAAATCTTAGACTGCAATTCCGCGGCCTCGGCATACGCCCCGTCCACCAGTAGCTCATGCAACTTCACGTAGGAAACCGGGTCCACGTTGCCCAGACCAGGTACCACGCCATCGGCACCTGCCAGGTAAGCAAAGTCGACCGTAGTTTCCGAGCCAGTTAAAACCACAAAGTTTTTCACCCCAGCCTTGTCGCGGGCACTAATCAGAGCACGCGTGTATCCATCATTGCCGCCAGAATCTTTAACGCCAGCGAGCACACCTTCCTTGGCGAGAGAAATAAGGGTAGAAATATCCAGTACCGAGTGAACACTGACCGGAATGTTGTACGCGTAGATGGGAGTCTCTGGCGCGGCTTCGTGAAGAAGTCGGAAGTGCTCAGCAATTTCTACATCGTGAGTACGAACATAAAAAGGGGCAGTGGCAACTAGACCCTGGACCCCGAGCGCGACGGCATCTTCAATATGCTCAATGACTCGCGGAGTCGTCATGTCAATCACGCCTGCAACTACCGGAACTCGCCCGCGAGCCTGTTCCGCCACCGTTGCAATGACTTCCTTACGCTGCTCTCGTGTAAGGAAAGCCACCTCACCTGAAGAACCGAGAACGAACAGACCATGAACACCAGCCTTAATCAGCCGTTCGGCCTGACGCTTGAGGGTATCGATGTCGACGGAGTAGTCCTCGTTAAACGGAGTCAGAAGCGGCGGTACAACGCCGTGCAGGAGCTGTGTGCTTGCAGTCATGTCTTGAACCCTTCCTATTCACCTTTTCACTTGAGTCATAAGACATCATACGTCTCCTGCGATTGTGATGCAGCTCCTTCCAGCGAAAGGAAGCAAAGGAAGAGAACTGACTAACCTAACCTGGCAACAGCTCGGAGGCCTCCCCCACCACGCTCACTACGAGCACATCGCGGGCGCGCGAGGCTGCTACGTAGAGCAACGCCCGCTCGCGCTGCAGCGCCTCGTCGGCCTCGGCCGGTGCCAGCCCCTTCATCAAGTAGCGCTGCGGCAGCGCCTCGCGGCTTACATCAAGCAAGATGACGTGCGTGAATTCTAAGCCCTTGGCGTTGTGCATCGTCATCACCGCCATCGGGCGCTCCCGGGACGTGCGCCGCCCAGTGCTCACGGCCACGCCCAGCTCGCCCAACTGCGTGGCGATCTCATCCTTGCGCGCATTAGTCCGGGTCAGCACACCGATGGAGACATCGTCATCCCCGAAGGTCCAGTCCCGGATACGCGCGGCCAAGGCCTCAGCTTCCTCCGCCTTGCTCGCAGAATTCAAGACAACCGGCGCAGGACCCTGGCGCACCGAACGATAACCATGCAGATCGTCGATATTCTCTTCCGAATCCACCCACTCGGCACCGTCCAGAATCGCCGTGGCATAGCCCAGGTTCTGCCGGGTCGTGCGGTAATTCACGCGCAGCTTCGTCGTGGCACGCCCTCGCGTTTCAATCCCGTAATCACGCAGCACCAACCGCTGCCCATAGATGCGCTGGAGCGCGCGACGTTGCTGACCAGCCAGTGCTCATCACAGCAGGAGATGGGTACATCGAGGGCGAGCTGGGAGTAGTCGGAAAGGCTCATGGAGTCCAAGGCATCAGCGGGGCTGGACCTTTTGGGAGGATTGCGGCTCAGGAGTTCGAGAACATTTCACCTGGCTAAGCTCAACACCAAACGCAGCCTTTTGCTGAAATAAATCTCCAGAGTTCTCCTCCCCTTTGCCCCTTTTAAGGCATGCTGGAGAAGACTATTCGCTACAGAGGAGGCTCCGGTGGGTTTCAACACCAACATGCACCAACTATCGGCGCTGATGCGCAATACCGAGAACGGAGAGATTCAGCTCCCCGATTTTCAGCGAAAGTACAAGTGGGAGGACGAGCGCGTCCGCCAGCTCCTCATAACCATCTTCCGTGGACATCCGTTGGGCATCATCATGTTGCTGGAAACCGGCAATTCTTCTGTCAGGTTCAAGCCACGGCCCATCGAAAGCACCGAGGCGACTGCTACCTCCGAGCCCAAGTTCTTGCTTCTCGACGGCCAGCAACGACTGACATCGCTTACCCAAGCCCTCAAGGGTGATGGTGTTGTTCACACCAAAGACTCACGCGGCAAGCGCCTCGACCGCAGGTACTTCATCAATATCCAGAAGTCTATTGAGGATCCCTTCGAGCTGGATGAAGCAGTGATCTCGGTACCGGCTGATGGAGTTATTCGAACCAACTTTAACCGCGACATCGTTCTCGATCTCAGCAGCCTGGAGAAGCAACACGAAGCGGGTTATATCCCCGTTTCGCTACTGCTTGATCAGATGGGGCTTTTCGAATGGTTCGGCAAGCTAGGTGACACCGAGCTCATGACCGCATTCAGTGATGGGATCATCCGTCAGGTCAACGAATACAAGATTCCTGCAATTGAGCTGGACAAGCAGACGGACAAGGCAGCGGTGGCCACTGTCTTCGAAAAGGTCAATGTTGGTGGACTCCCACTCAACGTTTTTGAGCTCCTCACGGCGGTGTTTGCCGGCGATGCAGAGTACTACGACAAGTACCAGCGCGATTTCCGCCTCAACGATGACTGGGTGGAGACCAAGGAGCTGTGGAAAGAACATGACGTCCTCCACAAGGTGGAGAACACTGACTTCCTCCAAGCAATCACGATGCTGACAACTCTTGAGCGAAGCAAGCACTCCTCGGTAAGCCGCAAAGTCGGCCTGTCTGCCAAGAGGGAAGACGTTCTAAAGCTTGAGTTGAACGACTACCTCACTTGGCGCGACGCCCTGCGTCAAGGATTCATCTGGGCGGCAGGCTTCCTCGCAGATCTGCACATCTATCGGTTCAGGGATGTCCCCTACCCGAAGCAATTGGTTCCGCTTGCTGCCATTGCTGTTGTTCTTGGCAAGGAAGCAGACAAACACCACGTGAAAGAAAAGATCACGCAGTGGTTCTGGAGCGGAGTCTTGGGCGAGCTCTATGGCGCTGCTATTGAGACGCGCTTCGTACGTGACCTCGAAGGGGTACCTGCTTGGGCGATGGGTGAAGAAACTTCCGCCCCACGAACCGTGCAGGACGCTACCTTCGCTGAATCCCGCCTTCATTCTTTGCGCACCCGCAATGCCGCTGCCTACAAGGGCATCGCAGCACTCATCATGGCACAGGGCTCAACAGACTGGGTCGAGGGAAAACAATTCGGAGCATTCCAGTACAGGGACATGGCCGTGGATATTCACCATATTTTCCCTCAAGACTGGTGCAAGAAAAACGGAATTGATAACGAGCGCCGCGAATCCATCGTCAACAAGACGACGCTCAGCGCACGCACGAACCGCGTCATCGGTGGCGTCGCACCGTCACAATACCTATCCAAGGTTGAAAGCGAATCTGGCTTCGATGCCGACGGCGTGGACGACGTTCTCCGCGGACACCTCATTTCGCCCGAAGCACTGCGCAGCGATAACTTTGATGCTTTCTTCGAGCGTCGAAGGGAATCACTCTGCGCACTCATTGAGGGCGCTCTGAAGAAGACGGTTCAGCGCGATGTCAGCGAAGGAAACGCTGTGGAAGACTCGTCATTCTTCGAGGAAGAAGCGCTTGAGGAGCCTGTCCAAACGGGAGTCGACCCCCTATCGGAGGCCTAAGGCAAAGTTGTTTCCTCTCTGACCGGCGCAGCCGGGCAACTTTCGACCAAGAGTGACGGCACTACGTGTGTGCAGATTAGGCAACCTGGCCGAACGCCGCTCTCAACCTCAGGACTCACAATGAATGATATTCATACTCTTCGCACTTCCCGACTCAATCTTTCGGCACCGACAAATGTCGACGTTGACGCCATCTTTGCCATCCACTCGGACGCCCGCACTTACGAGCACCGCCCTGAACTGGTCATGAAGACCAGGGAGGAAGCCACGGACCTGGCACGCGCATGGCAGGCCAACTGGCGCGAGAATCATCTGGGATACTACGTGGTATCCACGCTCGATGGCACTACCATAGGATTTACTGGCGTGCGCCATAGCGAGGAGGCCAGTGAAGAAGTACTCAACCTCTACTACCGCTTCGCACCTGAATCGCAGGGCAAAGGCTATGCCAAGGAGGCCGCAGCCGCTGCAATTGCCAGCGCACGTGAGCGTTTCCCGCAGCTCCCCGTCGTCGCCATCATCGACCCCACCAACGAGGCGTCGATTGCCCTAGCCTTGAAGCTCGGACTTCAGCACGTCCCCGGCGCAGGTGTGCCGGATGACTATGAGGTCTACCGACTGGGCTGATAAAAATATCTCGACACTCGCAGCTCAGCCACTTTTTTGATACGTGGGAATGACTCCGTAGAACTGAAATACCCTGGTTATTGATGCAGTCCCTGCAAGGGGAAGTGATCCGAAGGAAGATTTAGTTGCCACGAGTCCGGCAAGAAGGTCTTCAGGTAGCGAACAAGCCCGTCCAGTACAGACTTGGGAGTGAACGCAATGAAAGCACCCGCCAGTGCAGCAATCACCCCGATGGCAACGGCCGCTCCACGCGAAGAGCCAATCGATGATTCTTCTGTCTTACCACCGTTTGCTGGACCGTTTGGATTATCTGAAGCCTTCAAAGGTGAGAGCTCACGATGCCGCTTGATGTACTCGGAGAAGACGTCGACGTCGATTGACGTGTCCTCAGAAGTCACCGGCGCATCAATGAATGAATCGACCTTGTCGCCGCCATTCACCACGTAATTGCTAATCGCCAGTGAGTAGGTGGCATTCATGTCCATTGACGTGCCATCATCGAGCTTTATCGCCGTAACGCGCTCACCAAATGGCGCAGATGCGTCGAAATCAAACGTGAAGCCCGCAGTCCGCGGGAAGCCGTTTCCACCGTCTGGGTTGGATTCAATACCTTTTTCCAATGCATCCTTGATCTGTGCGCCTGTCGCTTGAATCGCGATTGGTGAGTTACCAAAAGGAAGCACCGATTGTGCATCGCGACGGGTTAAAGTCCCTTCTTTCATGTCGGCACGCTGACCGCCACCGTTCTGCCATCCAAGCTGGGTATCGAAATGTTCGCGGTATGCATCCGCCACCAACGGACCTAGCTCTGCTTTTGATAAAGCCTGCGTCGCAGTACCAAGTTGCTCACCCAGTTGGCGATCTAATTCACCGTAGAGTTTTTCGCTGCGTGCCTTCCACTCTTTGTTAGCAGTGAGCGATGGATTGACCGGATGGTTCACCACTTTCACCGCGCTCTTCTGCGTGGAACGGTCAACAGTGAAAACGAGGTGGACCAAAGTGCCATAGTCGGCGCGCGGTGCGACAATCGGCCGACCATCTGCGGTGTAGGTCACTTCTTCCGGTGATTGCACCTCGTTTTCTTCACGCAGCGCTGCTGCAAGCTCGGGAATCTCTTCCATCACCAGAGTGGTGTCTTCTTTTGAGATCTGGCTCAGCAAAACGATTGCATCGACGCCTTCTTCTTCGAGCTTGTGTACCCCGGCGCGTGCGGATGCACTGAAGTCCCCCACTACGACATCCTTGGCGGCTACCGTTCGATCAAGGTCGGCAGTAAGAGAAACAAACCCGACGGTGAGGTCACCAGACTTAGCGGTGAACGTGGTTCCGTCCTCGCTGATCGGCTCGCCATTCTGGGTAGTCAGGTTGCTGGAAATCCACGGAAACTCTGCCTTTTCGATAAGGCTACGGGTATGGTCCACGCCGTAATCAAAGTCGTGGTTGCCAAAGTTGCCAACATCCACACCGAGTTCGTTAAATGCCTCGACAAATGGCTCACCGCGAAAGACTGAGCCGAATAAGCTGCCGGCAGCAAGTTCTCCACCAAAGGCGACAATAGGGTCGCCTTCTTCTTGGCGGATATTCTCGAGTGCAGTTGCCAAGTAGGCGATGCCACCTTGGTGGCTACCGTCATCCCAAGTTCGGGGCTCGAACTCCTTCATATCCTGGAAGTAGACAACGTCTCCGGTCGCTACTGCCGCCGGACCTGGGTCCGATTCGGCAGCGATAGCGTTAGATGCGTTGAGAGAAAGAAGAACAGTCAAAGCAAGAATGGTGTGACGATTGCGCATAGAGTCATTCTTCCTAACGCGGCTAGAGGTTCCCCGACCTCGAGGCAAAATCTAGATGAACATTCATCGTCCAGAAGCTTACCGCTGGACACGAGCTACGAATACGTCTAGCCCGCGGGCATACCCCTTCAGGAATCCCACGCCTCCAGCCCCTTAACCGGGTACCGCCCGTCAACGGTGAAACGCTGGCACACCACCTGTGTGTCATCGTTGATGTCTATCTCTCCGATGTACTCAACGAACTCGGGTGAGCGCCAGAACTGCTCATGCCCGGCGCGCCATTCGCTGGCATCAGCGTAGCCCTCGCCTTCAGCGAGGGCATGCTCGTCGTTGACGTCGGCGAGCCGGCAGACCTGGACCTCGGTGGTACGGATGACGCACACCACGTTGTCGTGTGAGTCGAGGACTGCTTCGAGGTTGCCCACGTCCTCCTGTGGTTTGTAACCGTGCGGATACTCGGCCAACAAGGAAGTCGTCGTGGTTTTCGTGCCGTTCAGGATGGCGGTGACGAGGGCGTCGCGAAGCGGGCCAGGGAAGGCGAACTCGCCGCGAGGCAGTACCGATAGGGGTTCCAAAGCGTCCTGAGTCATACGTTTACAGTACGTGGCCAGTTATTGTTGCCGAGCAAGCTCGCGCTCGCTTTCTGTTCCGACCGGCCGGATGCTCGCTCCCCCAAACTCGCTTCATCCACGACGATGTCCGGGCGCATCCCTTGCGCCAAAGATGCTCCTTAAAAGGCTGGTAAATCAGCTTTCCCAATCACGCCGTGACCGTGCCGCCACTTCCTATTGATAGCGGCGCGGCCCCTCTTTCAAATTTCAAAGCTCTTCATAAACTTCAAAAAATTCACAAAATTCATAAACTTCACAAGACTTCAAAAGCGCCGTGGGTTAACGTGAGTTCCATGAAGCCGAAGAACACCAATCCTTTTAGGGCTACCTTCGGCGCCGCTCCCCCACTGTTGGTTGGCCGCAGCGATGCCATTCGTGATTTCGGTTTTGCACTCGATGAAGGCCCTGGTGCCCATGAGAGGATCTCACTCATCATCGGACCACGCGGCATCGGAAAGACAGTCCTTCTTAATGCCTTCGAAGACGAAGCGCTCGAGCGTGGCTGGCTCACGCTCAGTGACACTGCAACGACCGGTTTTGTTGAGCGACTGCGTAGCAGCATTATTCAGCTTCTGGCTAAGGAGAGGAAACAGCTCAAAGGCCTCAACGTCTCTATCCTCGGCATTGGAGGCGGGCTCAATTGGGATACCCGAGCTATCGCAGAGTCCACGTACTCGCTCCGCAATGCACTCAAGGATTTACTGGCCTATAAACGTGAGCTCGACCGGAAATCCCGCCAGGAGCCCGGTGGGGTTCTTGTAACACTGGATGAAATGCACCATCAACGCAGCCAGGAGCTCATAGAGCTCGGCGCTACGATTCAACATTTAGTTCGCGAGGGTGAGGACATTTCCGTTGTCATGGCAGGCATCCCGTCCTCAATTAGACCTTTGCTTTCCGGGAAGCTGAACAGTCGTGGCGACACCAATCCAGTTACCTTTCTTCGACGCGCTAACCGCATTGAACTGGGCAGGGTCTCCGATTCGGATGTACGTGAAGCACTGGAGGAACCCCTTCACAGCGCCGCCACCTCATGGTCACAGGACGCTTTGGAAACCGCGGTTGAGGCGTGCCATGGATATCCATTCATGATCCAACTCGTTGGCCAGTGCTCCTTTCGGGAAAAGGCACGTACCGCTGACGGAGGTACCGAGATTTCTATCGACGCTGCCCGGCGCGGAGTCGCAACAGCACAGCGCAAGCTCGGCCAGCTTGTTCATGAGCCCGCACTCTCGGACCTCTCCCCCGTCGACCGAAGCTTTTTGGTTTACATGGCCCAAAGCGATGGCCCTTCCAAGATGGCGGATATCAAGGCACGCTTCAATAAGACTGATTCTTATGTAGGCAACTATCGACGCCGGCTTCTCGACGCCGAAATGATCACCACCACGGGCCACGGCGAAGTCGATTTCGCCTTGCCGTACTTACGCGACTACCTCCGCGAACACGCGGCAAGCCTCATAGCCGAGGACTTCGACGCCCAGTAGCGAGGCCTCCCTCGCCCTCGGACTGCACGCCACAACTACCCCCGCGCGTTTACATCTCTACTATTCGCGCAGAGTTTCCACTCTTTTCGAAGTTATTCATCAAGCTCGCCGGGCAATGCCGCCCCTGCCAGCGTCGGTGTTGCCGCAGTGACGGAAGGCGGGGCGTCGGCAAGCGCGGCGTGGAACCTCACTATGTACGCGCCGGAGCCGTGTGAATAAACGCGGATAATAGTATGCACGCAGCCGCAAAACCTGCACCTACGTGGGCTTTCTTCGGCTTGCGGGAGCTTGAAAAAGTGCGAACTTTTCTTAGAATTGTCGTCTAGTTCACATGCCACCACCCGGGTGTCCCTACTCACCACATTAGGGAATAACACGGCACACCCCGCCGAGAAAGGTTCACGCACATGACAACTCCCCCGCTGGGCGTTTGGTCCGAAGTTGGCAAG
Organism: Corynebacterium sp. HMSC068H04; assembly: GCF_001811255.1. Classification (NCBI taxonomy): domain Bacteria; kingdom Bacillati; phylum Actinomycetota; class Actinomycetes; order Mycobacteriales; family Corynebacteriaceae; genus Corynebacterium; species Corynebacterium sp. HMSC068H04. The sequence goes on from NZ_KV803978.1 coordinate 112,411, forward strand.
CTCCACCAGGTCATGGTGTGCGCGCCGGGGCTCGCGCACGAGCGGCTGACCCCCAGTAACTGTGGGGAGCTGCTTTTCGACGACGTCCTCTGGGTCGACGAAGCCAAGAAGCATCACGCGGAGTTCGTCGCCAAGCTGCGCAGCTACGGCGTCGAGGTGCTGGAGATGCACACGCTCCTAGAGGAAACCCTGGCCACCCCGGGCGGGCGCGATTTCATCCTGGATTTCAAGCTGCTGGATAAGAACGTTGGTGTCGGCATCGGCGGCGAGCTGCGCCACTGGTTCGAGGACATGTCTAACAAACGCCTGGCGGAGCTCCTCATCGGTGGGCTACCCTTCGCCGAAATCCCGGAAGGCCTGGGCCACGGCACCATCGACGCCATGCGAGAGGTCTACGGGCCTTCCGCTTTTGCGCTGCGCCCGCTGCCCAACACTCAGTACTCGCGGGATAACTCGGCGTGGATTTATGGCGGGGTCTCACTCAACCCCATGCGGATGCCGGCGCGCCACCAGGAAACACTGCTGACCAGAGCGATTTATAACTACCACCCGCGGTTTGCGCAGGCGGATTTTCAGTTTTGGTACGGAAATACCGATGAGGAGCCGGGCCTGGCTTCCCTGGAGGGCGGGGACATCATGCCGATCGGAAAGGGCATCGTCCTCGTCGGCATGGGTGAGCGCACCACCTGGCAGGGAGTAAGCCAGCTGGCCATGCGCCTGTTCCAGGAAGGCGCGGCCGAGAAGATCATCATCGCCGCCATGGCCGCCGACCGCGCCTCGATGCACCTGGACACCGTGCTCACCTTCCTGGATGCCGATAAGGTCACCGCCTACCCCAAGATCGTGGACACTATCCGGCCCATCGTGTTGCACCCCTCCACAAGCACGGCGCCTTTCGACGTCGAACTGCCCACCGAGTCTTTCCTCGAGGTCGTCGCCAAGGCACTTGGCGTCAGGAGCCTGCAGGTGGTGGAAACCGGTGGGGACACCTATGCCGCCGCTCGCGAGCAGTGGGACGACGCCAATAACGTCGTGGCCATTGAACCGGGCGTGGTGGTGGCTTATGACCGCAACAAGCACACCAATAAGAAGCTGCGCGCCGCCGGCATTGAGGTGGTCGAGATCGGCTCGGCGGAGTTGGGCCGCGGGCGCGGGGGCGGGCACTGCATGACCTGCCCTATTGTGCGTGATGCGGTGGACTATTAGAAGGTTTCCCTTCTTCCGGCCACCGGTGCGCGTATCCCACAAAGCCAAGAGGCATCGGCCGCACTGACCCACCCATACGGGGTCATACCTAAGTTTGTGTACGAAAGATCAATGGGCTGGCCAGCAAATACTTAACGCCACTAACTTTCTTCAAGGGTCGGAAGCCGTTTTCTATATCCATTGTCCACCCCCTGCTTGGCTCCTAAAATAAGTGCGGATTCTACAAATCTCTCACTTTTCGCTTAATAAAATATAAGGACGGTACACAGGTGCTCTCTAAGGGACTGCGCGCGCTTGCACCACTGGTGGCAACCGCGGCATTAGTTACCCCCTCGGCACAGGCGGCCAACATTCCGCCCATGCCACAGGCCTACCCCATCACCAACCTCTACAAGAGCTGCAGCGCAGCAGGTGAAGACAACGCCACTCCCGAGTGGCACTTCGCAGAGACCGGCCGCCGCTACTTGAGCGACGGCACCCTGCAGTTTAAGAACACCACGAACCAGGAGGTGCCGTACACCGCCTCCGTGGAAACGGGCACCAACCACAAGATTGAGGCCAACTCCAAGGCCGCTATGCCTTCCGGCTGGGACACCACCGCCAAGTCCGACATCGGACTGAAGCTGAGCAACGGCTGGCAGGAGAAGGAAACCTTCGGCCCCGTCACCCTGAAGCCGGGCGAATCCTTCCGCGTGGAATACGGCGTGGTGGAAAAGGACTTCATCTCCATGTTCGTCGGCTGCAACGATGACCGCCTAGAGAACACGCCCGGCGCCAACGTCATCCGCGGCAAGGGCCCGGCTGAGCGCTATGCCTTTGCCTACATCATCAAGGCGGATGGTTCGATTTCGGACCTCGCCATGGAGATTCCTTCCCGCTCCCCGGGCGCGAACTCCAAGCCCATCGAGGGCAACTACACCTCCGTGTCCGGCCCCAGCCTGGAGAAGATTGCGGACCCGAAGAAGGATGAAATCATGCAGCCTTCCGAGGACCTGCAGCGCGACCCATCCTGGCCCAAGGAAGGCGAGACCTGCGAAGGCCGCGATAGCTCCTGGTACCCGCTGGACATCACTGCGGTGAAGCCGACCTTCCGCAAGCCGGGCTACTCCACAGACTTCCTCAACTGGTCCAAGGGTGACTATGAGTACGCGCCGGTCACCGATTTCGTCGTCGGCGCCGAGCACGCACCGTACACCAACTGGCAGGGCAACCGCGGCGATATCCCGAAGGGCTGGCTGGAGTCCGTTGGCGCGGTCAAGCGCGCCTACATGCCGGTGGGAACCGAGCTGCAGCACATCGACCTGGCCCCTGGTGAGCGCGTCCGCGTGGAGTACGGCACCACCATGACCCGTATCAACTACCGCGAAATCCACTGCGGTAAGGACGGAAAGTACAGCCTGACCTCCAACTACAAGCAGACCACCGCTCCCAGCGGTTTCTGGGCGGAGGCCACCATCACGGGCAAGGACGGCTCCACTCGCACCGAGGACGTCACCCCGGACGAGTACCGCGAACTCCCAGTCCCGACCCAGACCATCTACTAATCCCCCTTTACTTCCCAAGGAGAAATCACCATGTTCAAGACCAAGATTGCTTCCACCACCGCCGCCGTGGCCATCGCTTGCGGCCTGATCGCTACCCCGGCCGCTAACGCCCTCCCGGCACGTGACCTGGGCCCGGCCAACCCGACCACCATCGGTGAGCACTGCACCAACCCGGGTGACACCGGCCAGACCGTTAAGATCAAGCGCACCTACTTCGACGGCTCTGCCGGATCCTGGACCGTGTCCAACTACAACGACGAGCCGCTGCCGGTCACCCGCTCCATCAAGGAAACCAAGACCAAGACCTGGAACGTTTCCGCCGGCGTTGACTTCAAGCTGCTGGATCTGATCAACTTCACCTTCTCCTCCAGCTACACCGACTCCCAGTCCTACGAGGTGGGCGAGCAGGTCGGCCCGTACAACATTGCTCCGGGCAAGACCGCCGTCATGCGCGCCGGCTGGGTTGTCTCCGACTTCGAGGGTCAGAAGACCATCTGCGGTTCCGATAACACCTGGCAGGCCAACGGTGGCACCTTCACCGCTACCCTGCCGAAGGAGCGCCACGTGGAGGTCTCCACCCGCGACAACAACGATTGGGGCTAAGACGTGCTGAAGAAGTCCATCGCGAGCGCCTTCGCCGCGCTCAGCCTATTGGCGGCCGCTCCTGTGGCCCACGCCGCTGACTTCGGCGGGGACTTCGAGCTGCCGCAGCGCTGGAATGATGATTTCAAGCCGGGCACGCACTGCTCGACGCCCGGTGAGAACGGCACCTACGTCACCGCCACCCGCCGGTGGTTCAAGCAGACTGATGCCGCTAGTGTGGCCAACCGCAATGATGAGCCCGTGCCGGTCAGCCACACCGTGACCCAGGCCCGCACGCAGACCATCGAGGTCTCCGGTTCCATCAAGGGCGAGGGCGAGCTAGCCAAGGTTCTGACCCAGACCTACGGTTTCAACTACGTGCACGAGCAGCACTGGAAGCTGAACCAGGAGGTTGGCCCGTACACGCTGCCGGCAAACTCCCAGGGCAAGCTGGTGTGGGGCTTTACCATGCTCGACACCGACGGTCAGGACGTGCGTTGCAACACCGACCAGGAATGGAAGGCTGTGGGCAAGCCTTACTCCGCCACCGTTCCGGAGGCGCGCTATTCCGAGCTGCAGCTTGGCGACGCCCCCGTCTGGGACTAGCCCTCCTCCTCAGGCCTCACAGAAGAGGGCACCCCAAGCCGTTTCACGACGGCTGCGGGTGCCCTCTTTTTGGCGTTCCACAGCGCGATCAAACGGCAGCGCGAGCATTGCAGAACAGCAATGAGAACCTTGCAGAACCGCAACGAGAGCATTGCAGAACCGCAATGAACACCTTGCAGAACCGCAACACCGCAGGTAGATTGACTGCCATGACTGATTCTTTTCTACATAGAAACGCACAAGATCTGGCGGAAGAAGTTCTGTCGGATACACCTGTGCTGACTATTTCCGGCGCGCGCCAAGTAGGAAAGAGTACCCTTGTCCATCAATTACTCGAAGGTAGAGAACACAGGTTCTTTAACCTTGATGAGAGCGCTTCGCTGGCCTCTGCACAAGCGGACCCAGACGGCTTTGTCAGACAGCTCCCCGAGGGCACACTAGCCATTGATGAAATTCAGCGCGCACCAGAGCTGTTTCGCGCGATTAAAGGCGCACTCGAAAAAGATCGACGGCCGGGGCGTTTTATCCTTACCGGATCATCCAACCTCCTCAGCCTCACAGGAGCCGAAGAATCTCTCGCTGGCCGCGCAGAAACTATTCGCCTTCACGGCCTCAGCGTGGGCGAACGTTTAGGTATCCACGAAGACTTTGCAGGCCGAATATGGTCATTAAAAGATGCAGGCGTACAACCCGCATCCACCCTTTCCCGGGCTGACTACTTCCAGCTCTTCTGCACGCCGAGTTTTCCAGGACTTAGGGATTCTGGTCGGCGACGGCAACACCGGTGGTTCGCTGCTTATATTGAGCGAGTCTTGTCAAAAGACGCTGCCGAGCTCTACGGCATTCAATTCCCTGACCGCTTACACAATCTTCTCGCCAAGTTTGCTGCACAAGGCACCGCGGAACTTGTAGCGGCGCACATTGGGCGTGCACTCGACATTCCCGAACGCTCAGTCCCCACCTATGTAACTGCGCTGAGTGATGTCTTTTTGATTAACCAATTACCATCATGGGGAACAAATCTTGAGAAGCGAGCTATCTCTAAGCCCAAGGTCTTCCTTTCAGATACCGCGCTTGCTACAAGCCTGGCAGGCCTCGAGCCAGAGGCATTGGAGATGAACATTTCCAGCACGCTTAGCGGCGGGATCTGCGAAGCCTTCGTTGCCAACGAGCTTCTGAAGCAGAAGGCATGGTCATCGGTTGATTATCGCCTCTTCCACTTTCGGACCTCTACCGGCAAAGAGGTTGACCTTGTGCTGGAATCACGATCCCGGGACGTTGTTGGCGTGGAAGTCAAAGCCGCGATGTCGATCCAGCCGAAGGACTTTGCTGGCCTGCGCTATCTTCAGCAGGTAGCTGGTGATTCTTTCCGCGCAGGAATTGTCTTGTACACGGGCAAGGACGTCCTGCCAATGGGTGAAAACCTCTGGGCAATGCCAATTTCGACGCTCTGGCACGGCTAAGTCCGCGACAACGAACGGCCCCCACGCACCATGAGGCTCACGGATATACTGCATCCATGTCTCACCGCATCTTTTCCATACCCTTCGCCGATATTTATCCGCACTACGTTAAGAAGGTAGAGCGCAAAGGCAGGACTGTCGGCGAGCTTCACGAAGTCATCACTTGGCTTACCGGCTACTCGGTTGAGGAGCTGGAACGGGTCCGGGAGCAAAAGGTCACCCTCGAGGATTTCTTCGAGCAGGCCCCGCACCTGAACCCATCCCGCTCCCTCATCACTGGCAGCATCTGCGGGCATCGTGTCCAAGACATCGATGACCCACTGATGCAGAATATTCGGTACATGGACAAGCTCGTTGACGAGCTAGCCAAAGGAAAGGCCATGGAGAAAATCCTTCGCGGCTAGCTTTCATCAACTGCGCCCTTCAAAGCTTCGAGCTTTAAGCCACAAAGGGATACGGCGGCGCGGTCTTCTCACGGAAGAAGTAGCGCGCATGCGTGTGCCGAACGGACTCTAAGTTCTTAGCACCAATCGCCACAATCTCGACATCAGGATCCTTATTTACTTGATCCAGTCTATGACGAGCGCGGGTTCCCTCTATCAGGGAATCATACTCAGTCACTTCCAGTGCACCTGTCGGTCGATGGTATTTAATCAGATAGGCTGGCATCGGCTTATTCTCCCTCCATGTCACGTTGAACTCGACGTTCTTCGAATTCATGGATTAATTTATCTAGCATCTTATACATGTTCCGCCGCAATTGACGCGCCTCTTTTTGGGTTGCGCCAACAGGCAGGCTTCCTTCGAAAGGCTCGGTAAGAATATCTACGAGCTTTTCCACCCTGTTTACGACTTCGGATACCTCATGTAAAGCACGGATCTCAATCTCAAATTCTGCCGGAATTCTTCCTCCGAATTCGAGGTATCGGATTTCCCTTCCATACAAGTCTCCTGCCATTTCATAAAGGTTTGCCCACTGCGACTGAAGCGCGGTTCGTAGCTGAAATTCTGCACGTCCGGCCTCTGACATCACGTGTAAGTGCACCGCGCGATACCCCGAGTGCGGTTCCTCTCGCATGTCCCGAAGAACCACTTTCCTCGCGCCAGCCTTCACAAGCTCTCGCGAAAGAAGCTTCGCAAGTACAGTTTGTTCTTTTAGAGTCACATCGACGTCCATCCGTACGCCAGATACATCCTGAATATTCTCTAAAGGGAAGCTCGGCATTCGACTCAATTTCTCTCTCAACGTGTCTCTCGTTTTTACGCGAGAACTCAAGAAATACCTGTCTGAATCTGGCTCCACGATAGAGTCTGCAGTCATCGTCAACTGATTATCAAGCTGTGCCATAGTCTTGCTCGCTTCCTGAATTATCGATTCACACAGAGCTGATTGCTGGTCCAAGAACAGCCCAAGCTGTTCCTCATCAATCGGTTCCCCATTGCGCAACGCACTACCTATTCGATGTACTTGCCTCTTACTAAACGCCGTTGGCTTGTTTTCCAAGAACTTCACAGTTCCCCCTCCTTCGATAGTGGCAACCCCCAAAGACGAAGAGCATTGCCAGCGATTTCAGACACCCACACATCCCCCACCCCTTGGATGCCTGCCCTAAAGGCTACGAGGGTGACCGGACACCAACACCACAAATTCGAACAGCCGTTCTATACAGGCGTTGAAAGGCACGACCCACCTTCAGCTTTGCCATACTTGACGCATGACCACGCTAGAAACTTGTGCCAGCACCTGGGCGGAAGCAATTGTGGCCGCACTCGAGCGCGAATTTCCCGCCGCGATGCGCGGCACGAGCACCAATGCGGATGACTGCACCGTGCGCCCACGCGAACTGCACCCCAGTTTCTACGGTTGTTTCGACTGGCACTCCAGCGTCCACATGCAGTACTCAGGTGCGCTACTAAACAAGATTCTCGGGCCCGAGTCTCCGAAAGAACTTGCCGAGCTTCTCGACGATCGCCTCAGCGCAGAAGCCCTCACCACGGAATACAACTACCTACTCGCCCACCCCGGATATGAAATGCCCTATGGGCGCGCCTGGCTGCTGCAGCTCGCCTCCGTTCGGCCTGGCGAAGCGATGGACAAGCTCGTAGAGCTAACCGCACAGCACTGCCACGACTGGCTTGAATCACTCAACCAACCGGTGCGCCACGGCATGCATTCCAATACAGCCTTCAACCTTTTCCTCATCCTCGAGGCCGCGGAGAAACTCGGGCTGGATTCACTGGCGAGCTCGGTGCGCGAGGCTGCTGTCCGCCTTTTCGGCGAAGACCGCGACTACCCGCTCGAATGGGAGCTGTCCGGGCACGATTTCCTGTCCAACGGGCTATCGGAGGCCCTACTCATGTCGCGCGTGCTGCCGGACTTCCCACACTGGTTCGACGGCTTTCTTCCCCACCGCACCGAAGCACTGGAATTTCTCACACAAATCCCAGAGGTGCTTGACCCAACCGATGGCCGCCTGGCCCACCTCTACGGCCTAGCGCTAACCAGAGCATGGATGCTCGTTGAACTCGCCGAGCATTTCGACGCCTCCGTCCTACCACGCGCCCAAGCACTAGCAGCCAGCGCGCAAACGCAGCTTGTCGACGGCCACTTCATGTCCACCCACTGGCTCATCACCTACGCGTTGCACTTTCAGCTCGCTGCCGACGGAAGGCATTAGCCAACGGCTTCCCTCATCGCCAGCCATCCAGGCCGAGAGTTCAGGCGGCATTTTATGCCCGCTCCTGCCGCCATAGTGAGCGCATACGGAATAGTTACTTAGCGAGTAGTACTGTAACTTTCTAATTATCGTTCTCTTCAGGAGCTCACTATGGATTCTCGCTACTCGACACAGCGCGATAGCTATCGCCTGCCAGAAGAAGGAATCCGTATTGATCTGCGCGCCGAGCGTGCTCGCCGGCGAGGCTCTACTCACGACCACGAGAGCACTGCCCCTGAGCGCCCTTCCTACCGCCCGCGACGCCGCCCCAGCCAAGAACGCCTAGCTTCGTCCCCGTCGACAACTTCCCCTTCCCGTCGATCCGCTTCAACGTCGGCGCCTGCCCAACAAACGCCATCCCAACAAGCGCCGACCCAACAAGCGCCGACCCGAACGACGCCGAAGAAGACGACAACCCCTGCGCCACGGCGGAAATCACCGCGCCCTCGCACGCCCATCAGCCGTCGCGGGTTGGGAGTTCTCCTTATTTTGGCGATGGTTCTCGTCGGCATCGTCGCCGCACTTCAGATCAATAAGGAGCCAGACGCGCCCGCGCCACAACCAACCGATGTGGTTGCGGAACCCGCCGCCGTCATCGAGCCCTCCCCAGCGGTGGAGATGTACATCCCGACAATTGATGTGCGCGCAGAGTTTGAAGAAGGCTCCTGTCGGATCAAAGACAACAAGATCAACCCCGACTCGATGAATAAGGCTTGTACCTACACCGCGGAGGATAAGCCCTATTCGCTACCCGGCACAGATGCACAGGACGTCGTGGTGGTCGCCGGACATACCGGTGCGGGAGTACCAGCGGTGTTCAATAACCTCTATGACGGTAGCGCCGACGAGCACAAAGCCTCTGTGGGCGACAAGTTATACCTGCGCACGCAGAACTCCGGCGAGCAATGGCTGGTGTACACCGCAACAGATCTGCACGATCCGTCGAAGGACGGCCTTGAGCAGGATGAGAGCATCTGGGGCACCGATGCCCAGCCCGGTCGCCTTCTCACTATCAGCTGCATCCAGCCGGCCAACCCTTTGGCTGCTGCGGTGCGCAATGCCGTGGTGGGATGGCAGTTTGAGGGCGTAACCGAGGCTCCTGATCCTGCCGCAGAACAGAGCTAAGCCTGGTGCAGCATCCCCCGTTCGGGGGGATTTCCGCCACTACGCGCAGTTATCGAACATTTTCGCAGCTCAACCGACAAGACCGTTCTTATTCTTGCAGGTTAACACGCCTTGTAGCGCCGCCCGTGAGGACCTCAACCCACCGAACATGCCACCCGTTTGGCACGAAAAGCATCCGCCATGTTACGGAGCGAAATTTCGAAACCCTTGTGATTAATGTGAAAGTTGTGGCTATTGTGGTTCACGTCGGGTTGAATCCCTCTCACATACCTCACAAACCCCCGCAAGGAGAAGCTTATGAAGCGCATCAACCGCACCCTGACCGCAGCCGTTCTGGCTGGCTCCCTCGCGCTGGGCGGCACCGCCGTTGCCTCCGCCCAGATTCCGGCTCCGGCTGAACTCACGGTCGATGGCGTCACCTACCAGAAGCAGGCCGACGGTAGCTACCAGCACCGCAACGAGAACGGCGAGTTGGACGGAACCACCAAACTGACCGCAGAGCAGGCACAGTGGGCTTGGGAGCAGCAGCAGGCTCAGCAGGATGCCGACGCGCCGACCACCACCAGCGTGATGGCTTCAGAGGTGGACATGGCGGCCACCGGTCCGGCTACCGCACCGTCTTCCGTTGACTACCCGATCAACGGCGAGTCCGAGGCTGAGCCGACCAGCACCGAGTTCGACAAGAAGCAGCTGGCCTGGCTGGCCCTGCCGGCCGCCCTCATCATCGGCGGCGTGACCTGGTACCTGGCCAAGGACGGCAAGACCTACGTGAAGTCCGAAGAGGCAGCTCAGAAGGACGCTCCTTCCGCTGAGGAGAAGGCCGCTTCCGAGAAGATGCTGCAGGAGAACAAGGACGAGGTCATCGCCCAGGGCGGCAAGGTTGCTGAAGGCACCGCCGCACAGACGCCGGCACAGTCCCGCGGTATCTCCGCTGAGACCGGTTCCAACACCGTTGCTCGCGGCCTCGCTGCACTGGCAATCGCAGCGATGATCGCCGCTGGCGCTGTCGTTGCTCGCCGCAAGCTCTTCATCTAAGAGGTTTAAGGCCTAGGGCCAACAGGCAACCCATCCGCGTCTCTCCCCCTCCCTACCGGGGGGTGGAGAGACGCGGCTTTTGCAGTTTTATACGCCCGTTGGGCCACCACTTTTCTGGCCGCACCCCTTGGAGGAAGTTAAAAGATTCAATGGATGAACTAGCACGCAAGCAGGCGCCAAAACCCGAACCACGCAGGAAGTTTCATCCCACCACAGCAAGGCCCGGCGCCATCCGACAAGCCAGCGCACCCTGACGCATCCATGACAATTTGCGTGGAGTAGCTTAAAAATTGGAAATAGTTTGACCTATCTCACTATTTTTCGGTTAGTATGTGGGAAGTCGACATCAGTTAACGGTGGCAACATCGTCTGATACGGCGTTGACCAAACTTTCCCGATCTAACCCCAGGAGTAAGAAACATGAAGCGCATTTCCCGCAACCTCACCGCCGCAGCCCTGGCCGGCGCCCTCGCACTCGCAGGCGTCACCGCCGCCAACGCTGAAGACACCACCGGCCAGAGCACCAACGCCACCTCCAGCACCGGCACCGAAGGCGATAACGGCAGCAGCAACCAGGGTGGCGACGCCGGCAGCAGCGACGAAGGCAAGGGCGACCAGAGCAGCGAGGATCAGAGCTCTTCCGACGACATCAAGGGCAAGCTCTCCTCCGAGGACGGCAAACCTTCTGGGCTGGGCATCGCCGTCATCGTCCTCGGCGTCGTAGGCGCGCTGGCCGCAGCCGCACCGGCCGCAGCACAGGCACTGGGAGTCAACCTCCCGTTCTAATCTGAATCCTGCATCATCGAGCTTCAAACGCGAAGCTCTTAGCAGCGCCGGCCCACCGGCGCGAAGCAGCCGCACCCCCATCACCGTCGTGATGGGGGTGTTTTCACGTCCCGCTCATCCACAGATACGGGACACACTTCACAAACCTACGTGATGCGGGCTACACTAGGCACCCATAGATTGTTCAACAATTTGGGAACTACAGAAGAGGTGTCCTCCTGTTATGAGCGCGCTGCACATAGACCTCAACGCTGACCTCGGCGAAACCACCGCCGGCAACCCCGTTGCCGATGACGCCGCGATGCTCCAGCTCGTCTCCTCCGCCAACGTCGCCACCGGCTTCCACGCCGGCGACCCGCACTCCATCGCGGGCACCCTCAAGGCGGCCGCAGAAGCAGGCGTCACCGTCGGCGCGCACGTGGGCTACAACGACCCAGCAGCATTCGGCCGTCGCTTCATCGATTACGCTCCCGCCGAGCTTGCCGACGAAGTCACCTACCAAATCGGTGCCCTCCAAGCCCTGGCCCAGGCCAACGGAACCCGCGTGGCCTATGTCAAGCCGCACGGCGCGATGTACAACACCATCGTCCACCACGAGGCCCAGGCCCACGCCGTCATCGACGGCATCAAAGCCTTCGGCGATCTACCCGTCATGCTGCTGCCAGGCGGCGTTGCTGTCGACATCGCGGAGAAGAAGGGCCTCACCGTCATCCGCGAGGCCTTCGCCGACCGCAACTACAACCCCGATGGCACGCTCGTCTCACGGCGCGAGGCGAATGCGGTGATGGGCGATGAGGGGGACGTCGTCAAGCGCGTGCTCGAGGTCGCCGAAACCGGCTCTATTACCGCCATCGACGGCTCCGTACTCAACGTGGATGCCCAGTCGGTGTGCACGCACGGTGATTCGCCCGGCGCGGTCCAGCTGCTGCGCGGTGTGGTCAAGGAACTGCAGGCGCGCGGAATTGAGATTCGGAGCGCCATCTGATGCATATTCACCCCGTAGGAACGCGCGCGCTGCTCATAGAGCTGGAGGACTTGCCCCAGGTCATGGCGTGGCACGCGGCCCTCGACGCTAATCCGCTCAAAGATCAAGTCGACGCGATTGCTGCCGCCACCACCTTGCTGTTGACCTTTGCCACGCCGAACTCCGCGGCCGCAGCCGCCGAGAAGCTGCAGGACTTCCACCCCACCGCGCAGGCGGGCGAGGATCCGCGCTTTGTGGAGATCGACGTTCTCTATGACGGCGAGGACCTCGACGAGGCCGCCGAGTTGATGGGTATGTCGCGCGAAGGCCTCATTGACTGGCACACGTCCACCGAGTGGCTCGCTGCCTTTGGCGGCTTCGCGCCCGGCTTTACCTATTGCACCCCGGCTGACCCGGCGCAGAACTTCAACATCGAGCGCCGCGCCACCCCGCGCACCGCAGTGCCGGCGGGTGCCGTCGGAATCGCCGGCGGTTTCTCCGCTGTCTACCCGCGCGTCTCCCCGGGCGGCTGGCAGCTGCTGGGCACCACCTCGACCCCGATGTGGGAATCCGATGCCCACCCGCCAGCGCTGGTGCAGCCCGGTGACCGCGTGCGCTATCGCGCGGTGAGCTCGCTGCCGGATGTTGTGTCGACCACGCCTTTCGGCCGCCGCACCCCGGCGCGCCTGCCGCGCATGGAGGTCCTCGATGCCGGGCTGCTCACGCTCTTCCAAGATCAGGGTCGCCCCGGCCGCGGCAACTTGGGTGTTACGCCCTCGGGTGCGGCGGACCTGGCGGCGGCTGCCACGGCCAACGTCGCGGTGGGCAACCCACGCGGGGCAACCGTGCTGGAGAACATCGGTGGCATCCGCCTGCGCGCGCTGACCGACGCAGTCATGTGCGTCACCGGTGCCCAATCCCGAGTCCTGCTGGACGATATGCCGGTGCACCTCGCGCGCCCGGTGCTCGTTACGGCTGGTTCCACGGTGACCGTGGATCCCGCGACGGTGGGCCTGCGCAACTACATCGCCATCCGCGGCGGCATCGTGGCGGATGCGGAGCTAGGCTCTGCCTCGACGGACGTGCTCTCTGGGTTGGGGCCGCAGCCGGTGCGGCTGGGCGACGTCATCGGCGTCCTCCCCCGCTCCACCGCAATGACCGATGCCCAGCTGAGCAACCCGATGCGCGTTCGCGAAGGCGCGCACGGACAGACCGAAGGCGTGCTGCGCTGCGTGCTCGGCCCGCGCGATGACTGGTTCACGCCCGAGAGCCTGGAGGCCTTCCTGGCCACGGAGTGGACCGTCACCGCGCAATCCAACCGCGTGGGTGTGCGCCTGCTGGGCCCGGAGGGCTCCGTGGAACTGAGCCGTGCCCGCGAGGGCGAGCTGCCCTCGGAGGGCATGGTCGCCGGCTCCGTCCAGGTTCCGCCGAGTGGCGAGCCCGTGATTTTCCTCCGCGATCACGCCGTGACCGGTGGCTACCCGGTCATCGCCACGGTCCTCGAAGAAGATATTGATATTGCCGCGCAGCTCCCGCCGGGGGCGACGGTCCGCTTTGAACTCGCTTAAACACTGATTAAGGAACAACCACACATGATTTCTGCAGTCCTTATTGCTAACCGCGGCGAGATCGCCGTCCGTATCGCCCGCACCGCGCGCGACATGGGCATCCGCTCCATCGCCATTTACTCCGAGGCCGATGCCGGCGCCCTGCACACCCAGGTGGCTGATGAAGCCTACGCACTACCCGGCAACTCCGCGGCGGATACCTATATGAATGTCCCCGCGCTCCTCGATATCGCCGTGCGCGCCGGCGCGGATGCCATCCACCCCGGCTACGGCTTCCTCTCGGAGAACGCCGACTTTGCCCGCGCCGTGGCCGAGGCCGGCCTGACATGGATTGGCCCGTCGCCGGAGTCCATCGAGCTGCTCGGTGACAAGATTGCCGCGCGCCGCGTGGCCGAGGAGGTTGGCGCCCCGCTGGCACCGGGTACCTCCGACCCCATCGATGACTGGCAGGAGGCTCGTGCCTTCGCCGAGGAGCACGGCCTGCCCATCGCCATCAAGGCCGCGTATGGCGGCGGCGGACGCGGCCTCAAGGTGGTGGAAAACCTCGAGGACATCGAGGCCGCCTTCAACTCCGCCGGCCGCGAAGCCAAGGAGGCCTTCGGCCGCGCGGAGTGCTACGTGGAGAAGTTCCTGACCCACCCGCGCCACGTGGAGGCGCAGATTCTGGCCGATACGCACGGCAACGTCGCCGTGCTGGGCACCCGCGATTGCTCCACGCAGCGCCGCTTCCAGAAGCTCATCGAGGAGGCCCCGGCGCCTGCGCTTGCCGACGAACAGCGCACCGGCATCCACGAAGGCGCCCGCGCCATCTGCGCGAAGGTGGGCTACACCGGCGCCGGCACGGTGGAGTACATCGTCTCCGAGGACGGCACGATTTCCTTCCTCGAGGTCAACACCCGCGTGCAGGTGGAGCACCCCGTGACCGAGATGGTCACGGGCGTGGACATCATTGCGGAGCAGTTCCGCATCGCCTCCGGCGAACCCCTGTCCTTCGCGTCCGATTCCCCGTCTGATTCCTCTTCCTCGTCTGAAGCGCAAGCTTCAGACCCCGTGTCCGATGGCCACGCCTTCGAGTTCCGCATCAACGCCGAGGACATCCTCAACGGCTTCGCGCCCTGCCCCGGAACCATCGTGCGCTTCGAGCCGCCGACGGGCCCTGGCATCCGCGTTGATTCCGGCGTGCGCTCCGGCTCCATCGTGCCGCCATATTACGACTCGCTCGTGGCTAAACTGCTGGTCTGGGGTCCGACCCGCGAGATCGCCCTGAAGCGTGCACAGCAGGCCCTCCAGGAATTCGACATCGAGGGCGTGCGCACCGTGCTGCCCTTCCACCGCGATATGGTCTCCTCCCAGGTCCTCGTCGATCACGGCGACGCCGACGCCGCAGCCGGCATCTACACCGACTGGCTTGACCACAACTACCGCCCCTCCGCGGAAGCCACGAGCGCTACCGTCCCCGTCGAGGCCATCTACGCGCAGCGCACCCGCGTGGCGCTGGAAATCGACGGCAAGCTGGTCAGCGTGGGCTTCCCCACCGATATGTTGTCGCAGGGGCAGGCGAAGGGGGCGTCGGCAAGCGCGGCGTCCGGTGCCGGCGCCGGCGGCAACGAAGTGACCTGCCCCTATGAGGCTAACCTCGTGGCGTGGAACGTGGCGGACGGCGAGGCCGTCGAGGAAGGCCAGGCCATCGCCACTATCGAGGCCATGAAGATGGAATCCGCGGTCAAGGCTCCATCCGTGGGCACGCTAAGCCGTGTGGCAAAGGAAGGTTCCAGGCTGGAACCGGGCGCGGTAATCGCCACGATTTCCTAAGCGGCGGGCTACTGTAAGTCGCATGCTTGCAGATTCCGTCGCGTCCGCGCTCCGCGCCGCCATCTCCGAGGGCGAGTACATGCCCGGACACCAGCTCAGCGAGGTCCGCGCGGCCGAGCGCTTCGAATGCTCCCGCAACACGCTGCGGGAGTCCTTCGCCATGCTCGCCTCCGAGCGCATCGTGGAGCGCATCCCGCACAGGGGTGTGTTCATCGCCACCCCTGACGGCGATTTCGTGCGCGATCTCTACTTGGCGCGCGCTGCCATCGAGCCGGCCGCGGCGCGCTATGCCACCTTCGAGGACCCAGGCGAGCTGGTGCGGCTGACCGAATCCGCAGTGCTTAACGACGCTCCCCGCCCCCTCATCAACCAGCGCTTCCACAAGCAGCTGGTCGCCGGTTTGGGCTCGCCGACGCTGGACCGCTCCATGTCGCACCTGCTGGCGCGCATGCGCTTGACCTTCTTGTTGACGCTGGAGCGCTACCCGCAGATTCACGATAACCACGTGCAAGCCAACATCGACTTGGCCCACCTCATTGCACAAGGCGAGCGCGAGGCGGCCGCCGATGCCTGCCGCGCAGACCTGATGCGCGCGATGGAATCGATTCTCCGGGTCCTCTAACCGCGTCTCCGCGGCACAGGACCGCCCGCGTTTGCAGGTACTTCTTCGCCTGCGGTTCCGTTTTCGTCCGCGGGCCTGCCCTGTGTTTACGGGCTCGCTTCGCCTGCGGTTCCGTTTTCGCCCACGCAAACGGCTATTGACCGACTATCGGACAGTTCCCAGATGGCATCTTCTAAAAGGCATCAGTCAAAAGGCGTTTTCACGCCTAAAAACGCCTTTTGGGTTGCACACATGGCGTTTTTAGACCCAAAGACGCCTTTTGGCGGATGCCATCTGCGGGATGCCTTTTGTGAGATGCCATCTGCTGTCGGACCACGCGGCAGCGTGCTCAGAAGCGTGCTCAACACCGTAATCGGCGGTGCGCCGCGACTATTGTGAGGCGTCTAGTCACGGAAGGGGCCGTGGCGGCGTGGAGCGAAATTATCAGGCCGAAAACACTCCAGCCGCTGCGGTAGTAACTAAGGGATGAGGAAATCGCGGTCCGGGATGTCGGTGACCAGCATCTTGCCCGGGGCATGCGTAATGGCCAGGCTGGGACGCGAGTTCATCACGATGGCCTGCGGGGTCACGCCGCACGCCCAGAAGACCGGGATGGTGCCCTCAGGGATGTCGACGGCTTCGCCGAAATCGGGCTGCGACAAGTCCTCGATACCGATGGCAGCAGGGTCGCCCACGTGAACCGGGGCACCATGGACGCCCGGGTAGCGGGAGGTGATGCGGACGGCATCGGCAACCTGGCTTGCGGGGATGGGACGCATGGAGACGACCATCGGCCCGGAGAAGACTCCAGCCGGCGCGCAGGGAATCGAGGTGCGATACATCGGCACGTTGCGGCCCTGATCAATGTGGGCGATGGAAATGCCGTTCTCCACGAGCGCATTCTCAAAGGTGAAGGAACAACCGATGAGGAAGGAGACGATGTCGTCGGAGTAGAAGGCGGAAGCGTCGCCAAGCGTCTGCGTAAGCTGGCCATCCTCATAGATGTTGTAGGCCGGGATGTCCGTGCGGATGTCTCCGCCCGGGATGAGGTCAGAGGTGAACTGCCCGGCCTCCAGCACGCCGACGATGGGGCACGGCTTGGGATTGCGCTGTGCGAAGAGGAGGAAACCGAAGGCGTACTCGCGCGGCAGCGCAAGGAGGTTAGCCTGCATGAAGCCGCTGGCGTGGCCGGCGGTGGTGGTCATGTCGTGCGCGCGAGCAAAGGCGCGCACCTCTGCAGGAGTCTGCATTATGCCCATAGTTCAACGATTCCGGAGAAAGACTTGATGCCGATGAAGATTTCCAGCACGAGCGCTAGGACGCCGGCGATGAGCAGCCACATCGGCTGCTTAACACCGTGGGTGAGGTCATGACGCTTGAAGGCCACCCACATGATCATGGCGAAGGCGATGGGCAGGATGATGCCATTGAAGGCGCCGGCGAAGATGAGCAGCTTCTGCGGTGCGGAGTTGAGGATAGCGAACAGGATGGCGCAGACAACGATGAAGCCGACAGTGAGGAAGTTACGGGTCCGCGGGCTGACCTTCTGGGTGGTCACAAACGTGATGGAGGTGTAGGACGCGCCGATGACGGAGGACAGGCCGGCCGCGAAAAGGACGACACCGAAGGCGCGAAGGCCAAACTCGCCGGCGGCCTGGCGGAAGGCATCGGCGGCCGTGTTGTCCTCGGAGAGCGCAACACCCGTGGCGACGACACCCAGGACCGCGAGGAAGAGCAGCACGCGCATGATGCCGGTGACGATGATGCCGAGCACGGAGGTCTTCGTAATCGCGCCGACGTTCTCCGGGCCGGACAGGCCCGAGTCGATGAGGCGATGTGCGCCGGCAAACGTAATGTAGCCGCCCACCGTGCCACCGATGAGGGTGGTGATGACGAAGAAGTCAATGCTTTCCGGCATGACGGTATTCTTCAGGGCCTCACCCACCGGCGGCTGGGAAACAATCGCCACGTAAAGCATGAGCAGAATCATGATGGCGCCCAGCGCGGCGACGATGCGGTCAAGCGCAACACCCGCCCGCTTGGACAGGAAGATAAAGATGGCGATGGCCGAAGCGATGAGGCCACCGATGCGTGCATCGATGCCGATCATGGCGTTTAGGCCCAGGCCCGAGCCGGCGATGTTGCCGATGTTAAAGACCACGCCGCCGATGAAAACTAGGACAGCGAGGAACCAACCCAGGCCCGGCAGCACAGTGTTACCCAGCTCGTTGGCGCGCATTCCGGAGACAGCGAGGATGCGCCAGACGTTGAGCTGGATGGCGATGTCCACAATGATCGACAGCGCAATAGCGAAGGCGAAGGCCGCGCCCATCTGCACGGTGAAGACGGAGGTTTGGGTCAAAAAGCCCGGGCCGATAGCGGAGGTGGCCATGAGGAACATGGCGCCGGCCATGGCGCCGATGCCCTTGGGGGCTTGCGCTTCTTTCGGCGCGTCCTGTGTAGTTCCCTGGGCTGCTTCCTGGGAAGCTGCGGAGGAATTGGTTGGTTCCAAGCTCATTGTTGGGCACCTTTCGTGACGAAGGTCGCATTTAACGATGGTGAAAGCATAAGGGTTGTTGAACAATCTGTAAACAACGCGGGGGTGGCGCACGTTACACCCACGCCATAACTACAGCCCCTCACACACCTTCCAGTGGAGCTCCGTTGCGCGCGGCGAAAAAGTGACCTAGGATACCGAGTTAACTAATGGTGATTCGTTAAACGTACGGAGGAGCTCATGCCCCAAGACATCTACATCGCGGGCGCCGCACGCCTGCCCATCGGAAAATTTGGCGGTAGCCTGGCGCGTCTTTCCCTTACCGAGCTCGGTTCGCTTGCCGCCGAAGCAGCTATTGAGCGTTCGGGGCTTACTGGTGCAGACCTCGATACCGCCGTGGCCTCCAACGTCATGCCCGTCGTGCCGAAGGACCTCTACCTCTCACGCGCCATTGCCAAGAACGTCGGCATGCCAGACTCCTCCACTGCGATGGGCGTCAACCGCCTTTGCGGCTCCGGAGTCCAGGCCGTCATCAGCGCGGCCCAGCTCCTGCAGACTGGCGACGGCTCCCTAGCGCTGGCCGTCGGCGCGGAATCCATGAGCAACGCGCCCTACTCCGTCGAAGGCGCACGCTTTGGCAAGCGCATGGGTGACGGCAAGCTTTATGACTGGCTTACTGGCGCGCTCTCCTGCCCCTTCGGCACCGGCCACATGGGCGTGACCGCAGAAAACGTCGCCGCCGATAACAACATCTCCCGCGAGCGCCAGGACGAGTTCGCCGCCGAGTCCCAGGAGCGCGCCGCGAAGGCCCGCGCGGAAGGCGTGCACGCCGAGGAAATCGTCCCGGTCGGCGAGCTGGACTTTGATGAAGCGGTGCGGGAGACGGACGTCGAGAAGCTGGCGAAGCTCAAGCCGGTCTTTGTTAAGGACGGAACCGTCACCGCCGGCAATGCCTCCGGCATCAACGATGGCGCGGCGGCCGCTGTGCTCGCCACCGCGGAGGAAGTGACCAAGCGTGGCCTGAACCCGCTGGCGAAGATTGTGTCCTGGTCCATCGCGGGCGTGGACCCGACGCGCATGGGCATCGGCCCCATCGCTGCCTTCCCGAAGGCGCTGGAGAAGGCCGGGCTGAAACTGGAGGACATCGACCTCATCGAATCCAACGAGGCCTTCGCCGCCCAGGCCATCGCCGTGCAGGAACAGCTGGGCTTCGACCCGGCCAAGACGAATATCTACGGCGGCGCCGTTGCACACGGCCACCCGGTCGGTGCCACGGGCGTCATCCTGCTCACCAAGCTGGCTTATGCGCTACGCCGAGAGGGCAAGCGCTATGGCCTGGTCACCATGTGCATCGGCGGCGGTCAGGGAATCGCCATGATTATTGAGAATGGAGCGAAGTAAATGAGCATCACCAAGGTAGCCGTCATCGGCGCAGGTTCTATGGGTTCGGGCATCGCCGCGCTGTGTGCGTCGGCGGGCATGGACGTCGTGCTGCTGGACCAGAATGCGGAGGGCGCCCAAAAGGGCGTCGAGATCCAGCTCAAGCGCAAGGGCTTCCACCTGCCGGAGTTCGCCGAGCGCGTGCGCGCCAGCGATGACTACGCCCTGCTGGAGGACCGCGAGTGGGTCATCGAGGCCATCTTCGAGGACTTGGGCGCCAAGCACTCTCTCTACCAAGCCATCGAGCCTCATTTGCCCGCGGACGCTCTGTTGAGCTCGAATACCTCAACCCTGCCGCTAGCCTCTCTTCTTGAGGGCGTTCCGGAGGCCCGCCGCGATAAGTTCGCCATCACGCACTTCTTCAACCCGCCGAAGATCATGCGCCTTGTGGAGCTCATCGCCTCCGGCCCCACGGAGGCGGCACTGCGCACAACCATCGAGCAAACCCTGGGCAAGATTGCGCTCGAATGCCGCGACACCCCGGGCTTTATTGCCAACCGCGTGGGCTGCTACTGGATGGCCGCCGGTGTGGCCCGCGCCCGCGAGTTCGACGTGAGCTACGAGCTTGCCGACGCCTCCTTCGGCCGCGCCTTCGGCATCCCGCGCACCGGTATTTTCGGGCTGCTCGATTACATCGGCCTCCAGCTGGTTAAGCCCATTTGGACGTCTCTGGAGACGGCCCTCCCCGAGGGCGATCCGCTCCTGGACGTTCCGCTTGGCGATGATTCCTTCATCGAGGGTCTCGTTTCCCGCGGTCTGACCGGCCGCACCGGTGACGGTGGCTTCTATCGCGGCCGTGACGAGGTCATCAACTCCTCTTACGAGTACGTGCCCCGCACTCAGCCCACCGATCCTGTCGTGGGCCTCAAGGATCCCCGCGAGGTCATGGAGACCGACTCCCCCGGCGGCCGTTTTGCCCGCGCCGTCTTCCTCGACACGCTGGCGTACTGCTGCGAGGTCGCACCTGACATTGCGGACCACGTGGGCCTCATCGACGAGGGCCTTACTCTTGGTTTCGGCTGGAAGAAGGGCATCTTCGCGCTTGCCGACGCCATCGGCATCGGCTGGGTCGCCTCCGCCTACGGCTCCAACGTCCCGGCCTTGGTCTCCGCCGCGGCTTCGGCGGGCGGTTTTTACGGCAAGGGCTCGGTGCTCTCCTCTACCGGTTCGCGCCAGGAGCTCGCGCCGCGCGAAGGTGTGGTGACCTTGGCTTCTCTTGAGAAGGAGACCATCGTGTCACTGGACGCGGGCGCGGTTCACGCGGTGTCCACGTCTGCTGGGCGCATTGGCATCATCGACCTGCACACGCCGATGAACTCCATGCCGACTCCAGCCCTCGAGGTTATTCGCGCTGCTCTCGACGCTGTATCCTCCTCCAACCTTGTCGCGCTGGTTATCAGCAACGACAAGCCGGTCTTCTGCGCGGGTGCGGACCTGGCTTCTATTGCGGCTGCGGGCGAATCGGGTTCTGCTTCGCGCGTCGAATCTTTGATTGCGGATGGCTCGAAGACCCTGCGTGCACTCAAGTTCGCTCCGGTCCCCGTGGTGGCAGCTGTGCGTGGCGTGGCCTTGGGCGGTGGCTTTGAAACTGCGCTGGCCTGCGACCGCATCGTGGCGCACGCCGATACGCGCCTCGGCTTCCCGGAGCGCACCGTGGGTCTCTACCCAGGCTGGACGGGAACCATCTCTTCGCTGGAGCGCCTCAAGGCGGCCGGTGTAGAAGACTATCACCAGAAGGCCTTCGACTTCATCGCCTCGGCCCGCAACTTCTCCTCGGCTTTCGAAGCGCAAAAGGCTGGCTTCCTCTCCTCCGATGACGTCGTGCTCATGTCCTTCGACCACGTCCTCGCCCGCGCTTTGTGCGAAGCTGCCGACCTGGCTGCCTCCTACACCCCGCCCGCGGACGCTTCTATCGAGATGTACGCCGGCTCCCCCGCCTTGGACCGCGACTGGCCCATCGACGGCACCACCGAGAACGACCACGTCATCGTGGCCAAGCTCGCCGAGATGTACACCGCTCCCAGCTCCACCTCCGCTGCTCCCGACTCCAATACAACCCCGGTTTCGCTGAGCTTCACCGAGTTCTGCGAGCGCGAAGTGGAGTACGACGTGCCACTGGTCCTCCTCCCGGCCAACGTGGAGCGCGCCAAGCACATGGCAGCCACCCGCAAGCCCCTCAACAACTAGCCTCGGCCGCTTCCGCTTCCCAACCTCGCTCCCTTTTTCGGAGCGGGGTTTCTCCTTGTTCTTTGCGACCTGGACCGGCAATTGACAGGCAGGTTTATGCTGGTCATTTGCAAGTTTGAGCTGGGCATCCTCTTTACAACTTTTAGCCTTGCGCATGGTTCCACTCAAAAGGCATTAGTCACATGGTTTACTTGCACCCAAGTAAACCATCTAGGCGTTTACAAACGGTTCGTTTGCCCCAAACAAACCTTCTCACTAATGCCTTCTGAATGAAACCATCTGCCGGCGCTTTCGCGCTGGCAAGGAGTCTCGCTAGGCTGAACGAGGTTGCACGGTGTTTAACGCACCGCGCACCTCGTTAAGAACCCGTTCTCGGTTCTGGAGAAGATCCCGTGGTGAGTAACGCAACACGATGTATCCGAGATTCTGAAGGTATTTCTCTCTTTGCCGCTCAGCCCGTATCACCGCTTCGGTAGATTTTCCGTAGGTCGCTCCGTCGTACTTCACAGCGCCGTCTATTTCCATGATGATTTTGCCGTTGATAAACAAGTCCGGCCGATACCCACCCTGAAGCTCTGGCTGAACCACGAGTTTCTTTCCTAGGCCTTCCACAATCAACATGCCGCGAGCAAAGGACTCATAGGGAGATTCGGCGAGGGTGGTGGCATGCGAAACTACTCTCCTAGCTTGAGCTGCACCTTTTACACGGCCCATTGCCGTGATCATTGACCGTAATTCGTCAACGCTAACGAGTCGTTTGCGCAAAGCGGAGTCGACAGCCATCAACCCTTCCTCAAACGTCGCAAGCCGTGCGACGTCGATGCAGGTGCGCGCAACCGACGTGCACCGAAGCCCGAAGCGCTCCATAATGTCTGAGGTTGGCAGCCACATTTTTCGGTACATCACCTTACTATCCCATTGCCGTCGCGGCGGAACTGTTTTGGATTGCCGTGCTAGAACAACCTGTGCGTCCCGAGACGACAGCGTCCACAAGCCCAACAGTTTGGCCGCAGATCTTTCCACGAGAACTGACCGATGCGCGCTACGTCCGAAGGCAACGATGTCAAAGAGATGGCGTTGATAGTAAGGAAGAGTTGAATAGTACTCGCTGTTTATAGCGTAACGCGAGGTGAGGCGAATAAGTTCACCTGAAGCAATCTGTTTCCACACGGGGTGGTTGTTCGAAAGGGGTCGTAGGTAAATGAGGTGTGAATCGTCAATCATGCTTCCATCATCGTGGCTTCCAGCCCTCAAAAGCTACGGTCGATTCCCCGCCTGTGGATAACTTCAACTCATCCATCGAATTGGCTGATCCTTCAACAAAGTAATCCACAAGGTTCCACTCGCAAGGCTTCACTCAGAAGTCTCTAGTCAAAAGGCTCGTTTGCACCCAAGTAAACCTTCTAACAGCACAAAGAAGGTTCGTTTGCCCCCAAACAAACCTTCTCGCTAATGCCTTATGAGCAGAACCATCTGCGACCGCTCACGGCGGTTCCAGCAGTAGCCTCCCCATTAGGACTCGAACCTAGAGGGGCCGCGGTAGTGGGGAAAAGATGGGCATGGTGGAATAGGGGGCCACTTCGAATCGCTACTTGTAGGCCGAGAAGCCCGTAATCTTCTTGCCCATAATGAGGGACTGCACTGTATCCGTGCCCTCGTAGGTGTGCATGGCCTCGATGTCCGCGAAGTGGCGCGCGATGTCGTTCTCCAGCAAAATGCCAACCCCGCCAAGCATGTCACGAGCATCGGAGGCGATACGGCGAGCAGCACGCGTGTTGTGGAGCTTCGCCGCCGAGGCCTGCTCCGGCAGCAACGTACCTGCGGTTTCTCGTAATGAGACCTCACGGCAGGTCAGCATCATCTGGCTCAAATCGAGGACCATGTTGGCCAAGCGCTGCTGAATGATCTGCGCCTTCGCCAGCTCGCGGCCAAACTGGACGCGCTCGAGCACATACGAGCGGGCAATCTCATAACAGGCCACCGCCGAACCCAGCGCCATCCAGGACACACCAATGCGTGTAGCAGTCAGCACGCGGGAAACATCCTTGAAGCTGCGACAACCCGGCAATTGGTTGGCGGCGGGGATACGACAGTCGGTCAACGTAATGTGCGCCTGGTGGATGGCCCGCAGAGAGAGCTTGCCCTCAATCACGGATGCCGAATAACCGGGGGCCTCCTGCGGAACGATGAAACCGCCAACGTTGCCATCCTCCATGCGCGCATAGATGATCGTGACGCCACCGGAAGCACCATTACCAATCCACTTCTTCTCGCCGTTCAGGACCCACTCATCGCCATCGCGCACCGCGGTGGTCTCCAGGGCAATCGAATCCGAACCGTGGGCCGGCTCCGTCAACCCAAAAGCCCCGAGCAGCGAGCACGAAGCCATCCGCGGCAAGTATGAAGCCTGCTGCTCCGGAGAACCCAACATAGAAATAGAGCGCATAGCCAGCCCCGCCTGCACCGCAATCACCGTACCCATCGAGGCATCCGCACGTGTGACCTCCATGAGCGCCAAGCCGGCACCGAGCGTGGACATCTGCTCGTGGCCTTCCACTGCCAAACCATCCGTCATCACGTCCAAGTCGCCCAACCGCTGAACCAAGTCCAGCGGGTATTCCGCAGCCTGCCAATGCTGGTTAATCACCGGGGCGGAGTACTCGCGGAAACGAGCAGCTCGCTTCCACCCCGCAGCATCGGCCTCAGAAAGGCTGTCAAAGACACCCAGGAAATCAGTGGTGGACTCGAAGAGGTTGTGGGACATGGTCAATTCTCCAACTAACAGGCAATACGAATGGCTATTAGTGTTAATTGTGACCTGACTCTCCCCAGGCTGTCAAGTGTCTCATCACAACGCGCGGCACAGCCGGGATTCGGAACGATAACCAGACTCCAGGGCCAGTATCTCCCCCAGCCAACCTTCACCCTGCCCCCGCAGGTATACTAACCGCCATTAGCTCAATGAGGAGGACACCCACCATGGCCAACCAGAGACGCCGCGACCAAATCGCCGCCGCCGCACTCGACCTCTTTGACCAGCGCGGCTACCACGCCACCGGCATGGAGGACATCGCCAAAGCCGTCGGCATGCGCGCCTCCAGCCTGTACAACCACTTCTCCTCCAAACAGGAGCTCCTCGCCGAAGTCACCATCACCGCCATGGAGGACCTCCTTCGCGCCAACGCCGCTTGCCTCGCCGGGCTGAAAGACCCCCGCGACAAGCTCGTCGCCACCATGAAAGCCCACGTCATTTACCACGCCACCCACGCCCGGCGCGTCCGCGTGGTCAACAACGAGCTCACCAACCTCGAAGAGCCCCACAAATCCGTCGTCCTGCAACTGCGCCGCGATTATGTCGCCCGCTGGATGGCCGTGGTCAACGAGGGCGACTTCCACGCGGAAAACCTCAAAATCGCCTGCTGGGCGCTCATCGATATGGGCATCGGCGTGGCCCAATGGTTTAGCCCCGACGGTGATTACACCGCCGAGGCTTTAGGTGACATGTACGGCCAGTTCGCCCTGCGCCAGCTTACCTAGGGCGCGCAGCCAATCTGCTGCTCTTCCTCACGCCCATCCGGGTACTGCACGCGCACGCGGGAGTAGACCTCGGCGTGGTAGCCGCAGGCCACGCGCTTGTCGACGACCACCTTGACGCGATCCTCACTGAATTTGCCCTCCGCGCAGTTGGGGTCGCAGTCGTTCTCAATGGCCACGCCGTCTGCCTCCGCGGCATCCGCGCCCCAGTGCTGCCAGTCCAGCTCGTTGACCAAGTAGTTATTATCCGCACAGGCCAGCGAGATGCGGTCCGGGCCCTCCAGGCCCGTGACGGAGACACAGTCCAAAATGGCGGTGGCATCGATGGTGGTTTCCACGTCTGGGCCGACGAGTCCAACCACGCGCACCAGCTGGCCGGTGGCGGGCAGGACGGAGAAGGAGACGCGGTCAGAATCTCGAATCACGGTGACCAGCTGGTCCTCGCCTTCGCCTTCAACAGTGCCAACCTCATTGCCGTCTGCCTCCGCCAGCATATCGTAGGCAATCTTCTGCTGCTCGCTGCTCAAGCCCGGTTGGAGCAGCAGCTCCAGCGCGCCCAGCGCGCGGTTCGGGAAGGAATCCGCCAGCTTCTCCAGCCCGGCGCGGTCGGACGCGATGACGAGGTCCTCCGGGTTAATGGAAGGCTGCGGGTCAAAACCCGGCACTTCGCCCTGCGAGGAGACCTCCACGGCTCCCCCGGCATCCACCGCGTACTCGGTGATTGCCGTGGCATCGCCGAGCGTATCGACGCGCTTCATGTATTCCTTCGCGGTCACGCCCTTATCCACGGCATCGGGCTGGGTTGCGGCTGCCTCGCCGGCCTGGGTCAGAATCTCCGCGGCCGAGGCCACGGGTTCCGAATTATTGAGCAGCGGGAAGGCACCACCGATGAGCGCAAGCACCGCGACGGAAGCCGCCGCTATTGTCCACGTGGGCCGGCCCTTCGTTATCTTTGCGAGGGTCTCTTCGGAGCGGGCGAGGGAGGCGTCGTCAAGCGCTGTGTCAGGAACGGGGTTGGCGGCGCGGAGCATATCGAGAGAGCTAGGCATCGGTTTCTCCTGTGAGTTCGGAAAGGTGGGTACGCGCGCGGTGCAGGCGAACGCGCACGTTATTGCGGGAAATGCCGAGGACCTCGGCGATATCGGGGTGGTCGAGTCCCTCCCAGGCGTGGAGCGTGAGAATCTCGCGCTCCGCGTGCGGAAGCTGCATCAGCGCGCGAGTGATGTCGAGGTTGGCATCGACGGCGTCATAGCCGGCATAGGATTCCAGCTCATGATCATCGAGGTTCTCCGTCTCCCGCCGGGTGCGGTAAAACTCGCGCATCACGTTGCGGGCGATGCCATAGAGCCACGGCAGCGGCATGCCGCGCAAGGAGTCGAAGCCGGACCAGGCCCGCTCGAAGACGTCGGCAGCCAGCTCTTCGGCGTGGCTCGGTGGGACGCGGCGGCGCAGATACGCCAGCACCGCCGGGTAATGCTCGCGAAACAGGCGGGAAAACTCCCGCTTACGCGAACCAGGCAAGGTAAGGACAGACACTAATAAAACTCCAGAATGCTAATGGGCTCACTGAGTATGTTGCACTAGACGCCCGAGCGTTACAGGGAAGCGGTGAAATGGTTTACTAAAGGGGATGGAACCACTCGAGCTCTCCGCCCTGACGGGCACGCAATCGCGCACCTACGGCACGCGCAAGATCACCAAAGACATGATCTCAGCACCCGTGCATGTGGCTATTGCGCTGTGGGATGAGCGCTGGGATTCCGCCGAAAACGGTACTGTCGACGGCTGGGTCATCGCCGTCAACACCAAGAAGACGCGCTTCGTGCGCAAGGGCCAGATTAAAAAGGGCGACATCGTTGAGGTGGCCGTCCGCGAATTCGAAAAGGCCACCAAGGGGCTCCGAGGACGCAGGTGGATCGTCACCGGGCGCCGGCAGGCGGGGTTGCGGGCCGCGCTGGAAAAGCGTGGCTATGCCGTGACGGGGAGTTTTGCGGAGGAGAATAGGGCGTCGAAAAGCGCCAGCTCCGTGCGGCGCAAGCAGGCCGGAATCACCGCGCGCCGCGCCAAGAAGGAAGGCGAGGCCCCGCGCAAGAAGCAAGTAGTAAAGGTGGACACACCGAAGGCGCACTGGTGGCCGAACTTCTCGACGGCCTCCTCCTGGCCCGAGGGGGCCACCGTGCGCATCGCCACGGACGCCTCCTCGGACACGGTGTTCAAGGGCTCCATGTGCTTCGTGGCCAGCAACGGCGACTACCGGTTGCGCACGCGCGAGACGACGGCCAGCACCGATGAGCTCGAGCTCGAATCCCTCACCTTGGCACTGAAATACCTGCTCAAGGTCGGTGCAACCAAGGCGATCATCGAGTCGGACTCAGTAGCTGCTCTGGAAGCGGTGGAGCAGATTCGGAAGAAGGGCTCGAAGGCGATGCGCTCGCGGGGCGTGTGGCGCGGGCTGTCCTCGGGCTCGCGCTCGCGCTTCCAGCAGGCGTGGCATGACGTGGAAGGAGTCTGCGAGGTGACCATCCGCCGCGTGTTGGGGCATGCGGGCGACCCGCTGAACCGGGCTGCGGATCAGATTGCGTACATGGGCCTGCGGGCGATTGCGCATCCAATGAAGCAATCGCAGGCAACGCTCAAGGAAGGAATCACGAAGGCGTTGGCCAAGCTCTAATTCGGGCTTTGGTTCACTGGTGACATAGGCTAAGCCACATGAGCAATCCCTTTGACTCCAACCCTTTTGAGGAGCCGGACAAGCCTCTCCCCGGCCGTGGGTCGAATCCTTTCGCGGAACCCGCGCGCGAGTCAGACGCGAAGCCTTCGGCGAACCCTTTCGTTGACTCGTATGAGGATCCGAGTGTGGAGCCCTTTGCTGAACCTATCGCAGAGCCCTTTGCCGAGCCGGAGCGCGCCTACGCCCCAGCTCCGCTGCCTGACCATGCCCCTGCCCAGCAGCCAATGGAAGGCACGATCCACAGCTTCTCCTTTTTCAAGGGGCTGTTGAGTCTGTTCTCGCTCCTCGTAGGCTTCACCGGAATTACTGACGGCGATGTGGCAATGGGCATCGGCTTCGCCTTGCCCGGGGCCTGGTACTTCCTCAAGTCACTACAGCAGAAGGCCAACCCAACCACGCCGCAAAAGCGCCACTGGTTTGTCATTTGGCTCATCGCCATCGTGCTCATGTTCTTCGGCGCCTAGTCCATAGGCCACTGCGCGACGACCCGCCGCCACACAATGCGCAGCAGCGAATGCGGAGTCGCCACCACCTCGCGCAGGTAATTCCATGGGCGGTCTTTCCGCGGGGTGCCAACACCATGCATGCGAACCCGAATCCCCAGGTGCCAGGCCCACAGGCGGGTGCGCAGCACGTGAAAGTCATTGGTTACGACGCGGAAATAGTCATAGTCCGGGCACAGCGCGTGGGCGCGCTCAAGGTTTTCGTTAGTGCTGGTAGCCAGCGGCTCCACACGGATCCGCTCCGAGTCCACGCCCCGCTCGATGAGGTAGCGCGCCATCGGCTCCGCCTCCCCGTAACCGGACACGATGATCGGCTCCTCCGGCAGCACGCGCGCCAGCACCACCGCGCGGTCCAAGCGGCTGCGCAGCAGCGAGCCGGGCTCGCCGCCCTCCACGCGCGCGCCCAACACCAGAAGCGGAAACTGCATGCCCGCTAGCTTAGCGTGCATACTAGTCAGCATGAGCATGTGCGTAGTCGGTTCCATCAACGCTGACCTCGTGGTCCACACCGCGCGGCACCCGCAGCCGGGCGAGACTCTGCTGGGCAGCGGCGGCACCATCACCGCGGGCGGCAAGGGAGCGAACCAGGCGGTCGCTGCCGCCCGTCTGGGTGCTCAGGTCAGCTTCGTCGGCGCGGTGGGCAGCGATGCCTACGCCACGCCCGCGATGCACTACTTGCAGGCCAGCGGCGTGGACCTCACGCACGTCGAAGCCAGCGAGGAGGTGACGGGCTTGGCGGTCATCACCGTGGATAAGCAGGGAGAAAACACCATCATCGTGGTGCCGGGGGCCAATGCGCTTGTCGACGCTCCCTTCGTCACCACCCACTCCTCCCCCATCACCGAATCGGAACTCATTCTGCTCCAAGGCGAGGTTCCGGCGGAGGGTTGTGCCAAGGCCATAGAGCTGGCGAAGGGGCGGGTCGTGGTCAACCTCGCGCCGGTCATCGAGGTTGAAAAGGAAGCGCTCCTGCGTGCCGATCCGCTGCTAGCCAACGAGCACGAGGCCGGGCTCATCCTGGAGCAGTTGGGATTGAGCAGCGAGGGCGCGCCGGAGGAGCTGGCGCGGCGCCTCACGGAGGCCGGCTTTGCCTCGGTGGTCCTCACGCTGGGTGCGCGGGGAGCGCTCGTGGCCGAAGGCGCTGAGCTTGTCAACGTCCCCTCCCCGCAGGTCACCGCCATCGATACGACCGGCGCGGGTGACGCCTTCGCCGGCGCGCTGTGCGCGAGACTACTCCACGGCGACGACCTCGTGGAGGCCGCCACCTTTGCCGCACGAGTTGGGGCTTACGCCGTCACCGGAGAAGGCGCGCAGGCCTCCTACCCCGATCTCAAGAGCAAGCTTCCCAGCTAATTACTCCCCGAGGAGCTGGGAGCGCAGGTTCTCGTCCTTCTTCTCCACCTCGGCGGCCATGTTCTCTTGGTAGGCCACCATCTTGTCCACCAGTGCCGGGTCACCCGCGGAGAGAATGCGCACGGCAAGCAGGCCGGCATTCTTCGCTCCCCCGATGGAGACGGTGGCCACCGGCACGCCGCCCGGCATCTGCACGATGGAGAGCAGCGAATCGAGCCCATCAAGATCCTTCAACGCGCGCGGGATGCCGATCACCGGAAGCGGCGTGGCCGCGGCGACCATGCCCGGCAGGTGAGCTGCGCCACCGGCGCAGGCGATGATGGCCTTGAGGCCGCGCTCGTGCGCGGACTTGGCATAAGCCAGCATCTTTTCCGGGGTGCGGTGCGCGCTGACAACGCCTACCTCGAAGGGCACGCCGAACTCGGCGAGCACCTCTGCGGCGGGCTTGACGGTGGGCCAATCGGAATCAGAGCCCATGATCAGGCCGACGAGTGGTTCCATAAAACTCTCCTTAGTAAATAGGTTTCAAGCTCGCTGCGGGCTTAAGCCCACTGCGCGTGGACGAGGAAGTGGGCGGCATCGTGGGCGATGCGGCGGGTTTCCGCCACATCCACACCGACAACATTGACGTGGCCAATCTTGCGGCCCGGCTTGTGGTCCTTTCCATAGAGGTGGACCTTCGCCTCTGGGTAGCGCTCCATCACTTCGCGAACGCGCTGCGGCATGGGCATCTGCGGATCTTCTTCGGCGCCCAGCACATTAGCCATCACCGTGACCGGAGCCAGGGCTGCGGTAGAGCCCAGCGGCAAGTCCAGCACGGCACGCAGGTGCTGCTCAAACTGGGAGGTCACGCAGCCATCCTGAGTCCAGTGGCCGGTATTGTGCGGGCGCATGGCCAGCTCGTTGACGGCGATATCCTCCTCAACAACCGCGCCCGGCGCGCCGGAGGCGGAAGCAATGATGGAGCCGGCGTCTTGCTGCGTGGCGAAGGCAAAGAGCTCCACCGCCAGCACGCCGGTAACGCCAAGTTCGGTGGCCGCCTTGATGCCCACCTGCATGGCGCGCTCGGTCAACTCCGGCGAAAGGTTCGGGGCGGGAGCAAAAGCCTCGGCACAGATGCCGTCCCGCTGCACGGACTCGGTGACCGGCCAGACCTTCACCTCGCCGGAGGGACGGCGGGCGACGAGCACGGACAGCTCGCGGGTGAGGTTGACCTTTTCTTCGGCCATGAGCGGGGTATCGGCCGCAAGCAGCTTAGCGACGAGCGGCTCCAGCTCCTCCGCGGACGGGAACCACACACCATGGCCGTCGTAGCCGCCGCGGCGGGCTTTGAGGCACACGGAACCGTCGACAAGCGCGGCGAAATCCCGCGCATCCTCCACCGATTCGATGGCGGCAAAGCGCGGCACTGGGGCGCCCAGCTCGGCCAGTTTCTGGCGCATGAGCAGCTTGTCCTGCGCGTAGAGGAGGGCGGAAGGCTGGGGCTGGACGTTGCGGCCGTCGGCGATGAGCGCCTGCACGTGCTCGGTGGGAACGTGCTCGTGCTCAAAGGTGATTGCATCCGCGCCGTCTGCGGCGGCGGTGAGCACATCGAGATCGTGATAGTCACCGAGAACGACGTCCGGAATCACCTGGGCGGCGGACTTATCCGGCGCGGAGGCTAGCACACGCAAGTGGATGTCGAGCTCGGCGGCGGCCGGCTGCATCATGCGTGCAAGCTGGCCGTCTCCATAAACAGTAACGAGGGGTTTGTGTTGTTCACTCACTCTTCCAATACTAGCCTTGGGGCCATGATCGTCCGGCATACCATCTTTCAGAACTCCCTCATGACCGCCCTGTTGGATGGCATTTACGACGGCGAAATGACCATCGGTGAGCTCTTGGGCAAGGGCAATTTCGGTATTGGAACCTTCGATGCGCTGGACGGAGAGATGATCATCCTCGACGGTGTGTGCTATCAGCTGCGCGGCGATGGCACCGCAACGATCGCTGACCTAGACCAGGGCACGCCCTTTGCGGTGGCGACGAACTTCGTCCCCCGTATTAAGGTGGCCGCGCCCAAAGGTCTGAGGCGCGAGGAGCTTTCGGCATTCATCGATGAGGTGGAGCCTTCCGCTAACTTCATGTACGCGGTGCGCATCTCTGGGCGGTTCAGCAACGTGGTGACCCGCACGGTGGTCAAGCAGAGCAAGCCCTACCCGCCGATGGCGCAGGCGGTGGGCGGCGACAAGGAGCTGCGCTTTGACGACGTCGAGGGCGTCATCGGCGGTTTCCGCACGCCGGTCTTTGAGAAGGGAATCTCCGTTCCCGGATGCCACGTGCACTTTATCGACGCTGCGCGTACCTCCGGAGGGCACGTGCTGGACTACACGGTGGATGAGGCCATGATTGAGCTCTGCCCCGGAACGGACCTCGATCTGCGTCTGCCGCTGACCCACGAGTTCCGCTCCGCCAACTTGGCGCCGGAGGACCTGGACCAGCAGCTGCATACGACGGAGATTAAGGGCTAGCCCCAGACCGGTTGCTCGTTGAGGATGTCTTCGACGCGCTTTGCTTTGGGGATGGAGGGGAAATACATCGGCTTGTCATAGCCGTGAAGTGCCAGCGAGATCCCACCGCGGCGACGGCGCGCACCGCGGATATCGGTGAGCGGGATCGAATCAACGCGCTTGCCTTCGCGGGCGATGACGCGCAGGTTGGTCACTATGAAACGCTTGCGGCGGGCTTTGATGAGGGGCAGGACAAAGCGCCAGACGGCAAGCAAGGCCCATATAGCTACCAGGCCATTGCGAAGCGCTAGGTCAATGCCGTTGTAGTCACACCAGCCGATGGCGATCCAGCACACCCCAGTAATCACGACGAGCTCTAGAAAAGGAAAGAGCAGCGTGCGAAACGGGGCGGTCATGTCAGCGCGAACAACTTCGCCGCGGCCCATCTGCATGAGGTTCATGGGGCTCATGGTACCTTCCTGCTCTCGCTGCCCAGCTGAGAAGACGTCACGTCCCAGGCCTTGCAAGCCCAGCCAAGGCTTCGCACATGGCATTTCCTAAAAGGCGTCAGTCAAAAGGCGTCTTTGCCCCCGAAAACGCCATGTGGAGGCGTCCAAAAGGTGTCTTTGACCCCAAAGACGCCTTTTGACTAATGCCTTCTGACAGATGCCTTTTGAATAGCGCCATGTGTCGAGCACGGCGCCTTCTATGAAGGCCTCGCCGGTCGACGCTTGGATGTTCCAGCGCGGGCGATTATTTATCAGCCGGGCGCAGGTGGATGACATCACCGGCGGAGTAGTACTCGCCGCCGACGTTGATGCGGCCGTCGTCAGCCACGCCCTCGACGGTGCCGATCACATCGCCCGTCGGGGCTTCGAGGCGAACCTCTTGGCCAATGGAAGAACACACCTTGCGGTAATCAGCCATGAGCTGTGGGTCCTGCTGCTCCCACTGGGTGATGCGGCGGCGCAGGTTCTTCAGAACGGTGATGGCCAGCTCAGTGCGGTCGGTATCAAGGCCTTCGAGCGCAAGCGAAGTCGCGGCCTCGATGGGCAGTTCCTCGCGGGTCAGGGTGACATTGATGCCCATGCCCACGACCACGCGTGCTGAAGGCGGGTTAGCGGCTTGAGTCTTGGGCGCGACCTCAGCCTTATTGATCTCGGCCTTGTTGATTTCCGCTTTGTTGATCTCGGCCTTGTTGATTTCGGCCTTATTGATTTCAGCCTTCGAGACTTCAGTCTTCGGGGCAGATTTGAAAGCCTCCCCCACCGGGCCGGCTTCCGCGAGGATGCCGCACAGCTTCTTGCCATCGATGTGCACGTCATTGGGCCACTTGAGCACCGCACCTTCGACCGAGTCGGTCACGGCCAAACCGGCAGCCAGGGGCAGGGTGCCAAGGTGCTCTAGCGACTCCGGGAGGATCAGTGCGGAAAAGATAAGCTGCGCCCCTGCCGGGCTCACCCACTGGCGGCCCAAGCGGCCTTTGCCGGCCACCTGTTCGTCGGCAAGCAGTACGGTGCCATCAGCCACCTTCTCCGCCTGCATGAGATCGGTATTGGTGGAGCCAGTGGACTCGGTGAAATCGATGACAGCGAAGTCGTCACTCAACGCCTCGCGGATGCGGTCCATATCAAGTGCAGTCATGCACCCCAGGTTACCCGCCGGGCAGTGGCCTTCTAGAAGTAACTAAAAGTAATCCGGATTGGCCAGAATTGTGCGGGCGGTAGCCTCGTCAAGACAGGTAGTCAAGACCGCTTGCGGCAAAGCATGGGTTACCTGTTCAGGCGTAACGGAGATCTGCCGAGAATCCGCTAGGAAGGACACAGTGTCCTCAACCAGCTTGTCGTAGTCTGCGCGTTCTTTCGCGCCGAGGCTATCTGGTTTACCTTCAGTCGCCAGCACGTAGCGGATCTCCGGGGCGACCCACTTACACACCCACTCGCCGTATTCTTGCGCTTCCGAATCCGAGAGGTCCAACCCCATCCGTTTCATGCTGGCGCGCATGGTGGCGCGATCAACCTTGCCGTTGTCCACCAGTTGTGAGCGGACCTTAGATGAGTCCACGGTGTCGGCGAAAATAGCGCGGAACACGGTATCGCGCTGGGCCGCGGAAGGCGAAGTGGACTGCGTCGAAGACGCGTCAGCGGTCCCAGTGGAAACGGTTGTTAGCGGTGTGAAAGACTCTGCGGATTCCGTACTAGAGCAACCAACCAAGAGCACTGCGAGGAGTGGGGCGAACTTCTTCATAGCGAATTCCAGCCTAATCCACGTGCCGCTGGGTGCTAGTGTGTGTCCATGGCAAAGGTCACTTTTGAGAACGTCGGCATCACCTATCCCCGCGCCGAGAACCCCACGGTCAAAGACCTCAATCTCGAGATTGCGGATGGCGAATTCCTGGTCCTCGTCGGACCGTCCGGCTGCGGTAAGTCCACCACCCTGCGCGCCCTCGCGGGACTCGAGCCGGTCTCCAGCGGCCGCATCCTCATCGACGGCAAAGACGTCACAGGGCTGGAGCCCGGCGAGCGCGATATCGCAATGGTCTTCCAGAATTATGCGCTGTACCCGCACCTCACCGTGGCCCAGAACATGGGATTTTCCCTCAAGCTGGCCAAGATGCCCAAGGCAGACATCAAAGCCAAGGTCGAGGAAGCCGCCAAGACCCTCGGGCTCACGGAGTACCTGCAGCGCAAGCCCAAGGACCTGTCCGGTGGTCAGCGCCAGCGCGTGGCCATGGGCCGCGCCATCGTGCGCGAGCCGAAGGCCTTCCTCATGGATGAACCCCTGTCCAACCTCGATGCCAAGCTGCGCGTACAAACCCGCGCGGAGCTGGCCAGCCTCCAGCAGCGCCTCGGCACCACCACCGTCTACGTCACCCACGACCAGGTCGAGGCCATGACCATGGGAGACCGCGTCGCCGTGCTCAAAGACGGCGAACTGCAGCAGGTCGCCCCACCGCGCGAGCTTTACGACGCCCCCGCTAACGAGTTCGTCGCCGGCTTCATCGGTTCCCCCTCGATGAATATCTTTGACTACAACGGCGGCCGCATCGGCGTTCGCCCCGAAAAGCTATTCATTAATAAGGGGCCGGTGGGCTTCCAAGGAACGGTGGAGTTCGTGGAAGAGCTGGGCTCGGAATCCTTCGTCTACGCCATGGTGGGCGAGCAGCGCTTCGTTGCCCGCGCGAGCGACAACGTTCCGCAGCGCGGCGACACCGTCGTCCTCACCTTCAACCCCCGCGAGGCCCACCACTTCGATCCGGAAACCGGCCAGCGTATCGAGGCTTAGGCAGTAGTACTAACAGGGGTAGCTTCACCCCCGTTTGAAGTGAATTAAAAGCCAAAACCACGTGCCTTGTGGGGATGATCCCCTATTTTGAAGTCATCAGAAGTTTTCCGAAAGGTGAATACTCCATGAAGAAGCCGTTTCTCCCTAGCTCGCTGCGTTCTGTCCGCCGCGGCGTAGTCGTCACCACCGCTGCACTCGCGTTGACCTTGGCAGGTTGCTCGTCGGGCGACGAGGGGTCGTCGTCAAGCGCTGGCTCCGATGCCTCCTCCACCGATGGTGGCGGCCGCGGGCCCATCACCTTTGCCATGGGCAAGAACGACACCGACAAGATCACCCCCATCATCGAGGCATGGAACGCCAAGCACCCGGACGAGAAGGTCGAGCTCAAGGAGCTCGCCGGCGAGGCCGACGCTCAGCGCGAAACCCTCGTGCAGTCCCTGCAAGCGGGCAACTCCGACTACGATGTCATGGCGCTCGACGTGGTCTGGACCGCGGACTTTGCTGCAAACCAGTGGCTGGCACCGCTGACCGGTGACCTGGAGGTTGACACCTCTGGCCTGCTGGAGCCCACCGTGGAATCCGCGACCTACAACGACACCCTCTACGCACTGCCGCAGAACACCAACGGCCAGCTGCTCTTCCGCAACACCGAGTTGGCGGACAAGGCTCCGGAGAAGTTCGAGGACATCGCGTCTGCCTGCGAGGCCATCAAGGACGATAGCTCCTGCCTGACCACCCAGCTCAAGCAGTACGAGGGCCTCACCGTCAACACCGCCGGCTTCATCGAGGGCTGGGGCGGATCCATCTTGGATGACGAGGGCAACGTGACCGTTGACTCGGACAAGTCCAAGGAAGGCCTGCAGGCGCTTGTCGACGCCTACGAAGACGGCACCATCTCCAAGGACTCCACCGCCGCGACGGAGGAGGAGACCAACTTGGCCTTCACCGAGGGCAAGACCGCATTCGCCATCAACTGGCCGTACATGTACACCAATGCCGAAGAGGCTGGCGTCAAGTTCGAGGTCCAGCCGCTGGTGGGCAAGGACGGCGTCGGTGTCTCCACGCTCGGCGGCTACAACAACGGCATCAACATCAATTCCGAGCACAAGGCTACGGCCCTGGACTTCATGAAGTTCATCATCAACGAGGAGAACCAGAAGTCCTTCGCTGAGGCTTCCTTCCCGCCGGTGCTGGCTTCCATCTACGACGATGAGTCCCTCGTCGAGGAGTTCCCGTACCTTCCGGCCCTGAAGGAATCCCTGGAGAACGCCGCACCGCGTCCGGTTTCCCCGTTCTACACCGCCATCTCCAAGGCCGTGCAGGATAACGCT
Source organism: Corynebacterium sp. HMSC068H04 (assembly GCF_001811255.1). Lineage (NCBI taxonomy): Bacteria > Bacillati > Actinomycetota > Actinomycetes > Mycobacteriales > Corynebacteriaceae > Corynebacterium > Corynebacterium sp. HMSC068H04. The sequence continues at coordinate 149,770 of NZ_KV803978.1, forward strand.
TACGCGGCATTGACCGCGGGCAAGTCCGTCGACGATGCAACGAAGGACATGAAGGCAGCCATCGAGGCAGCCGCGCAGGGTTAATGCTCCCAGCGTGAATGGGGCGCGAGTAAGTCCACGAGACTTGCCCGCGCCTCTTTCTTTGATCTGGCTTTGATCTGGGTGCTCGTGCACAGAGGATGTCTCAGCCACCCGCTATGATTTTCCCCAACCCCCGATAAACCCCTCTCCCCTATTAATCAGAAAGGCAGGCACCGCATGGCTGGAGCACCGGCTACCGCGCAGCCCCGCAGACAGTATCTGCGCGTCGCTGCGCTCATCGCACCGGCGCTGATAGCGCTGGCCGTGGTCATCGGCTATCCCATCGTGCGCGCTGTGATGTTGTCCTTCCAGGGCAACAAGCGGCTTAACCCGACTACGGGTGTATTCGAGGAAGGCTCATTCGCAGGCCTCGAGAACTACCTGTACTGGCTCACCAATAAATGCATGTCTGCCACCGGCCAGGCCACCACATGCCCGGACGGCGTCATCGCCACTGATTTCTGGCCGGCGCTCAAGATCACGCTCTTCTTCACCGTGGTCACGGTGGCACTGGAGACGATCTTGGGCATGTTCATGGCGCTGGTGATGAACGGCGAGTACCGCGGGCGCGGCCTCGTGCGCGCGGCCGTGCTGGTGCCTTGGGCCATTCCCACCGCGGTGACGGCGAAGCTGTGGCAGTTCATGTTCGCGCCGGACGGCATCATCAACGCGCTCATCGGCTCGAACATCGCGTGGACCACGGACCCGTTTTATGCCCGCCTCGCGGTCATCATCGCCGATGTGTGGAAGACCGCCCCGTTCATGGCGCTGCTCATCCTGGCCGGTCTGCAGATGATTCCGCGCGATGTCTATGACGCCGCCCGCGTCGACGGCGCCTCGCGCATCCAAACCTTCTTCACCATTACCCTGCCGCTGGTGCGCCCGGCGCTCATGGTGGCCATCCTCTTCCGCACGCTGGACGCGCTGCGCATGTACGACCTGCCGGTCATCATGATCTCCGCCTCCTCCAACTCCCCGACGGCCACCATTTCCCAGTTGGTGGTGGAGGACATGCGCCAGGGCCACTTCAACTCTGCCTCCGCGCTATCCACCCTCATCTTCCTGCTCATCTTCACCGTCGCGTTCATCCTCGTTCGCTTCCTCGGCGCTGATGTGTCCGGTACTGCTCGCCAGAAGAAGGAGAAGAAGTCATGAAAAAGATCGGACACTACCTTGGCATCCTCTTCATCATGTTCTGGGGGCTCGCGCCCTTCTACTGGATGGTCGTCACCGCCCTGCGGCACAAGTCCCATACTTTCGACACCACCCCGTGGCCCACGCACGTAACCCTGGATAACTTCCGGGACGCCCTAGCCACGGACAAGGGCAATGACTTCCTCAATGCGCTGGGGAACTCTTTGATCATTTCCTTGGTCACGACCGCGGTGGCGGTCCTTATCGGTGTGTTTACCGCCTACGCCTTGGCACGCTACGACTTCCCCGGCAAAGGTATTGTCACCGGCATCATTCTGGCTGCCTCGATGTTCCCGGCCATCGCGTTGGTGACCCCGCTGTTCCAGCTCTTTGGAAACCTCGAATGGATCGGCACCTACCGCGCGATGATCATCCCGAACATCTCCTTCGCGCTACCGCTGACGGTCTATACGCTGCTGAGCTTCTTCCGCCAGCTTCCCTGGGAGTTGGAGGAGGCCGCCCGCGTGGACGGTGCTTCCCGCGGCCAGGCCTTCCGCCTCGTGCTCCTGCCCTTGGCCGCGCCGGCGCTGTTTACCACCGCCATCATCGCCTTCATCACGACGTGGAACGAGTTCATGTTGGCCAAGCAGCTATCCACCACCGCTACTGAGCCGGTGACCGTGGCCATCGCGCGCTTCTCCGGCCCCTCGGCCTTCGAGTACCCCTACGCCGCCACCATGGCCGCGGGCGCGCTGGTGACGATTCCGCTGATCATCATGGTGCTCATCTTCCAGCACCGCATCGTTGCCGGCCTCACCGCCGGCGGTGTTAAGGCCTAATGCGCCGCGCTCTGCTGTGGGACACCGCGCTGGGATTCGTTGGTTTCTTTGCGTTCCTGGCGCTGGTGCAGGCAGTCCTCAACCTTTTTCACCCCTCCCCCGCAATCTGGCCGGGGCTCCTCGCAGGCACGCTGTGCCTGGCCGAGTTTCTGCTGTGGCGGGCTAAACGGAAGGATCTCCGATGACCTGGCACGATAACGCCATTTTCTACCAGGCCCTCGTGGGCTCGTACAAGGACACCCGCGGCGAAGGCGTCGGCACGCTGCGCGGCGTTATTGAGAAGTTGGATTACCTCAAGTGGCTCGGCGTGGACTGCCTGTGGCTTTCCCCGTTTTATGCCTCCCCGCTGCGCGATGATGGCTATGACATTGCCGATTACTACTCCATCCACCCGGATTACGGCACGATGGAGGACTTCGAGGAGCTCGTCGCCGAGCTCCACGCGCGCGGCATGAGGCTGATGACGGACTTGGCGTTCAACCACACTTCCACCGATCACCCGTGGTTCCAGGCCTCGCGCACCGATCCGGAAGGGCCGTACGGTGATTACTACGTGTGGGGCGATGATCCCCTGCGCTACCCAGAGATCCGCATCATTTTCACCGATACGGAAACCTCGAATTGGGCGTGGGATCCGGAGCGCAAGCAGTACTACTTCCACCGCTTTTACTCGCACCAGCCGGACCTGAACTATGACAACCCGAAGGTCCACGAGGAAGTGTTCAAGATCCTCTCCTTCTGGCTGGACAAGGGCGTGGACGGCTTCCGCCTCGATGCCATTGCATACCTCTACGAGCGCGATGGGCTGGGCGGCGAGTCCCTGCCGGAAACAGTCGAGTTTGTGGAAAGAATCCGCGCTTTCATTGACGAGAACTATCCCGAGGCCATCATGATCGCGGAGGCCAATCAGCCGCCGCACGACACCATGGAGTTCTACGGCACGGGCAATCGCTTCCACATGGTGTTCAATTTCCCCGTCATGCCGCGGCTCTACCAGGCCCTTGCACTGGGGGACGCCACACCGGTCTACGAGATCATGGCGGAATTGCCGGAGTTGCCCCAGGGCTGCCAGTGGGGCACCTTCCTGCGCAATCACGACGAGCTAACGCTGGAGATGGTTGGCGAGGATCAGCGCGCCATCATGTACGAGCACTTTCTGCCGGATGATCAGATGCGCGCTCACGTGGGTATCGCGCGGCGACTCGCCCCGCTGTTGGGCAACGACTACCGCAAGATTGAGCTCTTCTATTCCCTCCTCATGACGCTACCGGGCGCGCCCTTCCTGTATTACGGCGATGAGGTTGGCATGAACGACGCCCCCGAGCTGCCCGACCGCGATGCTGTACGCACTCCTATGCAGTGGGAGCCGGGCGAGGGCGCAGGATTCAGTACATCCGCTCAGACGCGCCGCCCCGTCGTTGGCGGGGTTGGTATTTCGGTGGAGGAGCAGCTTGCCGACGACTCCTCGATCCTCCACCGCGTTCGCAGCCTCATCCAGCAACGCAAGGCGCATCCGGAACTCGGCACCGCGCCTTTCGAGGCGGTGGAGACCGGCCACGCGGGCGTGCTGGGATTCCAGCGCGGTGAATTATTGTGCTTGCACAACTTCACCGAAAAAGCCGTGGACTTAGGACCAGTCGAACTGGGCCCCTTCGGTTATGCCTGGCTTCCGGTGGAGGCTTAACGGTCTTTTAGCGAAAACGGTAAACAGAACATGAACAGTCGATGTATTGTGCTGTAATTTTTGAGGTTTTTTAGCGTTTTATGACCAATTAAAGCTACATAATGCCTATTTGCCGAGGTCACCGGCCTTTTGCGCACAATTGGCACCATTACCTTTCGGGACTATCGTCAACCGCGGTTAGCTCGCAGTCGTCGCGCCACCCCTTTGGCCCCGACACGCTGACCCCTCTTTGTAGATTATTGCCCTAGTCCTGAAAGGGATCACGCTCGTGTCAGCGACTCTTATCATCTTGGCCATCGTGGTCATCACGGCACTGGCCTTCGACTTCACTAACGGTTTCCACGACACAGCCAACGCTATGGCAACGTCAATTGCTACCGGCGCACTGAAGCCGTTCACCGCGGTCGCCATTTCCGCCCTCCTCAACCTCATCGGCGCATTCCTCTCCGTCAACGTGGCCGCCACCGTGGCCAAGGGAATCGTCAACCTTGACCAGTACGATGTCTCCGTCCCCGCCGACGGCGACGCTTTGCTCATGGTCGTCTTCACCGGCCTCATCGGCGGCATCACCTGGAACCTATTTACCTGGCTCCTTGGCATGCCGTCTTCATCCTCCCACGCCCTCTTTGGTGGCCTCATCGGCGCTGCCTTCGCAGCCCTGGGCACCGGCGGCGTGGCATGGTCCTCCATCGCCGGCAAGATCATCATCCCGGCTATTGCCTCCCCGCTCATCGCCGCTCTGGTTTCCGCCTGCGGTACCGCCCTGGTGTACTGGGTGACCAACACCATCCCGAGCAAGGTCAAAAACGAGCACTTCCGCCACGGCCAGATCGTAACCGCCTGCCTCGTATCCCTGGCCCACGGCACCGGTGACGCACAGAAGACGATGGGCGTTATCTTCCTTGCCCTCGTTGCCGCTGGCGAGGCCAACTCCGATTCCCGCATCCCAACCTGGGTCATCGTGGCCTGTGCCGTCGCGATTGCCGCCGGCACCATGTCGGGCGGCTGGCGCGTCATCCGCACCCTGGGCAAGGGGCTCGTGGAGATTGAATCCCCGCAGGGCATGGCCGCTGAGGCCACCTCCGCCGCCATCATCCTGACCTCCGCCACCGGCGGTATGGCACTGTCCACCACCCACGTGTCCACCGGTTCCATCCTGGGTACCGGCCTGGGCCGCAAGGGCGCGAAGGTTCGCTGGGGCGTCGCCATGCGCATGGTGGCCGCGTGGCTCATCACCCTTCCGTGCGCCGCCTTCGTCGGCTTCGTTACGTGGTGGATTGCCAACGGCGTGGGCGCAGCCACCAACACCATGGTGGGTGCCATCGTTGACCTAATCATCCTGCTGGGAATGGTCGCCCTCATCCTCCTGCGCGCTCGCCGCAACCCGGTTGACGCTAATAACGTCAACGACGACTGGGACGAGGACTCCGAGTCCGTCGACTCCTCGATGTCTCACCGCGAAAAGGTCGCCGCCGGCGTTTCGACCGGCAACGCCCCTGGCGCCGCAAACGCCGTCAATGATGTGGTCAAGTCCCACACCGCTCACAAGGACAACTAAGGATTCCAATCATGACCGCAATGGAAATCGTCACCGCCCTCATTCGCGTGGCCGCACTCGCGCTCGCCTTCGGCGCCGGCATCCCACTCCTCTTCGCTTTGGGCATGCGCTGCATGACGGGCGACCCCATCCGCAACGCCGAAGGCGTTGTCGTTGATGACACCGAAGCTTCACCCCAGATGAAGATGCTTGGCTGGACGGTATACGCCGTTCTCGCCCTCCTCATCCTTGTCGCTATCACATGGATTGCAAAGGACTCCATCGCCCATTACTTCGGCTGGGAGCCATTTGCCGGAATCGCTAGCGGGCACTAAGCCTTCCCCCCTCCCACCGACAACACCAACAGCCCCGTCGCCCTACACGGCGGGGCTGTCCTTTTTGCCCTTATTCATTTTCCTCCGCCGCAGGAAGCACATGTGTGCCCCTGGTCACACATCAGCCAAGGTAAACAAAAAGTTAACTTAACTTGAAATCTATGTAGCGTTTTGGACGTTTACACGATATAGTTGGTGAATACCAACGGTACGGTACCCCGTACCTTTACTACGAGAGACAAAAAGGGGCGAGCACGAATGAATACCATTTCCGGCTTTATTTCCGCCATTACTAACACATTCAAGACCGCCACCGGTACCGGTCTTGACACCATTACCGCTGCGCCCATCGCAGCGCAGGTGGCAGAAGATCTTGTCAAGCACGATCTCATTCCGGCAACCCATACCGACATCGAGGAAAGCTTCGCCGCCCTCACGGGCGACTTCCCCCGGGAAGGCGACCTTGCCGAGGTAGAGCTATTCCTCGACAGCTTCGGATGGCTTGCATAAAATCCTTCACCAAACCCCGCCCCCACCGGGCGGGGTTTTCTCATGCGGCCACCCTTCAAACGGTACATTTCGCGCCCACTACACTGTCAGCCATGCACCCAACACGCCGTTTACGAGGATTCCCTCATCTTTTTCACCGCCCCTCACCTGCCCGAACGTAAATTGTGAGCGGAATCACCCGTGCGCCGCTATACATTCCTATACGAAACTTCTCTACACTGCCAAACATGACTATTTCCTCACATTTGTCGGAGCTTGACTCCCTGAGCGCCGACACCACCGCAGGCAAGATCGCTGAACTGAAGAGGCGTCGCGAAGCAGCGGCGCAGCCCATGGGCGAGAAAGCCCACGAAAAGGTCCACGCCCAAGGCCGCCTCACCGCACGTGAGCGCTTGGACTATCTCCTCGACGAGGGCTCCTTCGTCGAGACCGATATGCTCGCCGTGCACCGCACCACGGACTTCGGCATGGGCAAGAAGCGCCCGCTGACCGATGGCATCGTCACCGGCTGGGGCACCATCGACGGCCGCGAGGTCTGCATTTTCTCCCAGGACGGAACCGTCTTCGGCGGTGCACTCGGTGAGGTCTACGGCGAGAAGATGATCAAGATCATGGAGCTGTCCATCACCACCGGCCGCCCGCTCATCGGCCTGTACGAGGGTGCCGGCGCCCGCATCCAGGACGGCGCCGTGTCCCTGGACTGGATTGCCAAGACCTTCTACCAGAACGTCAAGGCCTCCGGCATCGTCCCGCAGATCTCCGTCATCATGGGCGCGTGCGCCGGCGGCAACGCCTACTCCCCTGCCCTGACTGATTTCGTGGTGATGGTGGACAAGAAGTCCAAGATGTTCGTCACCGGACCAGACGTCATCAAGACCGTCACCGGCGAAGAAGTCAGTCAAGAAGAACTCGGCGGCGCGGGCGTCCACATGCACAAAGCAGGAACCTCGCACTACACCGCCGCCAGCGACGAGGAAGCCCTGGATTGGGTCCACGACTTGCTGACCTACCTTCCCTCCAATAACCGCCAGCTGACCCCGGTTGAGCCCTACGAAGACCTGGGCGAAGAAACCGCCGACGACCTCATGCTGGATGAGATCATCCCGGATTCCCCAAACCAGCCCTATGACGTCAAGGAGGTCATCGAGGCCCTCACCGATGACGGTGACTTCCTGGAGATCCAGGCCGACCGCGCCGATAACGTGGTCACCGCCTTCGGACGCATCGAAGGCCGCACTGTTGGTTTCGTTGCTAACCAGCCCCAGGTCTTCGCCGGCTGCCTCGACATCGATTCTTCCGAGAAGGCCGCCCGCTTCGTGCGCACCTGCGATGCCTTCAACATCCCTATCATCATGCTTGTCGACGTCCCCGGCTTCCTCCCCGGCGCCGACCAAGAACACGACGGCATCCTGCGCCGCGGCGCCAAGCTGCTCTACGCCTATGCCGAAGCCACCGTTCCCAAGATCACCGTCACCCTGCGCAAGGCTTACGGCGGCGCCTATTGCGTGATGGGCTCCAAGGGGCTGGGCGCGGACATCAACCTGGCATGGCCCACCGCCCAGATCGCGGTCATGGGTGCAGCAGGTGCCGTCGGTTTTATCTATCGCAAGGAGATTAAGGCCGCCCATGAGAAGGGCCTCGACGTAACTGAGCTGACCAAATCCTTCGAGCGCGAATACGAAGATCACATGCTCAACCCGTATAAGGCAGCAGAGCGCGGGCTTATCGACGCCGTCATTCTCCCCTCCGAAACCCGCAGTGCAATCGCTAAAAACCTGCGCTTCTTCACGGACAAGAATGTCGCGCGCCCATCGCGCAAGCACGGAAACATCCCGCTCTAGGCCGCGCTCGTTTCAGCACAAATCAGTGCAGCAGAAGCACTGTATTACACTAGTGTTCCATGACTGACTTGAAGACGACCGCTGGCAAGATCGAGGACCTGAGCGCCAAGCTCACCGAGTCCCGGGCGCCGCAGGGAGAAGTCCCGGCAGCCCGCAGCGCCATCGAGGCGCTCTTTGACGCCGGCTCCTTCGTGGAGACCGACGCCCTTGCTCGCCACCGCTCCACCGAGTTCGGCCGCGAGCACATCCGCCCCTACACCGATGGTGTCGTCACCGGCTTCGGCACCGTCGATGGCCGCAAGGTCTGCGCCTATGCGCAGGACGCCTCGCTGTTCGACGGCACCATGGGCGAGGTCTATGGCGAAAAGGTCACCAAGCTCTACGACCTGGCCATTAAGACCGGCGTGCCCATCGTCGCGCTCGTTGCCAGCGATAAGCCCCGCGCCCAGGAGGGCATCGTCTCCTCCGCCATGCAGGCCCGCATCCTCGCCCGCGCCACCACCGCCTCCGGCCTCATCCCGCAGATCACGGCGGTTTACGCGGAGTCCAAGGAAGCCTCGCTCGTGGCCGCGCTGTCCGATGTCGTCATCGCCCCCGACGGCGACGTGCAGGCGGACGGGGAGCACGAGGTGAGCGTCGCCAAGCGCGTGCTCTCCTATCTGCCCTCCAATAACCGTGCCGCCGCGCCCCGCACCGAGGCCACCATCGTTGCGGGTTCGGTGGAAGACAACATCAGCGAGGCCGACCACGCGCTCGATACCCTCGTCGGCGATGACGGCACCGTCGATCTCGCCGACGTAGTCACCGCCACCTGTGAGGATGTCTTCGAGCTCGGCGCCCGGGTGCGCGGGGTCTTCACCGGCTTCGGCCGCGTGGAGGGACGCACGGTCGGCATCATCGCCAACCGTGACTCCCTCGATGCCGCAGCCGCCGCCAAGGCCGCCCGTTTCATTCGCCTGTGCGATGCCTTCAACACCCCCATCGTCGAGTTCGTCGACTCCCCGGCTTTGGATGTGGAGAAGGCAGCGTTGGCCAAGCTCGTGCATGCTTATGCTGCGGCAAGCGTGGGAAAGATCAGCGTCATTGTGCGCCGCGCGCACGGCACCGGCTACATCGCCTTCGGCTCCAAGGAGCTCGGTGCGGACCTGTCCTATGCGTGGCCGACGGCCGAGATCGCCGTGGCCGATGCCCCTGAACTGGCCGCTGAGCTGGAGCTGAGTGAGGACGAGGCCGCAGCCTACCTCACCCCGTACCAAGCCGCTGAGCGTGGTCTCGTCGATTCCGTTATTACCCCGGCAGCCACGCGCGGTTCCCTCATTGAGGGACTGCGCCTGCTGGATCGCAAGATTATTCCGACCCTGCCGAAGAAACACGGCAATATCGTTTTGTAGAGGTTTCCCTATGACCGCTTCCCTGTTTACCGTTCTCAACGGCAACCCCACCGACGCTGAGGTGGCGGCTCTGACCACGGTGCTCAGCCAGCTCGACTCTGAGGCGCGTGCCAAGGCCGCCGATACCCGCTCCGAGCGCGACCTGTGGGGCCAGCCGGGCGACGTGTTTAACCCGTCCGCCTTCCGCAACGTCCGCTACTACTAAGCACATGCGCCTGGTTCTGGCTTCTCAGTCCCCGTCCCGCCTGTCCATCCTGCGGGGTGCGGGCGTGGAACCCGTCATTGCCCCGGCCCACGTGGATGAGCGGGCCATCGAGGAGCGCCTGGCGGGTGCTGAGCCCGCCGAGATCGTCTGCGCACTCGCCACGGCCAAGGCAGAGGCCATTGCCCCGGACTATCCCGAGGACGTCGTGGTGGGCGGGGATTCCATGCTGCTTCTCGACGGTTCCCTCCAAGGCAAACCCCACACCCCCGAGGCCACCGTGGAGCGCTGGCACGCGCAGGCCGGTCGCGCCGCGGAGCTCATCACCGGCCACTGCGTGCTGCGCGGCGACGCACGCTTCGTGGAGGCCTCGCGCACGACGGTGCACTTTGCGGAAGCTACTACCGCCGATATCGAGGCCTATGCCCGCACCGGCGAGCCGCTGGAATGCGCCGGCGCCTTTACCCTGGAAGCCCTCGGCGGCTGGTTCATCGACCGCATTGAGGGCGATCCTTCCTCCGTCATCGGCCTTTCGCTGCCGGTGCTGCGCCGCGCGCTGTATTCCTTTGGGCTCAACGTTTCTGACTTCTGGGCCCAGTCCTAATTCGGGGCGAGCTTTTCTAGTTGCGGGTGAATCCATCCAGCTGCGGGCGAACCTTTCCAGGTTCGCCCCCTCTGGTGACCTCGCTGCCACATGGCTAGAGTGGGGCGGCATGGAAATGAAAGATATGCTCGCTCCCCCGCCCATCAAGCTGCCGGCCGATCCGGGTGCTGACAGCACTTCCGATCTCACCGCGGGAATCATGGCCCATCCGGATTCCGCGCTGCTGTGGGCGCTGCTGGCGGAGCAAGAACTAGACAAGCACAAGGGCGCTGAGCCCACCGCTTTCATCACCGCCTACGCCTATGCGCGCACCGGCTACCACCGCAGCCTCGACCGCCTGCGCGGCAATGGTTGGAAGGGCTGGGGCCCTGTCCCCTTCTCCCACGAACCCAACCAAGGCGTGCTGCGCGCGATTGCCGCACTGGGCCATGCCGCGAAGGCTATCGGTGAGGACGCGGAGTATGACCGCATCCGTCAGATGCTTTCCGACGCCGACCCCGAGTCCGTCGCCACGCTGCTGGACTAAGCAGCCAGTAGCGCCGTTGCGCGCTGGCCCGCCTCCCCCGGTCCGCCACGTGGTTCTAGTCAACTGGTTCTACTCAAAAGGTTTAGCTGGGGGCAGGTGAACCATCCAGGTGCCCAAAGAAGGTTTGTTTAGGGGCACACGAACCTTCTGACCCGAACCATATGACTGGAACCATCCGTGGCGGCTAACGGGCCTCTCCGACGGGCATAGGGCTTTAAATACAAAAATCCCGCGGACCTCAAATAATGAGGCCGGCGGGATTAGTCTGTCTGCCCTAAAGCAGCGCAGGGATTGGTATGCGATTAAGCCTTGTCGCCGTCTGCCTTAGCAACAAGATCACCGGTGTTCTGCGCGGTGCGGATGTTTGCCACGAAGAACTCCAAGATCAAGCGGAACTGGATGACATAGAAAAAGAACGCGATTCCGCCAAAAATGACAGCGCCCAGGAACGCCAAGATTCCGCTGACAAAGCTGTCAGCAAAAGCCACGAAAGAGAAGAGGATCAATCCTGCCCAGGAGAGTCCTGCCAAAATGACGAGCAGAATGTAGATGAAGGAGGAGAACTTCAGGGTGACAAAGCTGCTGAAGGAGAAGTCAAACAGCGCCTTGAAGAAGCCCGTGCTCTTAGAAGAACCACCGTTCTGTGCGGCCTGCTGCGGGTACTGATTGTTCTGTGGAGAGGCAGCAAAGGGCGAGTTCTGCTGACCGAAGCCCTGCTGTTCCTGCGTACCAAAGCCCTGCTGGCTTTGGGAGCCGAACCCTTGCTGCTCCTGTCCACCAAAGCCCTGGTTCTGCTGCTGGTAGCTACCAAAACCGGACGTGGAGTTGGAGTGAGAAGCCTGGGCGCCGAAGCCATCACCAGACTGCTGCCCAAAACCCTGGCTCTGGTTGGATTCTGCCTGCGCACTGCCGCCAAAGCCTTCGCTGCCAAAGCCGCTGTTGCCGTAACCGTGGTTGCCGTAGCCCTGATTCGAGTTCGTCGCCTCAGCGGAGTGCTCGGCACCAGCACTGCTATCGGAGTTGTAGGAAGCGTAGGAGGCGCCAAAAGAGTCATGGTTAGCGCGGGTGTCATGGCTTTCAGACTTGTTGTCAGATGACTCCGTGTTGGCAGAACCAGAGGCGGACTCAGACGCAGCAAAGCTGGAGCCAAAAGTGCTGTCCTTGGCCTCACCTTCAGACTCCGGCTGCGAATTCTGGGAAGACGCACTTCCGAACGAGGAGGTCTCAGCGGAGCTCTCGGAGTAATCGCCGTAGCCGGCCTGGCCGCCCCAGCCGAAGTTGGAGTTCTGTCCCTGGCTGTTCCACCCAGAAGCAGAATTATCGCTGCCGGACTGAGAGCTACCGTAGCCGCCAAAGCTACCGAAGCTGTTGTTCCCAGCGTTGTCGCTGTGGGAACCGTGAGCGTTGTAGTCGCCAGCGTTGTTATCGTTCTTGTCGCCGTTCTCACCAAACTGGTTGGGGTTCGTCATAGTTTTTAGACCTTTCGGAGAATCATTGATTTTCGCAGTGCGCTACAGCACGATACTGTCATAAATTTTTTACCCCACCGAACGTACCTGAGATCTTGCTCACCGGCAGCGCGAGTTAGGCAAATGCACCCCAGAAAACGACAGTTTCCCCCGCCACGGCAGGGGAAACTCGACAGGATTAGTGCGAAATAAATCGCTTAAGCGTGCTTGGCCTCCACGCGCTTGATGGCCTCAGCAGCCACCTTCTCCTGAATGCCCATGTCCAACTCAGAGGTGAAGCCCACGCAGGAGCAGTTGATCTCACCAAGGACGTAAGTATCTTCGCCGTTTTCGCCGTCAGCCAGCATGAAGTCCGCGGTCCAGATCAGCGGGATGTTGTCACCGCCGAGCTTCTCTGCGATGACCGGGCGAACGTCAGCGAACATATCGACGAGCTCCTGCCACTCCTCCGGCTTTTGGTAGGTGTACTTGGCGCCGGAGAACAGGGTGGCAGAGAAGGCGTCGCCGCCCTCGGCCGGCTTCTTGTGCACCACGAAGACCGGGTCCGGGCCCACGAGAAGAATACGAATCTCGCCCTCGACGATGCGCGGCATGAAGCGCATGTCCACGAGCATGCCGTTGTCACCCACGATGTACTGATCACAGAAGTCCATGAACTCGCCCAGCTCGCGCTCCTCGGTATGGTTGTCCACAGCCTCGGTGCACTTGATCTTGGTGTCGAGCGGCAGGGCCGTCCCCGGCTCGACGGACTCGGCCAGCTTCTCGTCGGCAAGGCGCACGCGCCAGATGCCGGAGCCGGTGGAGCCACGGTTCTGCTTAAGCACGCGCTCGCCGTAGGACAGGGAGGTCGGGAAGGTGTTGTGGAAAGACTCGACGTCGTAGTAGGCGGCGGTATCGGACGGGACCAGGTCGGTGTCGTTGAGCTTGACCAGGGCATCCTTGGCGCCGTAGGCCATCATCTCGTACGGGGTGGACATGCCGACCAGGCCAGCGTCGGACAGCTTGGAGAGCAGGTCAAAGTAGCCCTTTTCACCGCCCGGGATGTTGCCCGGGTTCACGCGGGAGATGTAAGCATCAAAATTCTCGGATACATACTCGAAGAGCTTCTCGGACCACTCAGGGCGGTAGAACACGACCTCTGCATGCCAGCCTGCATCCTTGATGCAGTCGACGATTGGCATGGTGTCCTTACGGTGTCCGTTGATCTGCTTGTCTGATCCGCCCTCAACCTCGAAGACGACGATTGCCTTGTGCACAGTAATTCCCTTTCGCTAGGGGGTTGATGAGTGTCACTACTTAAAATAACCCAGGTTTGGCCTGCGCGCTCCCCTACAGAATCAGCCCAACAAAAGGTTAAAAAGCGAGCTTAGCGCACTTTTCAGCCCCTGACCTGCATACTTGTTATAACCAGTAAGTGCGAAGCAGCACTACCCTCTCAAGAAATGTATCCAACACCACAAAAGGCTCTCCCCCGTGACCACTAGTTGGCCAAGCACGCTAGAGTTGAAGCGAACGTTCCCCCTTAACGAGAAAGGCAGGTGGACCGTGGCCGAATTCGACCCGAATCCCCCTTTCCAGGAATACGCGCACCCCGAGCGTCTCGTGTCCGCACCGTGGTTATCCGCGCGACTGGGCATTAACGGCCTCCACGTGATCGAGGTCGATGAGGATTCACTCCTCTACGATATCGGCCACATCCCCACTGCTATCCGTATCAACGTCCAGACGGAACTGCTCGATAGCACGACGAGGGACATCATCAGCGCCGAAGACTTCACAGCCCTCCTTCGCTCGAAGGGCATCGAGCGCGATGACACCGTCATCCTGTACGGAGACAAGTCCAACTGGTGGGCCGCATTCGCCCTGTGGATCTTTGAGCTGTACGGCCACGAGGACGTGCGGCTTCTCGACGGTGGCCGGGACGCCTGGATGTCCGAAGAGCGCGATACCTCTTTCATGGTCCCCGAACCATCCGCGTCTTCTTACCCGGAAGTTTCCCGCGAAGAATCCTCTCGCATCTTCGTCGATGAGCTGCGCGGCTCCACCGCCACCGTTGTCGACACCCGCAGCCCAGACGAGTTCTGCGGCGAAGCCGCCCTCAAGAACGGAACCGGCGAGTCTGCCTACGGCACCACCTTGACGCACGGCCATATTCCCGGGGCCATCAACTTGGAATGGGATCGCGCGGTCTACCCCAACGGCTGCTTCCGTACACTCAGCGAGCTCAAGGTCAACTATGGCGAGCTAGAGCCCGCAACGGAAACCGTCCTTTACTCGCATGTCGGCGCTCAGGCCGCACACACCTGGTTTGTGCTGAAGTACCTGCTCGGCTTCGACAACCCGCGCGTCTACGATGGCTCGTGGGCAGAGTGGGGCAACATGGTTCGCATGCCCGTTGAACGCTAGCAACACGCCGAAATAAGCCCGCATCCTCGCTGGTGCGGGTTTATTTTTTGACACGAAACCAAGACGTGACGGTATCCTCATGTTTTGGTGTGCAAGAATAGTACGCAGTCCTATCAGAAAAATTGGAGGAGGGTTCCTGCCGTGGCAGTTGAAACCAAGAACATCACCAAGGTCCTCGTGGCCAACCGCGGTGAGATTGCGGTCCGCGTCATCCGTGCGGCTCGCGACGCCAACATTGCATCCGTAGCGGTCTACGCCGAGCCCGATGCCGATGCCCCATTCGTCACGCTTGCCGACGAAGCCTTCGCACTCGGCGGCCAAAACTCCGCTGAGTCTTACCTCGATATCAGCAAGATTCTCGACGCCGCCTCCAAATCCGGCGCCGACGCTATCCACCCCGGCTATGGCTTCCTCTCCGAGAACGCCGACTTTGCCCAGGCCGTCATCGACGCCGGCCTGATCTGGATCGGCCCCTCGCCGCAGTCGATTGCGGACTTGGGTGACAAGGTCACCGCCCGCCACATCGCCGAGCGTGCCGACGCGCCCATGGCACCAGGTACCAAGGATCCCGTCGCCAGCGCCGAAGAGGTCGAGGCCTTCGCCGACGAGCACGGCCTGCCCGTTGCCATCAAGGCTGCCTTCGGCGGCGGTGGCCGCGGCATGAAGGTCGCACACACCCGCGAGGAGATCAAGGACCTCTACGAGTCCGCCACCCGCGAGGCCACCGCAGCCTTCGGCCGCGGCGAGTGCTTCGTCGAGCGCTACCTGGATAAGGCCCGCCACGTCGAGGCGCAGGTCCTGGCTGACCAGCACGGCAACGTCGTCGTCATGGGCACCCGCGACTGCTCCCTACAGCGCCGCTTCCAGAAGCTCGTCGAAGAGGCCCCTGCCCCCTTCCTCACCGATGAGCAGCGCGCCTCCATCCATGAATCCGCAAAGCGCATCTGCCGCGAGGCCGGATACTACGGCGCCGGTACGGTGGAGTACCTTGTGGGTGCGGATGGACTCATCTCCTTCCTCGAGGTCAACACGCGCCTCCAGGTGGAGCACCCCGTTACCGAAGAGACCACCGGCTACGACCTCGTTCGCGAGCAGTTCCGCATCGCCGAGGGCCGCGAGCTTTCCATCTCCGAGGATCCGACCCCGCACGGCCACGCCTTCGAGTTCCGCATCAACGGCGAGGACGCCGCTGCGGGCTTCATGCCGGCTCCTGGAACCATCGTCTCCTACTCCGAGCCTTCCGGCCCGGGCGTGCGTATGGATTCCGGCGTGCGCGAAGGTTCCGTCATCGGCGGCCAGTTCGATTCCATGCTGGCCAAGCTCATCGTCTGGGGCCCGGACCGCGAGACCGCCCTCGCGCGCGCACGCCGCGCGCTGTCCGAGTACCGCATCGAAGGCCTGCCCACGGTTATCCCCTTCCACCAGGCAATCCTCACCGATCCTGCCTTCACCGCCGAGGACGGCAACTTCACGGTCTACACCAAGTGGATCGAGGAAGAGTGGGTCAACGAGCTGCCCGAATACACCGACACCGCCGAAGCACCTGAGGATGAGGACCAGGAAGCATCCCAGAAGTTCGTCGTCGAGGTTGGCGGCCGCCGCATCGAGGTGGCCCTGCCGGGCAACTTGCTCTTGGGTGGCGGCACCAAGCGCAAGAAGTCGAAGAAGCGCCGTGGTAAAGGCGCAGCAGCCAACGTGTCCGGTGACGCCGTGACCGCACCGATGCAGGGCAGCGTCATCAAGGTCGCCGTCGAAGAAGGCCAGGAAGTAGAAGAGGGTGAGGTCGTCGTCGTCCTCGAGGCCATGAAGATGGAAAACCCCGTCAAGGCCCACAAGTCCGGCACCGTGACCGACCTCAAGGTGTCCACCGGCACGCAGATCAACAAGGGCGAGCCGATTCTGGAGATCAAGTAATTTGCCGATGCTTCCTTACGGCCAGGGAGCACTGCAATAACCTTGCTTCAGTCAGCAACGTTACATACTCTTTGTACGTGATACCCCGGTGGAGCTCTGCTCCGGGTCACTGACTCGCTGAGTACAACTTACCGGGGTGCTGACTTGTCGCTCTGAGGGGATGCAACAGTGGCGCATCAGGATAGCGCCACCAACTCCACTCGAACCACTCAGTGAGTAGCTAGATTCAGAGATCAAGTAGCCTCGAAAGGCATGAGCGTTAACGATTCTGAGTTCGGTGTACGGTTGGCCAAGGAGCACGACCGTACCTACCTCTCCCGTCTCCTTTTCCTCGCCGATGTCCTCGGTGACGAGGACGCCCATATCGGGGATTTTCACACGCCTGACGTGGGACTGTACATCGATGAATGGTCCCCGCACGTCGACGGCGGCGTCATCGCAGTCTCCAGCCACCGCGTCCCCGTCGGTGGTGCGTGGCTGCGCTACTACACCACTGAAGCGAAGGGTGCCGCCTACACCGGCAACCCCGAGGCCGATCCTTTTGATGAGTCCCAGTGGGCCACCGACCTCGACCCGGAGGAAATCCCCGAGCTCTTCATTGCTGTGGAGTCCCGCTACAGGGGCCTCGGCGCTGGGCGACGCCTCCTGCGCAACGCCTGCGACCTCGCCGAGGCGCAGCAGGCTCCCGCCGTATCGCTGTGGATTGAGCCGGAGAATACCGGCGCCCGCAAGCTGTATGAATCCGAAGGCTTCGTCGACATCGACGTGCCCGGCCGCCCGGATGCTCACGTGATGCTCAAGCGCTTCTAGTACGCAAACCGACAAAAGGTGTCGACTATACTCGACACTTCCTCGGTTTCTTGTAAAAGTGTCGACTATACTCGACGCCTTCGGCGGCGCGCCGACGACAGCGCCAAGAGCGACGTTGCTCACCCACCCATGACCCAAGTCGGGTGACAACGACCGTTTCCGTAGAACGCTGCACGTATCTTCGCGAAACGGATTACCTTCTTCGCACCCCTCGCAACGCACAGCATCTGCATGCCTCCATCGAGATGCTGGAGGCATCTGACAAAGGGCGCCTGGCAAAAGGCATCAGTCAAAAGGCGTTTTCACGGCTAAAAACGCCTTTTACTCAGTGCAGATGGCGTTTTTAGACCCAAAGATGCCTTCTGCCAGATGCCTTTTGTGAGACGCCCTCCTGACTTAGGACAATGCAGTGCGGAAAAATCCCACCCCACCGCCAAAACCGCCAGGGAGCAGCGCCAAGAATGACGCTGCTCACCCATCCATGACCTAAGTCGACTTTTAGCTGATAACGGCGATGAGGTCGCCGCCCTCCACCTTGGTGGCGGCGCCAATGGCGACGCGCTCAATGGTGCCATCCTTGGTGGCGGAAATGGAGGCTTCCATCTTCATGGCCTCGATGACGGCGATTTGGTCGCCGGCCTTGACCTCGTCGCCAGGCTTGGCGGTCGGGTTGACCACGCCAGCGAACGGTGCGGCCACGTGGCCCTCGTTGGACGGGTCAGCCTTCTCCACGGTGGCGACGGTGGACTCGACGTTGTTGTCGCGCACCTTGAGCGGGCGGATCTGGCCGTTGACGTTGAGCACGACGTTGCGGATGCCCTTCTCGTCCGGCTCACCCATTGCGTCAAGACGCAAGGTGATGGGCTTGAGGTCCGCGCGGTCGTTGGAGCCCTCCGGGAAGTGGTGAACAATGTAGTCCTTACCTTCTTCCAGACCGTAGAAGAAGACCGTGTCCGTCAGCGCCTCGGTGTTGCCGTAGGTGCGGCGGAACTCGTTGAACTCCTCGAACTGCTTCGGGAAGAGCAGGCGGTTGAGGGAAGCGCGGCGCTCGGTGGAATCATCCGAAGCCAGGTGCTTCTTCTCATCCTCCGGCACGGGCTTGACGGTGACGTCGCCAGGCGCGCGGCCCTCCAGGACCTTATCGCGCAGCGGCGGCCAGCCACCCGGAGGCGTACCGAGCTCACCGCGCAGGAAGGCGATGACGGAATCCGGGATATCGTACTTGGTCGGGTCGGCCTCAAAGTCAGCCGGGTCTACGCCAGCGCCCACAAGGTGCAGGGCGAGGTCACCGACCACCTTGGAGGACGGAGTCACCTTGGTCGGACGGCCGAGCATCTCATTCACCGCAGCGTAAGTGTCCTCGATGATCTCGAAGCGATCCTCCAAGCCCAGAGCGGTAGCCTGCGCGCGAAGGTTGGACAGCTGGCCACCCGGAATCTCGTGGCGGTAGACGCGGCCGGTCGGGCCAGGAATACCCTTCTCGAAGGGCTGGTAGAGCTGGCGCACGGCCTCCCAGTACGGCTCAAGGTCGGAGACGGCCTTGAGGGAGATGCCGGTATCACGAGAGGAGTTCGAGAATGCCGCGATGATGGCGGACAGCGAAGGCTGGGAGGTGGTGCCCGCTAGCGGTGCGGAAGCACCGTCGACGATGTCGGCACCAGAAAGCGCTGCCGCGTAGTAGGTAGCCAACTGGCCACCGGCGGTGTCGTGCGTGTGCACGTGAACCGGCAGGTCGAACTCCTTGCGCAGAGCCATAACCAGCTTGGATGCGGACTCCGGGCGCAGCAGACCCGCCATGTCCTTGATAGCCAGGACGTGAGCGCCGGTACTGACAATCTCCTCGGCCAACTTGAGGTAATAGTCCAGCGTGTAAAGCTTCTCATCCGGGGAGCACATGTCGCCCGAGTAGGCCATGGCAACCTCGGCCACGGTGGTGTTGGTCTCCAGGACGGCGTCGATAGCCGGGCGCATCTGGGTAACGTCGTTCAGCGCGTCGAAGATGCGGAAGACATCCACGCCGGACTTGGCGGCCTCCTGCACGAAACCGGTGCACACGTCGTTGGAGTACGGCGAGTAGCCCACGGTGTTGCGACCGCGCAGGAGCATCTGGATGTTCTGGTTCGGCATGGCCTCACGCAGCAGATCCAGGCGCACCCACGGGTCTTCTTTGAGGAAGCGCATGGCGACGTCGTAGGTCGCACCGCCCCATGCCTCCACCGAGTACAGCTCCGGGGTCATGCGGGCGACGGCCTCAGCGGCGGTGACCAACGCGGTACCGCGCACGCGGGTAGCCAGCAGGGACTGGTGGGCGTCACGGAAGGTGGTATCAGTGACGGCCAGAGCGTCCTGCTTGCGGATCTTCTCCGCCCACTTCTTCGGGCCCAGCTCCAACAGCTCATCGCGGGAACCGCGGGGCAGCTCGGAGGAAAAGTCCAGATCCGGCAGCTTATCGAAGGGACGCAGGGTGGTCGGGCGCTCGCCGTTCGGCTTGTTGACGGTTACATCAGCGATGTAATCAATGATGCGGCCAGACTCATCCACGGCTGGCGGAGCCTTGAGCAGGTCCGGGTGCTCCGGAATGAAGCTGGTGTCCACGCGGGTGTTGACGAAGTCCGGCTCGCGCAGCAGGGCGCGCAGGAAGCCGATGTTGGTGGCCACGCCGGCCACCGTGAACTCGTTGAGCGCGCGCTGTGCACGTGCCACGGCCTGCTCAAAGTTGACTCCACGGCAGGTCATCTTCACCAGCAGGGAGTCGAAGTTCGGGGAGACCTCAGCGCCGACGGCCGTTGCGCCGTCGAGACGCACGCCTGCGCCGCCCGGCGAGCGGTACTGGGTCAGCGTGCCGGTATCCGGGCGGAAGCCGTTGGAGGGATCCTCGGTGGTGATGCGGCACTGGAGCGCCGCGCCGGTGATGTGGATATCCTCCTGCTTCAGGCCCAACTCCTCGAGGGAGAAGCCCGCCGCAATCTGCATCTGGGACTTCACGATGTCCACGCCCGTAACCTCCTCGGTCACGGTGTGCTCCACCTGCACGCGGGGGTTCATCTCGATGAAGACGTGGTTGCCCTTCTCATCGACGAGGAACTCGACGGTGCCCGCACCTTCGTAGTTGATGTGCTCGCAGAATTTCACGGCGTCTGCACAGATGCGGTCACGCAGCTCCGGGTCCAGCGTGGGTGCCGGGGCGATCTCGACGACCTTCTGGTGACGGCGCTGCACGGAGCAGTCACGCTCAAACAGGTGCAAGACGTTGCCGTGGGAGTCAGCCAGAATCTGCACCTCGATGTGCTGCGGGCGAATCACCGCGGTCTCGAGGTAAACGTTGCCATCGCCGAAGGCTGCCTCAGCCTCGCGGGAGGCCTCAGCACACTTGGTCTTCAGCTCCGCCTCGTTCTCGATGAAGCGCATACCGCGGCCGCCACCGCCGGCCACTGCCTTCACGAAGACGGGGAAGTTAAAGTCCTTGGCATATTCCGCCAGCTTGTCGACGTCCGTCGAGGGCTTCGAGTCCTTCAGAGTCGGCAGCCCCGCCTCCTGGGCAGCGGCTACCGCGGCGGCCTTATCACCGGTCAGGTCCAAGGTCTCCGGGGTGGGACCGATGAACTTAATGCCGTTGTCACGGCAAGCACGCGCCAAATCGGCACGCTCCGACAGGAAGCCGTAACCAGGGTAAATGGCATCCGCGCCGGACTTCTTGGCGGCGCGAATGACCTCATCGATGTCGAGGTAAGCCTTGACCGGCTGGCCCTCGTTACCAATGCGCACTGCCTCATTGGCAAAGGCGCGGTGGAAGGAGTTGCGGTCTTCCTTTGGATAAATTGCAACGGTCTTGGAGCCGACCTCAAAGGCAGCGCGGAAGGCGCGCACGGCAATCTCACCGCGGTTGGCCACCAAGATCTTAGAGAAGGACTTGTGGGCGGTATCAGACACTGGGAGTGATCCTTTCAGATAAGCACAATACGAACTTAAGGATAGTGTCCGAGGCGACAACGCGGGCGGAAATCGACATATCGGTCAACAGATTTCGAATAGGTTCTCGCCAGACTCCTAGGCACACCCCTAGAAGACTCACCCCTTCATGAACAGCTCCCCTTCCCCCCATTAAACATGCAGCGGCCAAATAGGAGAAGAGTTACTTCGCTTTTAAAAAAATATAAACCTATTGACATGTTCTACCCTCCGTTTCTATCCTTCAATCAGGTTCATAAGAACCAACTTCATCCTTCACTTCCAAAGACCGCACGGTGAAGACAGAAAAGAGCTTATGAACTCAGTCACCATTTCTAACGTCCACAAGTATTTAGGCGAAGGCGCCCAGCGCACGCATGTTCTCAAAGGCGCAAGCCTAGAAGCTGGTGAAGGCGAGTTTCTCGGCATTTCAGGAAAGAGCGGCTCCGGTAAAACAACTCTCCTGCGCGCGGTTGCAGGTCTTCTACCTATCGATGAAGGCTCAATCTCGGTCTTCGATACCTGTGTATCCACCGCTGCTCCCAAGGAACTACTCGCCTTGCGCCGCAACACAATCGGCTTCGTCTATCAAGACGACCTGTTGATGAATGAACTCACAGCGCTCGAAAATGTCATGCTTGTGCTTGCTGCAGCGGGATTCGATGAGACGACGGCACACGACAAGGCTTGCGAGGCCTTAACCCAGGTAGGACTTGCAGAACTCGCTCAACGATTTCCCGCAGAGATGTCGCGCGGCCAATGCCAAAGAGTAGGAATCGCCCGAGCACTGTCTGGGAAACGGCGAATTCTCTTGGCTGATGAGCCGTCTGCTGCGCTCGATTCTGAAAACTCGCACGGCATTTTTCGACTCTTCAAGAAGCTGGCATCAACTGGCACAACCGTGATAGCGACCAGTCACGATCCCATCATGCTCGACTATTGCAGCACGGCCTACACGCTGATCGACGGCCAGCTTGGGAAAGCAGCCCCGAATGCTCAATGAACTAATCACGAAAGTCGTGCATTCTTCGAAACGGTATCGTTTCGGCGCAGCGGCAATCGCAGTGTGCTTAGGATTATTCGCATTTGCTGTCTCGGCTGATCTCTTCATGATGTTGTCCCCGCAGCAGAAGGCGCAGTCAGAATTGGGAAACAACGCCGTGCGGGTGGACGTGCCTGTGTACACGCGGGCGGGCGTGGTTGAACAGACGCTGCCGCAACTTGATTCCCCAGAGAGGGGCTTTACTACCCAACTCGAGACTTACGATCTCTATGTCGATAGCAATCCATCAGCTTCCCTTGTCTACAAGGAGTCTCACTGGGAAGAGCAAGCTCCCGATTTTGGGTTGGCATTGGTTCAGGGCCATTGGCCAAGCGCCCCCGGGGAAGTAATCGTCACTGAGGACGTTAACCTTAGCCTCGGAGAGAACACAACTGCATTCAACGGCACGCTACCGCTCCGCATCGTTGGCGTTGTATCGAATTCCTTCCACAGCCAGGAGAAAGCGGTGTACGGCGCATCGGGAACATGGAACACCATCGACGCCGACGCTTATTCCATGACCTCCGCTTCGGTCCGGCCGATTGTGTTCGGTTCCGAAGGAACGACTCCTGCCGAGCTCACCGACTTCATTAGCAGTCAGCTCGAAACTACAAACCTCGTTGATCGCGCCGCGCTTGACGACGCCTTTTCGACCTCACTCCTCACCCGCGAAAGCCTGCTCGCCACGCCGCCTTCAGGGTTCGCCGATAGCTATTCTTTCTTCTTCGGCCTGTTCGCCATTGTCATACCGTGTGCTTTGATCCTCTTTTTGTGGCGAGTCACGTACCTAGTTCTTCACCCGTTGAACCGGCGGTTCTTCGAGCTAGGAATCTCCCCCTTCCTGTTGTGGAAGTCCAACACATCCACCCTGCTTCGTTCAGCCCTGATGTACTCCGTCTTAGGCCTCGTTGTAGGTGCAGGCCTGGCGCAATGCGTGCGCCCTTTCATTTCGGGACTTGCGGGGTTGCCTGATCCTGGAGTCCTCATTCCGTGGAAATGGTTAGTGCTTCTTCTCGCTAGCTCTGTGATGTCTAGCGACTTTTTGGACACGGAGT
>NZ_KV803980.1:0-789 GCF_001811255.1 Corynebacterium sp. HMSC068H04
GGGGATGTCCTCGCCGCTGTCGGTGTTGGTTTGGGTTTCGGCTTCGGCGTTGGCTTTGGTTTGGGCTTGTTGTTGTGCGTAGTCGTCGAGTTCTTGTTTGAGGTGTTGGGCTTGTTCGCGCACGCGTTTTCTGGTGGTGGTGATGTGTTGGGCGACTGTTTGCGCCCACCGTTTTTGCTTGGGTGCCAGGGGGCCTTCTGCTTCGTTGATGGTCCAGGTACCGTCGGCGAAAAGCCAGATAACATCCCCACTGTAGGGGTCCAGCAGGTATTTTAAGGTGCCATCGGTTTTCATGTTGTGGTGTCCTTGGCATAAGCATGCCAGGTTCTTCGGATGTGTTGGCCCGCCTTCAGCCCAGTTGTGCCGGTGGTCAAGCTGGGTAAGAAAGGCTGGCTCTTCACATCCGCCGACCCGGCAGGTTCCGTCGCGGCCTTCGACGTGTTTGCGCATAATCAGGCCCGGTTGGTAGCCGTCTGCTTCGGCTACCTCGCCGGTTAAGTCCCGGGTTTTATCATGCGGCATGGGCTCTTGTCGCCAGCCGAAGCCTTCAATAAAGGTTGGGGCATTGTCGATATCGCAGGCTTGGTAGGTGTGTAAGACTACGGTGGCTGGTGGTTGTATCTCGCCGCTTAAGAGTTTGATGACTGCTTCAGCAACAGTGATTCCTTCTTTTGCGGCGGTTTGGTGGATGAAGGCATCGAGTTTAATGCCGGTGTCTTCTTCAACCTGGAGTTCCAGCCAGGCAGAGGTTCCGTTGGAGGAGAAGCGGTAGGTGTCTTTGGGGCGGGT
>NZ_KV803981.1:0-1025 GCF_001811255.1 Corynebacterium sp. HMSC068H04
CGTAGAGCACCTTTTGGGAAAACGTCCATGCGTCGAATGCGGGATCGTTGGCGATGTCGATGACGCTTCTGCCGAAGGCAGTCATCCGCAGCGCGGTGAAGTCGGGCAGGACGGACTCGTCAAGGAAGCGATCTGCTGGCGGGGTTGGTGATGACATGGGCTTTTAGTGTCCTTTCTTAGCGAGGTTGTCCATGCTGAACTGGTCTGCACCGCCGAGAAACGCGCCGGTGGTATCCCGGTCGGTGATTGCAGGGGCGGTGGGCTGGTTGACTGTGGTGCTGCGCGGGGCCTGGTCTAACCCGCAGGCCGGGTGGCGTGTTCTTTGCGTATGGCGGCCATCATGTTTTTGACCGCGGTATATGACACAGCCCGTCGGCTGCCGTCGTTGGCCATCAGGCGCTGGCATGCCTCTTCCAGGATTGGTTTGTTGCCGTGTTTGCCCATCGACAGCACGTTTCTACAGGACTGGTACGCCTGGGCCGGGATGGCTTTCGCCGCGATGAGTTCTTCGATGACCTTGCGTGTTGCCGGGCCGGTTTTGCTGGCTTCGCGATAAAAGTAGTCGCTTGTCCACAGCCCACGGGTGGAGTCCATTCCAGATGGAATGTGCTCATAGTCAGTGACATAGGCCCCACGCTTATGCGAAACCTGGTGGGTTGCCACGGTTGTCCCCTGGTCAAAGACGGTCAAGACCTGGCCTGTGATGCGCACATCGACAGTGCGGCCAACAAGCTGGTGCGGAACGGAGTAGCGCACCGTTGCAACCGTGATATGGAAATCCGGGGCTACTTTCGCACGCTTCCACTCGGTATGTTGCCACGGGGTTGCCGGCAGGTCAGCAAGGAGATGCTGCTCGTGTGCTTCGAAGAGATCCCTGCGGCTTGACTGCTGGCTGCGAAACGGCACGGAGGTGTTGATCGCATCGACTAAGCCCACAATCTTTCCGTTGAGCTCATCTAAGTCAACACACTGGTGGTCTTCAAGGGCGTGGATGATCTTGTGCGTGACGATCTTTACCGCAGCTT
>NZ_KV803982.1:0-260 GCF_001811255.1 Corynebacterium sp. HMSC068H04
TTGTTTGTATTGAGTTGTTGTTTGTTGTTTGGTGTCGGCGGTTTCTTACTCTCCCACAACCTCCCGGTTGCAGTACCATCAGCGTTAGCAGGCTTAGCTTCCGGGTTCGGAATGGGTACCGGGCGTTTCCCTGCTGCTATAGGCCACCGACAAACACTTAGGGCAACGGCTGGTTGCTGGTGTTGTGTCAGATACTGTGTAGTGGACGCGAACACGGCAGTGTGATTATTTTACTGTTGTGTTTGTTGTTGACACACCCT
>NZ_KV803983.1:0-6569 GCF_001811255.1 Corynebacterium sp. HMSC068H04
TCTTTCTACTGCCCCAACTTTGCAACAGCACCCGAGGCAAAATGCACACAGAGACACTCGTAGCCGCCCCAAGTCTGTCGATTTCACCGCCCAACACCCTAGCTGGACGTACAAAAGAGCAGGTAGAACTACGTAAAGCCGAGCATACGCTATAACATATGCCTAAATATATGTCCCGCCATATGGCGGGACTGACGGGCACGCTGATTTACCGTTACGACTGCGCCGTATCTATGCGTTTTTCAACGCCCGATACACCGTAGGACGGGTCACCCCAAACTCCCGCGCCAAGGCTGCTTTCGACTCCCCCGCCAGCGTGCGCCGCTTAATCTCCGCTACCTGCTGCGGGCTAAGAGCAGGCTTGCGGCCTTTGTACTTGCCAGCCTTTTTCGCCAAAGCAATCCCCTCCGCCTGCCGCTCGCGGATAATGGCCCGCTCAAACTCCGCAAACGAACCCAAAATACCCAGCATTAAATCCGCGCGTGGATCCGTGGCGTCTTTCGCAAACGCGAGATTCTCATGCAGAAAAGTAACAGTCACACCCTTGCCGGTAAGCTCATCAACAATCCCGCGCAAATCCGTAAGCGAACGGGCGAGACGGTCAATCGACGACACGACAAGCTCGTCACCGTCGCGCACATACGCCATACACTCGACAAGCCCAGGGCGCGCAGCCTTGGTACGGCCGGAAACCTTATCCTCAAAGAAACGGTCAATCCTGCCAGAAGCATTGAGTAGTTCTTTCTGACGCTGATTATTCTGCTCCACCGACGAGACACGGATATAGCCCACCCGCTGCCCACGCGAACCAGAGCTTTTGGCCATTAGTCTTCGCCCCGCGAAGGGTTAAAGGCAGAATTCTCCTGTTCTATGACCGCATCACGATACGACTCGATTGCATCCGAGAGGGCATAAAGCTGAACACCGTCGAGACCATCAGCGTCAGCAAGCAAGGCTTGCACAATCCTGCCCAACGCCTGCTGCCCCGACGACAACCCACCGTGCAGATCTTTCACCCGCGCCAACGCGGGCACAGAGTCAATATGACTTTCAATATGGAAACCATCAGACGACAACACTACACTCACCACTTTCTGTAAACATAAGGCCTAGACCCCGCTAGACACGTGTAAAACAATGCTAGGAACGGCCCTATTTTACAGCAAACATTCTGCTCCAAACCGGCGTAACAATAGGGTGTACCCCAGGTGCCCCTACCAGCGCCCGCAGTTGAAGGCTTCACCTACCAAATGGTAAAGTTAGCTATATGCGAACCAGTCAGCGCTCCGAGATCCTGGAAGCTGCCCTCCGCGTCATGAACGCAGCGGAGGGTGGCGACATTACCCTTGACGCAGTGGCCCACGAGGCCGGGCTCACCAAACCGGGATTGCTATATCACTTCCGCAACCGCGACGTACTGCTCGCCGCGATCGTCGACCACGCTGCGGCCAACGTCGAGAACGACATGACTGCCACCCTTGGCAAGCCCCTCGAGAACGCCAACGCCACCGAGCGGCTCCTGAGCTACCTTCACGTCGCCGCCCACGGGGTCGCCAAGCGCGCCGAGTTCATCATCTGGGGCCAAGCGATGTACCGGCCCGAACTCACCGAACCGTGGACTACGCGGATGGGCCGCTGGCTCGAACTCCCGGACGATCTCGACGCCGCCACCCGAGCCAGGCTGACCACCGCCCGACTCGCCGCCGACGGACTCTGGGGCGCCCAGGCCACAGGTGTGTCCACCCTCCACGGCGCGGATCTCGAAGCCGTCGTCTCCAGCATTCGCTCCCTGATCGAAGGAACAACCCCATGAAGCAGTGGTTCCTGCTCGCTGGCGCCATCACTACCGAAGTGGCGGCGACGCTGTCTCTCAAGGCGGCGCTCAATCACCCATCCTGGTACATCGTGGTTGCTGCCGGATACATCGGCACTTTCGTCTTCCTCACCTTCTGCCTGCGCGAAGGAATGCAGATCGGCGTCGCCTATGGCATCTGGGGAGCCAGCGGGGTCGTGCTCGCCGCCGTGCTATCCGCCGCGATTTTCGGTGAACCTCTGACCGCTGTGATGGGTCTTGGAATGGTTGCGATCATCAGCGGTGTCCTCACCGTCGAACTCGGCTCCCAGAAAGCTCAGCAAACCGCAGCCCAGGAAGCAGGAGTCAACTCATGAGATGGATCTTCCTCGCAGGCGCCATCTTGTCCGAAGTCGTCGCGACCATGTCGCTACGAGCCTCCGACGGTGGCCGGGTGAAGAAATGGTTCATCGGCGTCATCGCGGGGTATCTCGTGGCGTTCGTCGCCTTAAGTCTCGCCTTGGCCGACGGCATGGCCCTTGGCGTCGCCTACGGCATCTGGGCAGCATCCGGCGTAGCTCTCACCGCGATCCTCGCCCGGGTCATCTTCCACGAACCCCTCACCCGAACCATGGCCCTCGGCATCCTCCTCATCGCCGTCGGAGTTCTCACCGTTGAACTCGGCGCCAACTTGGCGAACTGACGCATTTCCGCAGGTAAACCAGGCAGATTGGTGTGCTGCACCACGAGGCGCACAGACAAAGGCTCCCCAATGAGCGCCTGTGGGCCTAGCGTTGTGGATGTGATCACCTGTGTCGTCCACTACACCATCGACCCCGACCAGATCGCAGCCTTTGAACAGTTCGCCCGCGCTTGGATGCGGCATGTCGACGAACACGGCGGCACCCACCACGGGTACTACCTACCCGCGGAAGGTGTGAGTGACCGTGCGGAATCCCTGTTCAGCTTCCCCAGCCTGGCTGCCTACGAGCAGTACCGCACCTTGTTCGGCACCCACCCGGACTTCATCGCCGCTGACCGGATTCGAGACGAGTCCGGGTGCGTCCTGCGGTAAGAGCGCACCTTCATGCGGCCGCTCCTACCCCAGGGACACTGAAAGGGACTCCGGCAGCACGCTCGGCACAACCCACAACGCCGCAGGTCAGCGCGTACAGATGGGTGTACCTAAGCTAATCGCTGTGCACAGGTCGATAGTAAGTTCTTATTTAGCAGCCCAAAGGAAAGGAAAGACTATGCCATTAGCTCTAGTGCACAACTCCGTTACCGGCGAGGCCTACTACACGACGCCGATGTTCGACAGCCGCAAGGAAGCATGGACGTATGCCGTCCAATTCGTTATGTCCCACCGGAACTGGGCCGGCAGTGAAGGGGTCATAGGTAATATCCGACAATCTGAAGAGCGCAAAGAATACGAGCTATACGACACCATCGACCTACGGCAGAACGAGAGGCTCGGGCGTCCCGTCTCTATCGAGATCAGGGACTAATTGCTGGGTGAGATTTCTTAGTTAGCTCCCTCGCCCCCGGGGCTCTAGTAGCGCGGCAGATTTTGCGAACGTAAACAGAAACCTTCAGATCCTTGTAAAGAGAATCTGAAGGTTCTAACGGTTTGAACTCATTTCTAGCCAAACAACTCTTCACCAAACAGACGGCCGTGTTCTATGCGGCTTCTCCACTGATTTCTGTCTACCGGCTTACCGTTACCGGTTTGTGCCGGAACCTGCGAGTCCTTCTCAAGAAGTTCTTCGACAAAAGAATCAAATACTTCAGTAAAGCCAAGCGGCCCATTGAGAGAGAAGGTTTTAGTTTCCTGAGCGCGAAATGGGCCCTCGACGGAGGTTTTAACCCCTGCCGGGTAGGTTATCCCGTTGAGGATTACGTCATCCCCGCTTTTTCGAGCTGTAATCTTCATTCCGGAAAACTTAAGAAAGTCAATGGCGGGATCGACAGAAGCGTCGTGTACAAGGATGACTTCTTCGCCCCCGTTCAAGCCCGTTTCTTTCAATTTAGATATGAATTCTTCTGCATCGACCATGCTTTTATCCTAATTAAAAAGAACTTGGAAAGCGGCATAGCCAGGAGAGGCGGGAAATGTCAGCCATTGTTCGTGAAGCCCAGGGCGCGCACCTGTGCGCGTTGTTTATCAAAGCCCACGGGGATACTGGAGACTACGAGTATGCGCTAGACGCTGCCAACAGCGCCGCCAAGCACTTACAGGTAATACAGGCGGAACTGCCTTCCACTTCCCCACTGGCCCGCGACGCCGGAAGGCTCGCTAAGCTTGTGCGCGCGGCACAGCGGAACCTGTCTCAACAGCGGCCCGCAGATAATTCAGTCGAGCTTCTCAACTTAGCCGCCAGCCTCAAAGAGCGGCTAGAAGGTGCACAATAGAGGAAACTCCCCAGGCCGCGCTCACAGGGGGCACTGGGGAGAAGCCGCTCGGGGGTCGGCTTTTTCCTTCCGTCCGACAAGGCTCGGGGGAAGCCCATAGCGGACACCCACAGAATACTTGCTATCCCACTTCCTGCAACCGGAGCAAGCAAAAAGGCCCCAGCCGAAGCCGGGGCCAATTTGCCGATTAAAAGGAAAATTCTAATCACTTGACACCTAAATACTAGCCATAGCCACTGACCTGCGTCAACCCCTAAAGTAATAGCTAAACCAATAGCAATGGGTATTGCAATAGCAATAGCAAGCATGATAAAGTTGAGCACTAACAGCACGGAAAATGCTCTGAGCTGCACTTGACACCGATTGAAAGGACAGAACATGCCTGTCATCTCCCTACTCCACGCCAAAGGCGGAGTCGGAAAAACCACCTCCACAGTCTGGCTTGCCGCCGCGGCCTACTACTCCGACAAAGTCAACGTCCCCATCCACATCATCGACGCCGACATCAACCAAGGAACGCTTAGCTCCTGGCATGAAATTGCCGAAGAAAACCACCAAGATAACCCCAACCTTCCCTATGCGGACGTCACCCTCCACTCCGGCAACTACAACCAAATCCTCAAGGCCTTCAAAAAAATCCCCAACGACGACATCGTCATCGTCGACGGCCCCCCAGGCGACCACTCCATGATTCAAGAAGTCGCCAAAAACTCCGACCTCGTCCTCATCCCCACCAAGGGAACAGTCACCGAACTAGAGCAAGTAATCACCACCGCACAACGAGGTGTTCCCAACGGCACCGACTACCGCGTGCTATTTACCATGTGGAACCGCTCATCCAAGACTGTTGAGGACTGCAAAGAAATCCTTAAAGAAGCAGAAATCCCCTACCTATGGCCACCTATCCCCCAACGCGCCGCACTCGGCAATGCCACCGGAACCTGGCCCGCTAACAAACGCGACCAGCTCTACGGATACGACTTCCTCTTCAACCAAGTACTGGAGATCCTCAATGGCTAACAGCAACCTTGGCAAAAACATTGCCGCCCGCGCACTCAAAAAAGGCAAGAACTCCACAACCAGCCCCAGTGCCCGTCCGGCCACACGTACCGCGCCTCAGGGAACCAGCGCAGTAGTCAACGACGCAGACAACTACCTGCTCAAGACCACACGCAAGCTTAAAACCGACGACTTCATCGACGCAGGCGGAACTAAATCCACCACCGTCAAAGTCCCCGCCGAAATCCACGCCACCATGACCCGAATCAAAGAAGAAGGCGGACCAGGACTCGGTGCCCAACTACTCAACGCACTGCGTACCGACCCAGAAACCGGAGCCGTCGGAGACCTCACCTACGACCGCCCGCTACGCGGACCCGGAAGCGGATTCGAAGGCCATGCGGTATTCATCCGCATCCCCGTTGCTGAATACATGGTGATCCGAGAGCTGTCCTACAACCTCAACCTGCCCATTGCCCAACTGTTCCTCAACGCCTGGCGCCGCCAGAACGAGGACTAACCAGAAAGGCCGTCTCAATGAGCGAGGACTACACATCCGGCATGGACGGCCATGCCACCGACAATCCCGAAGCTCTCCTACTTGCCGCACTACTAATCACCCGCAACGAAGATGAACTACATCGACAAGTAGACAGACTTCACGTCGCAGACTTCTACGAAACCAACTACGCAGCCGTTTTCGCCACAATAAAAGACCAGCTCGCCCAGCATCGCCCCTGCGACGCTGCTAGCATCCGCAGCGCACTACGAGCACAAGGCGAAAACAGCGGAATCCCACTTGGCGACGTAGATTCCCTAATCCAGATGCTGACCACCCTCGACGTCAACCCCTTTACCCTTGATAGCTACGCCCAGCAAGTAGCCAGCGCCTCCTACCGCCGCCAATTCGCAGCAATGACCGCCACACTCGCCCGCCTGGCCGACACCGCCGCCGAAGACGAGCTCTACACCCTCTTTGTGGAAGAAGGGCACAAACAACGCCAAGCTCGTGCCCGCTACGAGACCTTCCTCGGTGAAAGCCAGGACAACCAGGACAAACCCAACAACTAGCACACCCAATAGCAAGTGATATAGCACAATGAATAGCTAGCGCAATAGCAATGAAAATAGCAATAGGAAAAGCAGAACCTAACGACTATCGTCACCTGCACTACCCCACCGCTCCAATTGTCCTCGCCAGCAAAGCTGACTCCGGGAATTTACGCGACTACAGATTATGGCCTGACCACCCCAGGGCTTACCCGAGTGCAACTCCCGTGGAACACAACCCCCAAGCCCTCCGCGTCGGTCGTGCCACCTTGCGTGCTTGCGTCTGCTTTGTGGGTGCGGGTGTGTGGGGTGGTTC